>NZ_JBJZON010000014.1:0-184407 GCF_047200735.1 Pseudonocardia oceanicola
ATCCATAATGCGCTCGAACCGGCTCCCGCGGCGCGTTATGGAACCATAACGCGTTCACGGCGGCTCTTTCGGCGCGTTGTGGTTCCACAACGCGGCACCGACATGAACTGCCGCCGCAGCGCCCACTACGGAACCACTTCTCCAGCACCGCGCGCCCCGGGCCGGAGGCCGAGGCGGAGCGTGCGCAGCCGGCCCTCGCACGTGGTAGCCGGCGACCGCGGTGTCCTTCACATCACCGTCATGTGAGTCCTCCTCGACCTCGCGTACGGCGCCGACGGTAGACACTGTGACTAAATGTGTCCACACAGTTGACGGATCAGGCTGGAACGTCAAGGCTGGCGCGATGGAACCGAGGTCGATGGCCCAGCGGGCGCGCGACGACGCGCTCGACGTCGCCGAGGAGCTCGTCGTCGACCGGGGGTTCCGGGCCTTCTCGATGCGCGACCTGGCCACCCGCGTCGGGGTGAGCCGCCAGACCCTCTACAACGAGTTCGGCGACCGCCGCGGTGTGGCGTCGGCGCTGGTCCTGCGGTCGACCGAGCGGTTCCTCGACGAGATCGAGCAGGCCCTGGCCGGCGAGGCCGACCTGCACACGGCCTGGGTGGCGGCGGTGCGCGGGGCGCTGGCCCGGGCCGAGGACACCCCGCTGCTCAAGACCCTGTTGACCGGCGACGAGGGCACGCCGGAGCTGTTCGGCACGGACAGCGAGCCGATCGTGGTGGCAGCGCGCGAGCGGGCCGCGGGCTACCTGCGGCGCCGCTGGCCCGAGCTCGACCCCGACGCCGTCGGGCTGGCGGCCGAGACCGCGGCCCGTCTCACGGTGAGCCACATCGTGCTCCCGCTGGCCCCCGCCGACGTGATCGCCGAGCAGGTGGCCATCGTGGTCACCCGCGTCTGTGAGTGGCGATAGTCACTCTGGCGACCATCGCCACTCACGGGGTCAGCGGGTCAGGCGGGGGAGCAGGGCACTCGCGATCGTGATCATCACGGCGGCGGCGAGGACGAGCACGCCGAAGCAGAGGCCCAGCCGCGCCGGTGCCCCGATCAGCAGCCCGCGGAGCGCCTCCACCTCGTAGGACAGCGGGTTGACGTGGTTGACCCACTGCAGCCACGTCGGCATCAGTTCCACCGGGTAGAGCGCGTTCGACGCGAAGAACAGCGGCATCGTGATCGCCTGCCCGATGCCCATCAGCCGGTCGCGGGAGAGCACCAGCCCGGCGATCGTGATCGACAGGCAGCAGAAGAACGCCGAGCCGAGCATCAGCGCCACGACCACGCCCAGCAGCTTCAGCGGGTTCGCGGTCAGCGACACACCGAGGACCAGTGCCAGCAGCAGCACGACCACGGCCTGCGCCACGGCCCGGACGCCCGCGGCGAAGGCCTTGGCGGCGACGAGGGCGATCCGCGGCGTCGGCGTGACCAGCAGTTTGGCCAGCACCCCGGCGTCGCGTTCCCAGATGACCTGGATGCCGTAGAAGATCGCGATGAACAGCGCGGACTGGGCGAGGATGCCCGGGGCGAGGAAGTCCAGGTAGGGCGTGTTCCCGGTCGGGATCGCGTGGATGTTGCTGAAGACCTGGCCGAAGACGAGCAGCCACAGCGCCGGTTGCACGGCGCGGGTGAGCAGCTCGGTGCGGTCGTGGCGGAGCTTCTGCAGCTCCACCAGGCACATCGTGGCGACGCGCGAGACCGCGGTCCGGACGAGCGCGACCGGACCCGGCTCCGCCTCAACCCAGGCGGCCGGCGGTGCGGCGGGCGGCGCGGACATCGCGGATCCCTCCCCTCTCCTCGGCCAGGGTGTCCCCGGTGTGGTGGCGGAAGACGTCGTCGAGCGTGGCGCCCGGCCCGATGGCGCTCTTCAGCTTCTCGGGGGTGCCGAGCGCACGCACGCGGCCGCGGTGCATCAGCGCGATCCGCTCGCAGTGCTCGTCGGCCTCCTGCATGGCGTGCGTGGTGACCAGCACCGTCATCCCGGTCTCGGACCGGGTCCGGGCGATCCGCTCCCACACGCCGTCGCGCGCGACGGGGTCCAGGCCGACGGTCGGCTCGTCGAGCACGAGCAGCCGCGGGGCGCTGACCAGGGCCTGCGCCAGTTCGAGCCGGCGCACCATGCCGCCGGAGTAGGTCTTGACGGGCCGGTCCGCGGCCTCGACGAGGTCCATCGCCTCGAGCACGCCCTCGACCTGAGCCCTCCGGATGCGCCGCGGGACGTCGAAGAGTCGCGCGAAGAGCATGACGTTCTCCCGGCCGGTCAGCGTGCCGTCCGCGGAGAGCTGCTGCGGGACGTAGCCGATCAGCCTGCGCACCTGGGTCTTCTGCCGGGCGACATCCCGGCCGAGCACGGTCACCGTGCCGGGCGGGGCGGGCAGGAGCGTGGTGATCGACCGGATCGTGGTGGTCTTGCCGGCGCCGTTGGGGCCGAGCAGGCCGAACACCTCACCGCGGTGGACCTCGAGGTCGAGCCCGTCGACCGCGACGGTGTCGCCGAAGGCCTGGCGCAGCCCCGCACACCGGACGGCGGGGGCGTCGGTGACCGTCACGGGCCCTCCTGCGCGGGGCGGTCCTCGATCGCGGCGAGGAGGTGCTGCAGGGCGGGGAGCGCGGCGACGATCGCGGCCCGCTCGCCGGGGCCGAGGCGGGCGAGGCCGTCGTCGAGGAGCTCGCGGCGGGCGGCGCGGCGCTGCGCGAGCCGCTCGACGGCCCCGGGGGTGAGGAAGAGCCGGACCGCCCGGCGATCGGCCGGGTCGGGTTCGCGGCGCAGCAGGCCCGCGTCGACGAGCTGGTTCACCAGTGTGCTCACCGAGTTGCCGGCCAGATGGAGGGCGCGCGCGGCGGCCGCGACACCGACACCCGGCTCGGCCTCGACCTGCTGCAGCAGCTCCGCCTGCGCCCCGCGCAACGGTGGCTCCCCGAACCGCGCGCGCAGCCGCCGGCGGAGCACCCGCCGCAGCCCCACGACGATGCGCAGCACGTCGTCCGAGGTGGTGGGCGACGCGGAGGCGTGTGCCGAGGCGGGCACGCAGGCGGCTGCGGAGGTGAACACGGAGGTGGGAACGGCCACGCCCACGAGGATAGCTCGCATTGAGAGCTGTTAGCGATGCTCAATATTGACCCGGAAACCGTGGAGCCCGTGAGCGAGCGGGCGCTCTCGTTCAGTCGCCGACGAGGTCCTCGCCGACGAGCAGTTGCCGCTTCGCCTCACTCGAGGAACCAGACCTCGGCCAGATACGTCGCCACCAGTCCCTGGTCGGTGGCGATCCGCTCGAGCGCAGACCCGAGCTGTGCGGCCAGCTGCACGGCAACGTTGATCAGCTCGGCGGGACCGGACTCGGCGAGCACCTACTCCAGGACGCGGCGCGCCGCCGCGAGCCCCTGCTCGGCGTTGCAGTCGTCGCAGACGATCGCGCGGACGACGTCGCAGCAGCCCGACGAGGCGGGCAGGCTCGGGGGGTGCCGGGGATGCCCGCACTCGTCCATGTCGGGCTCGTCGCGGGCATGGAGGCCTGCGGTGACCTCGGGAGCCTCGGTGCCGGGGGGCCTCACCCGAGCGGGGGAGGGGCGCGTGCCCGCTCGGGTGAGGGCATCCCGACAGCGAGGGCGAGGGCGAGGGCGCGGGTTGGCGGGCACGGCACTCAACCCCCTGTCCTGCCGTCGGTCCGACCTGAGAACCTCCACTGCGGTGGAGGGTCAACTGTCGTCGGGGCCGGCCTCGGACGATGCGCATCGGGGAGCTTGCCGCGCGAACCGGAGTCCGTGTGCGGAGGATCCGCTTCTACGAGCAGGCCGGGCTGCTGCCGGCCCCGGAGCGCACCCCCGCAGGCCAGCGTGAGTACGACGACGGCGCAGTGACGCGACTGCGATTCGCGCGCTCGGCGCAAGCTCTGGGCCTGTCGCTGGCTCAGATCGCCGAGATACCGCGGCTCAGGGACCCCCGGCCGGACCGAGGGCTCCGTGGTGCACGGCCGGCGACGTCGAGTCGGACGGAGGCTGTCGAGGCCTGATCGGGAGCCCCACGTGCCGAGCGCTGCGCCGCCCGCCCGCCACTACCGTGCGTCGAGTCAGCCTCTGTCCGTCGGGTCAGCGACGCGAAGCTCACTATTCCGTATCGCGTGCGCGCGAGTCCCCGGCGCGCTCGGGTCCGTCGGGCGGATGGGGTGACCGGCCCGCTTCGGGGAGGGATGTTCTTCCGAGCGGACCGGCCACCGGGCGACGGCCTCCGGGGGCACGAGGTCGTCGGCGTCTGCCCGGAGTACGCCGAGGCGGTCGAGCGGTATTTCGGCCCGAGTCGAGGTGCAGCGTGGGTGAGCGGGTTCCCGCCCGAGGTCGAGATGTGGCGCATCGCGGTCACCCCCGAGCAGGTGCGCATCCTGGACTTCGAGACCCGCTTCCCGAGCGCATCGTCGAGGTGAGCCGTCGTCGTCGGCTCAGGGTCGGGCGGGGGCGACGGCCAGGGTCGCGGCGATCTCCTGCACCCGAGCGCGGAGGAGTCGGGCCGCCTCGGGGAGCGGGACGTCGAAGGGGCCCGTGGCGACGGCGACCAGCCGGGCGCCGTGGCCCGTGCCCTCGACCAGGTCCCACCGCACCGGCCCGCCGGCGATCCCGGAGGGCTCCAGCAGGGGCCGGGCCGCGTCGGCGGGAGCGGTGAGCTGGCGTTCGATCCGGACCGTGTCGCCCTCGATCCTCGGCGCGTCGAGGTCGAACGCGCGCACGTACTCCTCGTGCCGGGTGGTCATGTCGACCGTCGGGGCCGGTTCCTCGCCCGCGAGCACCTGCGACAGCCCCTCGACGCAGGCCGACCAGCCCGTCGCGAAGCTGGCCGCGCCGAAGCGGTCGGTGAACGCGTGGTGCAGGACCAGCACCGATCCGCCGTCGGCCGGGTGGACCTCCCAGCGCAGGTGGTCCGAGTCGCCCCAGCTGAAGGCGAACAGCCGGGGCGGCTCGAGGGCGGTGACGACGCCGCGGGTGTCGCCGTCGTCGAACACGATCTCCCCGCCCTCCCGCAGGTCGAGACGCACGGTCGACGGGAACCACTGCGCGAGGTGCTCCGGGGTGGTCAACGCCCGCCACACCTTCTCCGGCGGGTGGGGGAGGGGGCGCTCCACGCGGAGCACGGTGCGGCCGTCGCGCAGGGTCAGGCTGTCCGGGGTCATCGGGTCTCCTCGTCGGGCACGGGGTCGGGTAGGGAACCGGACGCACGCTCGGACCTGGGGCCCGGCTCCGGATCGGGCATGCGGTCCAGCTCCCGCTCGAGGGCGTCGAGCCGGCGGTCCCAGAAGCGGCGGTAGGGGGCGAGCCAGGCGTCGAGCTCGGCGAGCGGCTCGGCCCGCAGGACGTACCGGCGCCGCTGCGCGTCGGCCTGCACCTCGACCAGTCCGGCCTCGCGCAGCACCCGCAGGTGCTTGGAGGTGCCCGGCTGGCTCAGGCCCAGCTCGACGGAGAGCTCCCCGACCAGGCGGGGACGCTCCCGCAGCAGGTCGAGGATCCGGCGCCGGGCGGGTTCGGCGAGGACGGCGAACGGCAGCACGACTGCAACGTACTACCCTGGTTATATAACTGACAAGGTATGTACGAGCGCGGGACGCGGAGACCTGACACGCTCACACCCATGAGCGAGCAGCACTGGTTCTACTGCCTGAAGCACCACACGGTGGAGGGCCCGGAGGGCTGCCGGGCCGCGGACCGCCTCGGTCCGTACCCGGACGAGGAGACGGCCGCCCGGGCGCTCGAGATCGCCCGCGAGCGGACCGAGCAGGCCGACCGCGAGGACGAGGAATGGCGCGAACGGGGTTCCACGCGCTGATCACGGCTAGGCTCTTCGTTCGATGCAGGCGCATGAACGGAGGATGCCGATGGACAGCAAGGTCGCTGTCGTGACCGGCGGCAGCCGCGGCATGGGACGCGAGATCTGCCGGGATCTCGCGTGCCGCGGCCATCGGGTGGTCGTGGCCAGCCGGAAGGCCGACGCGTGCGAGGCCCTCGCCGCCGAGCTCCGTGCGGAGTTCGGGGTCGAGGCCCTCGGGATCGCCTGCCACGTCGGCCGGTGGGCGGACTGCGACGCCCTGATGGACCGGGTGCTCGACGGCCTCGGGCGGATCGACGTCCTGGTGAACAACGCCGGCATGTCCCCGCTGTACCCCTCCCTCGGCGAGGTGGGGGAGGACCTGTTCGACAAGGTGATCGGCGTGAACCTCAAGGGCCCGTTCCGGCTCGCGGTGCGCGCGGGCGAGGCGATGCAGAAGGGCGAGGGCGGGCAGATCGTCAACGTCAGCAGCATCGCCGCCGTCCAGCCGCAGCCCGGCGAGCTGCCCTACGCCACCGCGAAGGCCGGGCTCAACGCGATGACCCTCGGCCTGGCCCGCGCCTTCGGCCCGACGGTGCGGGTCAACGGCGTCATGCCCGGCATGTTCCGCACGGACATCAGCAAGGCGTGGGACGACGAGATGTTCGCCAAGGGGGAGACCGCCGCGCTGGGCCGGATCGGCGAGGCGGACGAGATCGTCGGGGCCGTGCGGTACCTGACCAGCCCCGACTCCAGCTTCACCACGGGCGCGATCCTCAAGGTCGACGGCGGCATGGCCTGGGCCCCGGCATGACCGGCACGGCCACCGGGAGCGATGCGAAGGCCGACCACGCCCGGACCGACGCCAAGGCCGACACGCGGACCCGGCTCCTCGACGCCGCCGAGGCACTGTTCGCCGAGCGGGGCAGCGAGTCGGTGTCGCTGCGCGAGATCGGCCGGGCGGCGGGCGCCCGCAACGTCATCGCCGCGCAGTACTGGTTCACCGACCGCGACGGCCTGCTCGCGGCCCTGATCGAGCGGCACCGGCCCGAGATCGAGGCGGCCCGGCACGCCCTGCTCGACGGGTACGAGGCCGGCCTGGTCGACGGTTCCGCCGGCGACGCCGCCACCCGGATCCACGCGCTCGCCGGCGCCCTGGTGCGGCCGAGCGCGGTGAAGCTCGACCAGGGGGCCGGCGGAGCGGGGTACCTGCGCACCGTGGCCGACCTGCTCACCCGGCCGGAGCCGCAGACCGAACCGCTGGGCTACGACGTCGAGGGCGGGAGCATCCTGCGCTGGCGCGCCCTGCTCGAGCCGCTGCTCGATCCCGACGCCGTGGTGCTGCACCGGCGCTTCCACGTGATCCGGTTCGTCGACGTCGAGCTGGCCCAGCGCGCCCGTGCGCCCGGCCGGCGCGACCACCGGCTGTTCATCAGCCAGCTGGTCGACTCCGCCGCGGGCCTGCTCGGTGCCCGCGTCTCGGAGGAGACCCGGCGGCTGCGGGCCGAGCGGAACGAGCGGTGAGCCCCGTCGACACCGTCGACCTCGACCGGCTGGCCGCCTGGTTGCGCACCCAGGGCGTCGAGGGGACGATCGGCGAGGTCACGCCGCTGGCCGGCGGGACCCAGAACGTCGTGCTGCGCGTCGAGCTCGACGGCCGGCCGGTCGTGCTGCGCCGCCCGCCCGCGCATCCTCGGCCCACGAGCGACCGCACGATCGCGCGCGAGATCACCGTGCTGCGCGGGCTGGCCGGCACGGACGTCCCGCACCCGCGGCTCCTCGCCGGCTGCGAGGACACGTCGGTGCTCGGTGTCGTCTTCTACCTGATGGAGCTGATCGACGGCGTCAACCCCGGCGAGGAGGTCACGCCCGAGCAGCGGGCGGACCCGGAGCTGCGCCACGGGCAGGGCCTGGCCATGGCCCGCGCGTTGTCCCGGCTCGGGGCGCTCGACCCCGTCGCGCAGGGGCTCGACGTGCTGCGCAAGCCCGGCAGCTTCCTGGAGAAGCAGGTCCCGCAGTGGCTGCGCCACCTCGGGGGCTACCGCGAGTTCCCGGGGTGGGAGCCGGGCGGGCTGCCCGACGTCGAGCTGGTCGCCCGGTGGCTGGAGGAGCACCGGCCCGCCGACGCCCCGCCCGGTGTCCTGCACGGCGACTTCCACCTCAACAACGTGCTGCTCGCCCGCACGCGACCCGAGGTGGCGGCGATCGTGGACTGGGAGATGTGCACGGTCGGGGACCCGTTGCTGGACCTGGGCTGGCTGATGGTGACCTGGCCGGAGGAGCCGACCGCGATGGACGTCGGCGGCCCGCTGGCGCAGCTCGGCGGCCTGCCGACGCGCAAGGAGCTCGTCGTCGCGTACGGCGGGACCGGGGGCCGGGAGCCGGTGCACGTCGACTGGTACACCGCGCTCGCCGGGTTCAAGCTCGGCATCGTGCTGGAGGGGACCTGGGCGCGGGCGAGCGCGGGCAAGGCGCCGCAGGAGATCGGGCAGCGCCTGCACGAGCACGCCGTCGGCCTGCTCACCCTCGCCGGCCGGGTCGCGCGGGGGGAGTGGTCGGTGCTCGACTGAGGTGCGCCCGGATCCGGGCACCCGGGACCTCCGTGGGCGCGTTATGGAACCATACTGCGCATCCAGGCGGCCTATGGGCGCATTATGGTTCCATCCTGCGTCACGCGGTGGCTCCGGGTCGCCGGTCGGGTGTCGGGTCAGGTCGCGCTGCGGTGGACCTCGGCGAGGTGGACGTAGGCGGCGGCGTTGAGGGCGATGCCCTTGCGCTCCTCCTCGCCCGTCTCCGTGCGGACCTTGCCCGGCACGCCCGCGACCAGCGAGTTCGGCGGGATCTCCGCGCCCTGGGTGATCACTGCGCCGGCGGCGACGATCGTGCCGGAGCCCGATCCGCGCCCCGTTCAGCGCCACGGCGCCCATCCCGATCACCACGGCGCCCATCCCGATCAGCACGTCGCCCTCGACGGTGCAGCCGTGCAGGACGGCCCGGTGTCCCACGCTGGACGCCCGAGCCGATCGTGACCGGGAAGCCGGGGTCGGCGTGCACGACCACGGAACCCCTCTCACGCCTTCTCGAACGCCCGGAGGATCTCCGCGCTGAACAGCACGAACCGTGCCACCGCGACCTCCGAGCCGGTCTCCCGCACGGTCGTGACGGCGATCCGGGCGGCGTCGTCGAGCGGCCACCCGTAGATCCCCGCCGACACCGCGGGGAAGGCGACCGACCGCGCGCCGAGCTCGTCGGCGACCCGCAGCGACTCCCGGTACGCCGAGGCGAGCAGGTGCGAGCGGTCCTCCCGCTTGGCGTACACCGGTCCCACCGTGTGGATCACCCAGCGGGCGGGCAGGTTCCCCGCGGTGGTGGCGACGGCCCGGCCGGTCGGCAGTCCGTCCTTGAAGCGCGTGGACCGCAGCTCCCGGCACTCGGCGAGGATCGCGGGGCCGCCGGCGCGGTGGATCGCGCCGTCGACGCCCCCGCCGCCGAGCAGCGACGAGTTCGCCGCGTTGACGACGGCGTCGACCTCCTGGGTCGTGATGTCCCCCTGGACCAGCTCGATCCGGGTCACGAGCCACCTCCCTGATCGCGGAGCTTCTGCAACAGCGGTATCGAGGCGATCTTCTCGTCGGTGAGCGACTCCCACAGGACCTCCCCGGTGGGCCGCTCACCCCGCGTCGCCCGGCAGTCGATCACCCGCTCCGGCGTGACGACGAGGTCCACCGGGATGTCGTGCGTCGCCGTCGGGATCACCCCGGCCGGGCGGACCTGCAACTCGTGCACCGTGGTCACCACGACGGTGCGGTCCGAGATCAGCCCGGCCGCGCCGGCCAGCGCGAACTCCAGGTCGGCGAACCCACCGCCCTTGCCCAGCCGCGCCCCGTCCTCGCCGGCGGCGACGCAGCCCGTCACGACGAGGTCGACCGGGTCCAGGTCGTCGACGGCCACCCGGCGGGCCGACCGGGTGGCGTTCCTGATGGAGACCGCGCGGCGCGGCGGGTCGGCCAGGTGCTCGGGGTCGAGGAGGAAGAACGGATCCTCCCCGGCGAGCCTCGGCACGGCCATGTAGAGCGTCTTGCCGTCCTCGAGGGCACGCTGCCGGACGGGCAGCTGCGCCGAGTCAGGGTTGGACTTCACCGCCCGCGCCTTCTCCCACTCCGGCAGCGACCGCAGGAGCTCGGCGGCCTTCTCCGCGCCGGTGAAGTTCGAGATCCGGTTCCGGGCGCCGGGGAACCGCGCGACCTTCGCCTCGGTCAGCGCCGTCCAGACCTCCTCGCGCAGGGCCGCCTTGGCGTCGAGGAGGGAGCGGTCGCCGCCCGCGTCGTGATCGTGCCGCCGGGGCGTCCGTGCCATGCGTCGAACCCTATCTCCGGCGGTCCGCTCCGGCGCGTACCGCATGATGGGAGGCATGACGGCGGTCCCGCACAGCGCGCACTGGGGAGTGTTCCGGGCCGAGTGGCGGTCGGGTGCGCTGCAGGTCCGCCCGCACGAGGCCGACCCGAATCCCTCGCCGGTCCTGCAGAACGTCCCCGCCGCCGTCCGCAACCCCGTCCGGGTGGCCCGCCCCGCGGTCCGCCGCGGCTGGTGGGAGCAGGGGCCCGGGCCGGGCGACCGGCGCGGGCGCGAGGAGTTCCTCGAGGTCGGGTGGGACGAGGTGCTCGACCGGCTCGCCGACGAGCTCCGGCGCGTGTACGCCGAGCACGGCCCCACCGCCGTCTACGGCGGTTCGTACGGCTGGGCCAGCGCCGGGCGCTTCCACCACGCGCAGGGGCAGATCCACCGGTTCCTGGCCCTGGCGGGCGGCTACACGCAGTCGGTCAACACCTACTCCGGCGGGGCCGCGGAGGTGCTGCTCCCGCACGTCCTCGGGCCCTTCGACGCCGTCACCCGCTCCGTGGTCACCTGGGACCAGATCGCCGCCCACACCGACACCGTGCTGGCCTTCGGCGGGATGGCACTGAAGAACTCGACGGTCGCCGCGGGCGGCGTCAGCCGGCACGTGGAGCGCGACGCCATGCTCGCCGCCCACCGTCGGGGGGCGCGATTCGTGCTGGTCGGCCCCCTGAGGCAGGACCTGCCGGACGAGGTCGGCGCGCAGTGGCTCGCCGCCGAACCCGGCACCGACGCCGCACTCATGCTCGGCCTGGCACACACGCTGCTCGCCGAGGACCTGCACGACCGCGAGTTCCTCGCCACGCACTGCGCGGGGTGGCCGGAGGTCGAGCGCTCCCTGCACGGGCGGGACGCCGACTGGGCCGCGGGCATCTGCGGGATCGCGGCCGAGGAGATCCGCGCCCTGGCCCGCCGGCTCGCCGCCGGGCGCACGCTGATCACCGTCTCGCAGTCGTTGCAGCGGGCCGAGCACGGCGAGCAGCCGGTGTGGGCGGGGCTGGTGCTGGCGGCGATGCTCGGCCAGATCGGGCTCCCGGGCGGCGGGTTCGTCTACGGCCTGGGGTCGTTGGGGCACTACGGCCGCGTCCGCAACGCCGTCCCGGTCCCGACGCTCGCGCGCCGGCCCAACCCTGTGTGCAGCTACATCCCGGTCGCGCGAGTCGCGGACATGCTGCTGCACCCGGGCGGGCGCTACTCGTACAACGGCGAGGAGCGGACCTACCCCGACAGCCGCCTCGTGTACTGGTGCGGCGGCAACCCGTTCCACCACCACCAGGACCTCGCCCGCCTGCGCCGGGCGCTGGGCCGGGTCGACACCTTCGTGGTGCACGAGTCGGTCTGGACGGCCACGGCCAGGCACGCCGACGTCGTCCTGCCCGCCACGACCACCCTCGAGCGCGAGGACATCGGGGCGCACGGCACGGATCCGCTGGTCGTGGCGATGAAGCCGGTCGCGCGGCCCTACGCGGAGGCCCGCGACGACCACGCGATCTTCGCCGCGCTGGCCGACCGGCTGGGGTTCGGGCCGAGGTTCACCGAGGGGCGCAGCACCCGACAGTGGCTCGCGCACCTGTGGGAGCGGACCGAGAAGGCGTTGGCGGACAAGGGGTTCCCGGCGCCGACCTTCGAGGAGTTCTGGGCGGTGGGGGAGCACGAGCTCCCGCCGGGGGCCGACGACGGCGGCCTGCTCGCCGCGTTTCGTGCCGGCACGGCACGGCTGCCCACCGAGACCGGGCGGATCCAGCTCGCCTCGGAGCGGATCGCCTCGTTCGGTTACGACGACTGCCCCGGCCACCCGGCGTGGCTGCCGCCCACCGAACCGCCCACCCCGCGGCAGCCGCTCTGGCTGGTCTCCAACCAGCCGTCGACCCGGCTGCACAGCCAGCTGGACTTCGGCGCGACCAGCGCGGCGGGCAAGGTCGGCGGGCGGGAGGTCGTGCGGATCCACCCGGTCGACGCGGCCGGGCGGGGCATCGAGGACGGCGTGGTCGTCCGGCTGCACAACGTCCGCGGCGCCTGCCTGGCCGCGGCGCGGGTGACGGAGGAGGTGCGCGAGGGCGTGGTCCAGCTGCCGACCGGGGCCTGGTACACCCCCGTGTCCGACGACGACCCGACCTGTGTGCACGGCAACCCGAACGTGCTGACCCGCGACATCGGGACGTCACGGCTGGCGCAGGCCTGCACCGGGCAGCTCACGACGGTGCAGGTGGAGCGGTACGCGGGGGAGCCGCCGGAGGTCCGGGCACACCGGCGGCCGCCGATCGTCCCGCGCGGGTAGCGATCCTGCCCCGCCCGCCGTCGGAGGGCTCGCGTCCGGCGGCGGGCGGGCTTCCGGCGTCGTCGGGGTACCGCTGGGCCGCGACGACGCCGGGAATCTCAGGAGGGGGCGGGGCCCGTGTGGCGCTCCTGCCAGGCGTGGATGCGGTCCTCCGGCCGGCGCAGGCCCGCCAGCGCGTGGACCTCGGCCACGACCTCGGGTGCGGCACGGTGCTCGGCGACCGCCCGCTCCGCCTCGGCCAGCTCGCGGGCCGCGCGGGCCTCGGCCGGGCTCCCTTCCAGGTCGATCCCGCTGAGCTCGGGGCTCAGCTGCGGGTCCTCGAACGCCCCGATCTGCCGCTCGCGCGAGTACGGGCTGTCCGCGCGGAGCCGGCCGGTGAACCGCCCCCAGGACCCGATCGTCAGCAGGATGCCGCCGACGACCAGGCTGAAGATCACGTTCGGCATCCGGAACGCCAACAGGTTCAGCTCGGTGTTGAGGACCAGCACGTTCACGATGCCGGAGAGCAGGAACAGCGCCCCGACCACGACCTGCACGCTCGACGACAGCCGCCCGCCGCGGATCCCGGCCCCGATCAGGATCCCGCCGAAGACGACCGAGATCGTGGACAGCAGCCCGTTGGAGGACAGGCCGAGCACCGGCTGGCCCTGGGTGGAGAAGAAGTCGAGGCGCTGGACGAAGCCCAGCACGGCGAACACCCACAGGCCGAGCCCGATCACCACCGATCCGGTCCGGTGCAGGAGGTCGATCCGCCGGGCGGCCGGGTCCATCCGGCCGGTACCCGCGGAGTCGTTCGAGTCGGTCGTGCTCACGGTGCTCCTCCTCGACGTGGGACGGTCGCGTCGTCACTCTCGGACGGAACGCGCCAAACCTTGTTCACGACCAGAATGGTGTGTCCCGCCGGAGGGCGCCACCCGAGCGCCTCGGGCCGGTCAGGACCCGTGCCGGACCGGTCAGTGGTCCCGCAGGGCCTTCACCAGCTCGTCCTTCGACATGTCGGACCGTCCCTCGATCCCGATCTCCTTGGCGCGCTCGTACAGCTCGTCCTTGGTCATGTCCTCGTAGGAGCCGGCCTTCCCGCCCCGCTCCGAGACCTTCTTCGTGCCCTCGGCGGCCGAGGCGTTCGCGATGCGGGCGGCCTTCTCCTTGCTCTCGCCGCGGTCGCGCAGCTCCTCGTACAGCTTCTCGTTCTTGATGCTCGAGTTCGGCATGTCGCGGTGGTACCCGGACTCGGGTGTGCTATGCGTCGCGTTGTGTCGTTCGACGTGGTTCGGGTTCCGCGCCGGCGACGACGACGGGGGTGCAGGGGTGGTCCGGGCGCTGCGTGCGGGGGCCGGGGTGCTGACGCTTCGGTCGGCGCGGATGGTCGCCGTGCCCACCTCCCGCCCTCACCCCGGGCGCTCCTGACGTCAGGCGGCGAGGAGCTCCAGACCGGGATAGGGGCGGATCCGGGCACCCGGTGCGCGGGTCGGCGACGCGGTCCCCGGTCCCGCGCTGAGGGCGGTGCCGGTCCCGCGGTCGAGGCTGGCCCCCTTCGTCGGGGTCGGGGTCGGGGCCGGCCCCGTCTCGGCGGTGAGCGTGGCCAGGTCCGCCGCTGCCCGGTGGGCGATCGCCGCACCGCGCAGCATCGCCGGGCGGGTCGTGACCGCGACCCGTGCGCGGGCGGTGCGGACGACGCGCAACGGCTGCCGGCGGGCGGCCGCGGTCGCGGTACGCGCGGCGAGGATCCCGAGTCCGGTGGGCTCGACGGGCCGGGCCGCGGCCTGCGCCCACCGGGAGAGCCCCGCCCGGGTCGGCAGCACGCGGGCCGCCAGGGTCCTTCCGGCCGGGAGGGTGAGTCGGGCCGGGAGGGTGAGTCGGGCCGGCAGGGTGAGTCGGGCCGGCAGGGAGAGTCGGGCTGGCAGGGAGAGTCGGGGCAGCCGGGGCTTCTCGGCCGCGACCGCGAGGGCCAGGCCGGCCGCGACGACCGCGAGCAGCGGCACCGAGGACAGCGCGGTCGCGAGACCGGCGTGCTCGGCGA
This sequence comes from Pseudonocardia oceanicola, assembly GCF_047200735.1. Classification (NCBI taxonomy): domain Bacteria; kingdom Bacillati; phylum Actinomycetota; class Actinomycetes; order Pseudonocardiales; family Pseudonocardiaceae; genus Pseudonocardia; species Pseudonocardia oceanicola. Next base: position 14,473 of record NZ_JBJZON010000014.1, read on the forward strand.
GGAAGCCGATGGCGGGCGGGCCGCCCAGCAGCCCCGTGTAGCCGACGGTCGACGCGAGCGCCACGCCGCGGGAGCCCGAATGCGCCCCCGCGCGGGCGATGGTCACCGGGAAGAGGTTCGCCAGCCCCAGGCCGACCAGGACGAAACCGGCCAGCGCCAGCTCGGGGGACGAGGTCAGCAACGCCGCGGTCATTCCCGCTGCCGCGAGCAGTGCCCCGCCACCGAGCAGCCTGGTCTCGCCGAGGCGGCGCAGGAGCACCCCGCCGGTGAGCCGGCCGCAGGCCATCGCGAGCGAGAAGCAGGAGTAGCCCGCGGCGGCCAGCGCGGGGTCTGCGCCGAGGGTGTCGCGCAGGTGCAGCGCGCCCCAGTCGGTGATCGCGCCCTCGCCGAAGGCCGTGCAGCCCGCGATCAGGCCGAGCAGCACGACCAGGGCCCGACCGTGCTGGTGGCGCGCGCCGGGCCGGGCCACGGGGCGCTCACCCTCGGTCCGAGCGGTGCCGCCCTGTTCGGTGCGGCCCTGTTCGGTGCGGCCCTGTTCGGTGCGGCCCTGTTCGGTGCCGGCCTGCTCGGGAACAGCGCTCGACCCGTCCCGCAGGCCGGCGAGCGTCGACCGGGTCGCCGCGACGACCCCGAGGCCGACCAGGCCGACCACGGCGAGGTGGGGCAGTACCGGGCCGAGGGTCGACGCGACCCCGCCGGCCGCGGCGCCGGCCAGCCCACCCAGGCTGAAGGCGGCGTGCAGCGACGGCAGCAGGGGACGCCCCGGCCGCCGTGCCTCGACCACCACGCCGGCGCTGTTCACGGCGACGTTGACCATGCCGGTCGTCGCGCCGAACAGCAGCAGGACGGCGGAGAGCTGCGGGATCGACGTGGCCAGCCCCGGCAGCGGGACGACCAGCGCGGCCCCGGCGGTTCCGGCCAGCGCGACGCGCCCGGCGCCGAAGCGGCCGGCGAGCACGCCCGTGAGCTGCATACTGGCCAGCGCGCCCAGCGAGACGCACAGCAGCGCGACGCCCAGCGTGGCGTGGGTGGCGCCGACCTGCGTGGTGACGTCCGGGATCCGGGCGGCCCAGCTGCCGAACACCGCGCCGTCGAAGGCGAAGAGGGCGGTGACCGCGCCGCGCAGGCGGCGGAAGGACGCCGGTGCGCGGCCGGCGTCCGGCGGTGGGGTGCGGTCTCCGGCGGGCGGGGGTGCGTCGTGCCGCGACCACGGACGGAGCCGGATGCCCGGGTCCGCGGCCGGGTGCGAGCTGCCGGTTCGAGGACGGAACGGTCGGAGGGTGCGGAGGGGGTCGGGCGCGCGACGGCGCGACCCGGCGGGGGAGACGGGCATGGAGGTCGGTCCTCGGGCGGGCCTCGCACTCGCAGCGGCGCTCGGTTGCCGATCCGGAGGGGCCCGCCGTGACGGTCGCGCGCTCGGGGAGGTGCGTGCGACGGGCGGTCGGGGTTGCAGACGCACGACCGCGTGCGTCGACCGTCCACGGTCGCAGAGAGGGGGCTTCGCCCGCCACTCCATCGCAGGTGAGACGTCTCACGATCGATTCAGATGAGCGCTCGGTCCGGACGCCGGCCGGGTCGGCGGCGGGGGACGGACCGCCTGCGGCGGCAGGACGTGCTCGAGGGGCCGCGGTGCTGGTCACCGTGCCCGCCTGTATCGCCGCAGCGTCGCCCGGTCCGGGACGCCCTGCCGTCGACCGGCGGACTCAGGCCGTGGCCAGCAGGGCTTCGAGACGGTCCAGGAAGGGCAGCTGCCCCTTCACCAGCTTGACCCGCGCCGTCGCCAGGTCGAACCATCCGGCGCGGTCGATCTCCGGGAAGCGCAGGCGCCGGCCGGAGTTGCGCGGCCACTCGATCTCGATCCACGACCCGTCGTCCGGGCGCTCGGCGACGGCGGCCACCTGCGCATCGGTCACGTCGCCGGTCAGCGCGAACCCGAGAACGATCTTGCGCCGCCCGGACTGGACGACCGAGCCGAGCTCGCGCAGCTCCCCGTCGGGCGGCGGGAACCCCAGCTCCTCGGTGAACTCGCGGCGGGCCGCGGCGGCGGCCTCCTCGCCCGCGTCGAGCTCGCCCTTCGGGATGGACCAGGCCGCGGTGTCCTTGTGCGACCAGAACGGCCCGCCCATGTGTCCGAGGAGCACCTCGACGATCCCGGCGCGGTCGCGGTGGAGCAGGATCCCGGCACTCGTCAACACGCCGACGATTCTGCGCCCACCCGCGGGGACCGGCCCGGTGGGATCAGTGGATCCGGGACCGCCAGTCGGCGGGGACGCGACCGGCCGGCCCGGGCACGGGCTGGTCCGCCGGGCGTGCGCTCGGCGGGGCCAGCGGGGGACCCGACAGCGCGACCTCGCGGTCGTAGTCCCAGAACCAGTCCTCGGCGGGCTCGAAGCTCTGCACGACGGCGTGCCCGGTGGCGCGGAAGTGGGCGGTGGCGTGCTGTTCGGGCGAGCTGTCGCAGCAGCCGACGTGCCCGCAGGTCGCGCAGCGGCGCAGGTGCACCCACCAGCCGCCGGCGGCCTCGCACTCGACGCATCCGGTCCCCGAGGGCGGGACCGACGGGTCGATGGTCGTCATGCGTCCTCCACGATCACGACTCGGCGAGGGCGTCGAAGGGCAGCAGGACCTGGAACCGCGTGTCGCCCGGCGACGACACCACCCGCAGGTCGCCGTGGTGCCGGTTCACCACGATCCGCCACGAGATGTCCAGGCCGAGCCCGGTGCCCTCGCCGACGGCCTTGGTGGTGAAGAACGGCTCGAAGATCCGCGACCGGATCTCCGCCGGGATCCCCGGGCCGGTGTCACCGATCTCGACGAGCAGCCGGTCGCCCTCGCGCGCGGTCCGCACGGTCAGGGTGCCCGTCCCGGCCATGGCCTGCACGGCGTTGTCGATGAGGTTCGTCCACACCTGGTTGAGCTCGGCGGCGTAGACGTTGACCTTCGGCAGCGTGCGGTCGAAGTCCTTGACCAGCTTCACCCCGTTGCCGAACTTGCCCTGCAGCATGATCAGCGTCGACTTCAGCAGCTCGTGCACGTCCACGGTCTGGTACGGCGCCCGGTCCATCTGCGAGTACTGCTTGGCCGCGCCGACCAGCGTCGAGACCCGGGTGGTCGAGTCCGCGATCTCGTTCATCAGCAGCTCGGTCTCGACGGTGTAGTTCAGCCAGCGGACCGCGCTCTCCAGTACCGGCGCGGGCACGCTGGCCTTGACCTGCTGCAGCCAGTCGACGTCGATCCCGGCGGCCACGAAGTTGGGCGCGATGTCCCAGCCGCCCTCGATGCCCTGGTCGGCGATCCACTCACCCACCTCGTCCTCGGCGTCGCCGGTCTCGACGGGGCCGAGCTCCGGCGCCTTGCCGACGCGGTCGGCGGCGTCCTCCTGCAGTCGCACGAGGGTCTCGAGGTCGGCCCGCTCGTAGGGACCCGCCGCGATCAGCCCGAGCTTGTGGCGCATCCCGGCGACCCGCTCGCGCAGCGTCGACGTGGCGCGCACGGCCGCGGCCGCGGGGTTGTTCAGCTCGTGGGTCAGCCCGGCCGACAGCGAGCCCAGCGCGAGGAGGCGTTCGCGCTGGCTGACGGCCTGCTGGGTGTTCTGGATGCCGAAGAACAGCCCCTCCAGCAGGTGCAGCGCCATCGGGAACCACTCGCGCATCAGCGTCGAGAGCTTCTCGGCGTCGAGGACGTAGAACCGCGACGGCACCGTGACCCGCAGGGAGTTGTTGTAGACCTGCGGTACGCGATCGCCGAGGTAGGCGTGCCAGGCGCCGGCGTAGACACCGGGCTGGGAGGTGCGCTCGACCTCGACGTCCTCCTCGCCCGACCGCCTGGTGAGCACGACCGTGCCGTCGATCAGCACGTAGAAGCAGGTCGCCGGGTCGCCCTCGCGGTACACCGGGCCGGGCTCGAAGGTCTCGGTCCGCCCCTGCCGGCACAGCGCGTCGAGCTGGTCGGGCTGCAGCTTCTCGAACAGGAACAGTCGGCGCAGTTCGTCCGGGTCGCAGGCGGTCGGGGCGCTCATCAGGGCCTCTCCAGGTAGCGGTGCACGAGCGACACGGCCATCGCCCCGTCGCCCACGGCCGACGCGACCCGCTTCACGGACTCGGCCCGTGCGTCGCCGGCGACGAAGACCCCCGGCAGGCTCGTCTCCAGGTGCAACGGATCCCGGTCCTCGGACCATCCCGCGGGCCGCCTGCCCTCGACGACGAGGTCGGGGCCCGCCAGGACGAACCCGCCGGCGTCGCGTTCGACGAGGCCGCCGAGCCAGTCCGTGCGCGGCGTGGCGCCGATGAAGACGAACAGATAGCCGGCGTCGACCGTCTCGGTCTCGCCCGTGTTCCGGTCGCGGAGCGTGAGCTTCTCCAGGTGCTCCCCGCCCGTGGCCTCGACGACCTCCGTGCAGGTCCGGACGGTGATCTCCGGGATGCCCTCGATCTGCTCGATGAGGTACTGCGACATCGACGCCTGCAGGCCCGGTCCGCGGACCAGCATCGTGACGCTGCGGGCGTGCCGGGAGAAGTAGACGGCGGCCTGACCGGCGGAGTTGGCGCCGCCGACGATGTAGACGTCGCTGCCCGCGCAGCCCGCCGCCTCGGTCAGCGCCGAGCCGTAGAACACGCCGCGGCCGGTCAGGTCGGCCAGGCCCGGCGCGTCGAGCTCCCGGTAGCTGACCCCGGTGGCGAGCACGACCGCGTGCGCGTGGATGGCGCTGCCGTCGGCGAACCGGACCGTGCGGGCCGGTCCGTTGGCCTCCAGCGCGACGACCTCCCGCGCGGTCAGCACCTCCGCGCCGAGCCGGACGGCCTGGCGCCGGGCCCGGTCGGTGAGCTGGGCGCCCGAGACGCCGTCGGGGAAGCCCAGGTAGTTCTCGATCCGGGAGCTCTGCCCGGCCTGGCCGCCGGTGGCGGTGCGCTCGACCAGGACCGTCCGCAGGCCCTCCGACGCGCCGTACACGCTCGCGCCGAGCCCGGCCGGGCCGCCGCCGATCACGATGAGGTCGTAGAAGTCCGTGACCGGGACGGTCGCCAGCCCGACGCGCTCGGCGAGCTGCACCTCGTCCGGCGCGACCAGGCACTCCCCGGCCGGGGAGATCACCACGGGCAGGTGCGAGTCGTCGACGCCCGCCGCCTGCAGCAGCCGCGCCGCCTCCGGCTGGTCGACGGGGTACCAGCGGTAGGGCACCTGGTTGCGGGCCAGGAAGTCCCGCACCTCGTGCGAGCGGGCGGACCAGCGGTGGCCGATCACCCGGGTCTCGCAGACCTCCTTGCGGGGAGCGGCCCGCCAGGCGTCGATCATCGCGTCGACGACGGGGTAGAGCTTCTCCTCCGGGGGGTCCCAGGGCTTGAGCAGGTAGTGGTCGAGGTCGACGACGTTGATCGCGGTGATGGCGGCGTCGGTGTCGGCGTAGGCGGTCAGCAGGACCCGCCGGGCCGCCGGGTACAGGTCCATGGCCTGCTCGAGGAACTCCAGCCCGTTCATCCCCGGCATGCGGAAGTCCGCGAGCAGGACGGCGACGTCGTTGCCGCGCAGGGCCATCTCCTTGAGCGCGTCCAGGGCCTGCTGCCCGGACTCGGCGCGCACGACGCGGAACGACTCGCCGTACCGGCGCCGCAGGTCGCGGGCCACGGCGCGGGAGACGCTGGGATCGTCGTCGACGGTGACGAGGGCGGGCTTGGCAGGGACGAGCGAGGAGGCAGCCTCCGGCATGAGCCCCATCCTGCACCGCCGCGGGCCGCCGGGGCACCGACATTCGTCGACGGTGACCGCGAGTTCACGCTCGGCTGCTCGGGGTGTGTGACGAGCGGGTGCGGGGCAGGTCGTGACCGCGCCCGTGGCGCGGTTCAGCTCATGCGCTCGCGCAGGCCGCTGGCGCGGCTGACCGGGCGGGCGATGGCCGCCCGGACCGCCTCCTCGCCGCCCACGATCCGTACCGCGCCGCGGGCGCGGGTCACCGCGGTGTACAACAGCTCGCGCGTGAGCAGCGGGGACTCCGGCGGCGGCAGCACCACGGTGACCCGGGCGAACTGGCTGCCCTGGCTGCGGTGGACCGTCATCGCGTGCACGGTCTGCACCCCGCCGAGACGGGCGGGCGCGAAGGACTGGGGGGCGTTCGGCCGCCCGAAGACCGCGCGCAGCACGCCGTCCCGGCGTACGACGACACCGGTGTCGCCGTTGTACAGGCCCAGGTCGTAGTCGTTGGCGGTGACGAGCAACGGGCGGCCCGGGTACCACGGACCCGGCCGGCCCGGCTCCACCTCGTCGAACCCCGGGAGCGCGTGCGCGAGCCAGCGCTCGACCTCCAGCCCCCAGCGCGTGACCCCGTAGGGGCCGCGGCGGTGGGCGCAGAGCAGGCGGTGGCGCTCGAGGGCGTCGAGGGCCTCCCCGGTGCGGCCCGCGACCGCCGCGGTGATCAGCGCGCCGGACGCGTCGACGACGTCCGCCCGCAGCCCTTCGAGGCCCGCCGGCTCGCGCACCTCCAGGTCGCTCTCCACGAACTGCAGGTCGGCGCGGCCCTCGCGGAGCAGGGCGACCGCCGCGTCGGCCTCGCCCGCCTGGACGGCGCCGGCGAACGCGGCGATCCCGCCCTCGAACCGCCAGGTGTGCCGGAGCGTGACGACGCCGTGGACGACCGGCGGGTCCTCGGGCTCGAGCGCGCCGATCTCGCGCAGCCGGGTCTCGAGGGCGGGTTCGGGCCGCCCGCCCGCGCGGGCGAGGTCGCCGAGCACCGCACCCGCCTCGACGGACGCGAGCTGGTCGGGATCGCCGACCAGGACGAGCCTGGCGTCCGGCCGGACCGCCTCGAGCAGCCGGGCCATGAGCGTGAGCGAGACCATCGAGGTCTCGTCGACGACCACGACGTCGTGCGGGAGCCGGTTGGCCCGGTCGTGCCGGAAGCGGCTCGACGATCCCGGACGCCGCCCGAGCAGCCGGTGGATCGTCGACGCCGAGGGGGACCCGACGCGGGCCCGGTCCTCCTCGGGCAGCTCGGCGCTGTGCTGGGCGACCGCTTCCGCGAGCCGGGCGGCGGCCTTCCCGGTCGGGGCGACGAGCGCGACACGCAGCGGCGACGGCGGGCCGATGGCCCCGTGCAGGTCGTGGAGCAGGGCGATCAGGCGGGCGACCGTGGTGGTCTTGCCGGTGCCCGGACCGCCGGCGAGCACGGTGACCCGGCGCAGGGCGGCGACGGCGGCGGCGAGACGCTGCAGGTCGGTGCCCTCCGGCGCGTCGGCTCCTGTGTCGGCTCCTGCCGGGGCGTCGAACAGGCGGGCGAGGGCGCCGCGGAGCCGGTCCGGGTCGACCTCGGGCTGTTCGGCGGCGGCGCGGTCCCGCAGCTCCCGGCGGACCAGCTCCTCCTCGGCCCAGTAGCGGTCCAGGTAGAGCAGTCCCCTCCCGCCCGCGACCGGGATCATCCGCAGCGGCCGCCCCGCCGCCGCGTCGGCACCGGCCGCGACCAGCGGACTCCGCTCGACGGCCGCACGCCAGGCCGCGGGCTCGGGCCACGGCAGTGCCGAGACGTCGACCGATTCCTCGCCCTCGCCGAGCACGGTGTGCGCGACCTCGGCCAGATCGACGCAGACCGAGCCGTTGCGGATGGCGCGCACCGTCAACGCGACGGCGAGCAGCACCTCCTCGGGCTCGCCCCTGGCGTCGCCGCCGAGCCGTCCGAGCCGGGTCGCGACGTGCACGTCCGCAGCCGTCAGCACCCCGGCCAGGTTGAACGCGGCGAGCAGCCCGACTGCGCTGCGAGCGGTGCGGAGGTCGTAGGGGTCGCGCTCGGGCGCGGAGGCGTGGTCTGCGGCGGCGGAGCCGGGGCGAGGCTCGACGGTGGGACCGGGATCGGTACCGGAGGTGTCGGGGCCGGCGGTGTCGGTGCCGGAGGTGTCGGGGCCGACGGTGTCGGTGTCGGAGGTGTCGGAGGTGTCGGAGGTGTCGGGGCCGGAGGTGTCGGGGCCGGCGGTGGCGTTGACGCCGGGGGTGACGCTCATCGGCCGCCTCCGAGGTCGCCGAGGTCGAAGAGCCCGGGTTCGTCGGGCTCGGGGTGGGCCGCCTTCCGCGGCCTCGGACCGTGCCGCTCGCGCGGATGCGGCGCTCCGGTGGGCCCGGGCAGGTCGAGCGGCAGCTCCACCCGCTCCCCGTCGCCGCTCGTGATCGCCGTTCCGGACCCTTCGGCGCCGCTGTCGGCCGGGAGCGGTCCCGATTGGTGATCTTGGATGGGGGGTGTGGTGGCGGAGTCGGCGGTGGTGGTGATCGCCGTATCGGACCCTTCGGCGCGATCCGAGGCCGCGACTGGTCCCGGGCGGTGATCTTGGGCCGGAGGTGTGGTGGCGGAGTCGGCGGTGGTGGTGATCGCCGTATCGGACGCTTCGGCGCCGCTGTCGGCCGGGAGCGGTCCCGGTTGGTGATCTTGGGCGGCGGTCGCGGTGCCGGAGTCGGCGGTGGTGGGGGTGATCGCCATTTCGGACGCTTTGGCGCCATCCGAGGCCGGGAGCGGTCCCGATTGGTGATCGTGAGCTGGAGGTGTGGCAGGGCTGGAGTCGGCGTCGCGGGTGATCGCCATCTCGGACCCTTCGGCGCCACTCACGGCCGAAAGTGGTCCCGGTTGGTGATCTTGGGTCGGAGATGCGACAGGGCTGGGGGTGGTGATCGCCGACTCGGACATCTCGGCGCCACCCGCGGCCGCGGTCGGTCCGGACCAGTGATCATGCTCGGTGGAGCGGGCGTCGAGGACGTCCGAGAGCTCCGTGATCAGGGCGGGCGGCGGCTGCCAGCCGAAGACGCCGCACGGGGTGCCGTCGACCTGGGGTGTGCCGGGCCCGCACATGCCGCGGAGGAAGAGGTAGAGCACGCCGCCCAGGTGCTGCTCGGGCGAGTACCCGGCCAACCGCCAGCGCAGGAACCGGTGCAGCGCGACGGAGTACAGCAGCGCCTGCAGCGGGTAGTGCGCGGCCTGCATGGCGGTGGCGAGGACCGGCGGGGCGTAGTGCGCGGCGGTCAGCGGCTCGCGACCGCCGGGACCGGAGGGGCCGAGCCAGTTGGTCTTGTAGTCGACGACCAGGAAGCGGCCGTCGACCCGCAGGACGGCATCGATCGAGCCGGTGAGGTACCCGCGCAGCGGTTGCCCGGCGAGCCCCGGGGCGGCGATCAGGTCGGGGTAGCCGGCGAGGGGATCGGCGGCGGGCAGGTGCCGGCGGAGCACCGGGGCCAGATCGCCCAGCGTGACCAGCCCGGACGGGGTGTCGCCGCCGGCGAGCGGCATCTCGAAGTCCAGCTCGGACAGCCGGTCGGCCGGCCGGATCGCGCGCAGCGCGCGCCCGCCCGCGAGCGGCCCGAGCGGCGTCTCGACGACGGGGTGCAGCGCCGCGGCGAGTGCCTCCGGGTCGACCTCGGCCGGCTGCCGGGCCAGCTCCTCCTCGACCCGCGCCCGCAGCTCGCCGGCCAGGTCGGACGCGGTCGTGTCGAGGTGCTCGAAGACGGCGTGGACCAGCGTGCCGAAGCCCGTGCCCAGCGGCAGCTCTGCCATCGGCGAGGGCCGGTCCGCCCCGATCTCGGACGAGACCTCGAGCAGCTCGAGCTCGGCCTCGTCGTCCTTGCCCGGCGACTCGGGCTCGGAGCCGACGCCCGGGGGCGGCGGTTCGGGCGTCTCCACCGCCGCGTGGTGGCCGTGCGCCTCGGCGGTGAGCGCGCTGTAGGAGGTGCGCCGCCAGGCCGCGTCGAGCCGGCGCCCGAAGCGGGCGACGCCCAGCTCCGGCGGGTCGCCGTCGGGATCCGCGGCGGGAACGGGAGTGCGGTCCGACAGCGTCTCGACGGCCACGCCCGGCACCGCGCGCAGCAGCTCCAGCGCCGACGCGTCGGACGGGACCCGGTACCCGGCCTCGGGCACGGTCCCGGCGGCGGGCCGCCCGATCAGCAGGCGGTGCAGGGCGGAGCACTCGGTGGTGGTGGTCGGAGCCCACCACGCCACCACCTGGCAGCGGGCCCGGGTGAGCGCGACGTACATCAGCCGCAGGTCCTCGCCGGCCTCCTCCTCGAGGTGCTTCTGCAGCCGCGGCGCCCGCCAGGGCCCGACCGGGCCGCCGACGTCGAGGACGCGGGCGCCCGTGTCGTCGTGGACGAGCAGGACCTCGGCCTTGTCGTTGACCCACCGGTCCCAGCCGAACGGCACGTAGACGACCGGGAACTCCAGCCCCTTGCTGCGGTGCACCGTGACGATCTGCACGGCGTCGGCGTCGGACTCCAGCCGCCGGCTCCGCTCGGTGGTGGTGTCCCGCGCGGCGTCGGCCATGCGGTGGCGCAGCCACTCGACCAGTGCCGACGGGCCGAGGTGCCGCTCCCGCGACGCCCCGTGCAGCACCTGCCCGATGTGCCGCACGTCCGTGAGCCGCCGGTCGCCCTCGCGCAGGGCGAGCAGCCGCGACGGCAGCCGGGTGCGGCTGGTCACCGCCTCGAGCAGGGCCGCGACACCCCGCTCGGCCAGCACGGTGTGCCACGCCCGCAGGTCGGCGCCCAGCTCGTCGATCAGCTCCTCGGCGCGCTCACCGCAGAGCTCCTCGACGGTGTGCCCGACGAAGCAGGTCAGCGCGGCGGCCCGCAGCCGGGTGGCGCGCTGCGGTTGCTCGACGGCCTCGAGCAGGGTCAGCCACTCCGCCGCGGCCTCCGTGGTGAACACGCTGGTGGTACCGGTGAGCACCGCCGGCACGCCGGCCGCGGTACACGCGTCGCGCACCTGCAGGCCCTGTGCGTTGGTGCGGACCAGCACCGCGACGTCGCCGGCCCGCAGCTCCCGGTCCTCGACGGTGGCACGGGAGGCGAGCAGGGCGGCGATGTCGGCGGCGACGTCCTCGGCCACGACCTCCCGCGCCTTCTGCGCGCGGCCCAACCGGCGCCCGGTGAGCGGTTCGAGCCGGTCCCGGTCCACGACCCGCAGCCGGAACGGTGCGTCCGACGGGGCGCCGGCCAGCCGGCGTGCGGTGTGGTGCGCCTCCACGGGCCGGACGACGATCTGGTCCGACCCGAGCGCGACCTCCCCGAACACCCCGTCGAGCGCCTCGAGCAGCGCCTCGTCCGTGCGGTAGTTGGTGCCCAGGGTCCGCAGCTCCCCGGCCTCCTTCGCCGCCTCCAGGTAGGAGACGACGTCCGCCCCGCGGAAGGCGTAGATGGCCTGCTTCGGGTCGCCGATCAGGACGAGGGTGACCTGCCCGTGGAAGGCCCGCTGCAGGATCTCCCACTGCACCGGGTCGGTGTCCTGGAACTCGTCGACCAGGACGACGTCGTAGCGGGCCTGCAGCCGCTCGCGGGCGGCGCCGCCGCGCACCGGGTCGCGCAGGGCGGTGGCGAGCCGGGTCAGCATGTCGTCGTACGAGAACAGCCGCCGCGCGCGCTTGCGCCGGTCGACCTCCCCGCGGACGGCCTTCGCGAAGTTGTGACGGACGCCGGCGACCGAGCCGGGCGAGGCGTCGGCGGGTTCGAGCCGGGCCTGCGGGTCACCGACGGCCTGCCGGGCGAGCTTCAGCGCGTCGTCCCGGGAGAAGTCCGGCCGCCCGGCGCCGGGGGCGGCGTACTTGCGGACGTAGAAGTCGTCGACCACCTCGGTGACCAGGTCGTCGACATGCTCGACGAACTCCGCGTCGGGGTCGCTGTCCCCGGCCACCCCCAGCCCGGCGAGCATCTGCTGGCAGAACTGGTGGGTGGTGGCGATCGTCGCCGCGTCGAACTCCGCGAGCGCGGCGCGCAGCCGCGCCCGCCGCTCCTCGACCTCCTCCGGGCTGCCCCGCTGCAGCAGCCGGGTCACCGGGTCCGCCGACGGCACCCCGGCGGCGAGGCCGCGCTCGGTCGCGCCGAGCCGTTCCCGGACGCGTTCGCGCAGCTCCTGGGTGGCCTCCCGGCCGAAGGTGACCAGCATGAGCCGGGGCAGCGCGGTGATCCCCTCCGCGACGTAGCGCGTGGCCAGCGCCGCGATGGTGAAGGTCTTGCCGGTGCCGGCGCTGGCCTCCAGCACAGTGGTGCCGGCGGGCAGCGTCCCGTCGACCTCGAACTGCGGGTGGGTGGGGAGCACCTGGGTCACAACAGCTCCACCTGTTCCGCGTCGAGCAGGGGCCGCCAGATCCGCTCGGCCAGCTCGCCGAACCGGGTCTCCACCCCGCCCTGCCGGCTGCCGTGGCCGCTCCCGCGCTGCTCCAGCAACCGCTCGAACTCCGGATCCGCACCCAGCACCGCGACGATCGCCTCGTCCTCCTTCTCGAACGTCCACTCCTTGGCCGCGGCCAGCTCCGCGTCCCGCGCCGCCGCACCCGCCCGGCGCGCCTTCGCGTAGGCCGCGGTGCAGGGGGTGGACACGGGCAGCGGCTCGCACAGCCCCTCCCGGTGCAGGGCCACCAGGTCCGCCAGCGCGGCCCTCGCCTCGTCGAGGCCGAGCGGCCGGATCGCGGCGCGCATGGCCCCGCCGCCGCGCCCGCGGCCCAGGGTGACCGCCCGCCACGGCGTCTCGGGACGGTTCACGGTGAGCGCGAGCAGCCGGGCCCAGGCCCGCAGCCGGTGCTTCGGGCCGAGCCGCGAGTACTCCACGGTGACCAGCGTGTGCCCGTACAGGCCGGCGACCGTGCCGACGACCCGCAGCCCGCCCAGGTCCGCCGCGACGTCCCGGGACACCGGTTCCCCGGTGCGCAGCGGCGCGCTCGCCTCGACCAGCGGTTCCACGGCGCCACCGACCTTCTCCAGCAGCGCGCCGCCGAGCGCGCCGGGCGGGAGCTCGCCGCGCCGCCACTCGGCCTGCACGCAGTGCTCGGCCGCGGCGCCGGCCAGCCGGTCGCGCAGCATCCGGTCCCCGACCGCCCACTCGTCCAGCCCCCCGAGGCTCACCGGCAGCGCGTCGGCCGGCTCCTCGCCCTCGGAGCGCGGCACCATGCCGACCCGCTGGCGCAGGAACGCCTTGATCGGGTGCTCGAGGAAGCGCACCAGGTCGTCGAGCTCCACCGTGTCGCCGGTCCCGGCCGGGCCGAGCGGAGCGGCGAGGAACGGGGGCGCGGGACGCCGCTCGCCCTGCAGCGCGCGGGCGCCGGCCAGCGCGCCCGGGTCGAAGCTGAAGGGACCGGCCCCCGCCGTGAGCTCCGGGGTGAAGTTCCGCGGGTCGAACGGCTGCAGCGGGTGCCGGACCGTGACCGCCTCGCTGGCCCGGGCCAGCCCGGACCCCGCGGGTGCGCGCACGGTCGCGTCGACGGCGTCGAGCAGCTCGCCGATCGGGACCGCGGGCGGCCGCTCGGCGCCGGTCCGCTCGTTCATGCCCGAGTGCACGACGACCAGGTGCTCGGTGGCGGCGCCGATCGCGTCGAGCAGGAGCTGGCGGTCCTCGCTGCGCGGATCCCGCTCGCCGACGCGGGGATCGCGCGCCAGCACGTCGTCACCGTCGGGGGCACCGGTCCGGGGGAACACCCCGTCGTCCACTCCGAGCAGGCAGACGACCCGGTGCGGCACGGACCGCATCGGCACGAGCGTGGCGACGGTCAGGGTGCCGGTGCGGAAGTTCGCCCGGCTCGGCCGGCCGCGCAGCCGGTCGGCCAGCAGGCCCCGGACGTCGGACAGGGTGAGCGGGACCGTGCCGCCCTGCGGGCCGGCCGACCGCACGACCTCGGCGAGCTCGGCCCGCGCCTGCGCCTCCTGCCAGGCCTCGGACGCCGTGGTGGCGGTGAGGGCCGACAGCCCGTCGAGCAGCGCCGCGATCCAGGCCGTCAGCGGCTGCGGGCCGGCCAGCGCGTCGAGCGCGATGCGCAGCCGGTCGAGGATCTCGGCCAGGGAGCCGACGAGGTCGACGTCCGAGGAGTCGACGTCGTCGAGCGGCAGGGCGGTGCCCAGCCAGCCCTGGTCGCCGGGCCGCTCGGCCATGGCGACCCCGAGCAGCATCCGGTCCAGCCCGGCCGACCAGGTGTTCTGGGGGAAACCGTCGAGCCTGAACGGGCGGCGGTGCTCCCCGTCGAGACCCCACCGCACCCCGGCGCGGACGACGAGCTCACCGATCCTGTCCAGCGCGTCGTCGTCGAGGCGGAAGCGGCGGCGCACGGGGGCGGAGCCGACCAGGTCGAGCACCTGCGAGGCGGTGACCCGGGAGTCGGCCAGCTCCAGCAGCGCCGACACGGTGCCGAGCAGCGGGTTGGCCTGGCGCAGCGCGCGGTCGGCGAGCCGGACGCGCAGCCGGTGCCCGGGATGGGTGTCCCCGGGATCGGTGCCCACGGCATCGGTGGCGGCCAGCCCGAACGACGCCGAGATCAGCGGCGCGAACGCCTCGATGTCCGGGCACATCACGATGATGTCCCGCGGCTCCAGCGTCCCGTCGGCCGCGAGCAGGCCGAGGACGATCTCGCGCAGCACCTCGACCTGTCGGTCCGGCCCGTGGCAGGCGTGCACCTGGACGCTGCGGTCGCCCGGATCGAGCAGCGGCAGCTCGCCGGCGGGCAGCCGGTCGGCGCGCAGCCCCTCCTGCAGGCGCCCGAGCAGCGTGGCGGGCGCCGGTGCGGCCGGATGGTGCACGTCCGTGATCCCGGCGGGCAGGCGCCGCTGCAGCTCCCGGACGTCCCGGCCCAGGGACCGCAGCAGCGGGTTGACCACCGCGCCGGCCGAGTCGTCCTCCCGGCGCGGGACGGCGGCGCCCTGCGCCGGCGCCCGCTTCTCCCACAGTGCGGGGGAGGGGTGCGGGAGCCAGAGGTGCACCTCACGGTGCTCGGCCAGCGCGGACAGCACCGCGAGGTGCTCGGCGGCCAGCCGGGTGGGCCCGAACACCGACAGCCGCTCCGGCAGCCCCACCAGGTCCGGGTCCGCGCGCAACGCCCGCTCGGCCTGCTCCAGCCGCTCGGCCGGGCCGGGGATGCCGATCCGGGCGCGCAGCCGCCGCCACAGCTCCACCTGCCAGCGCAGGTCCTCCGGCACGTCCCGGGGTGAGCCCGCCCACCAGGCGCGCAGCATGTCCGGCCGGTGGACGGCGTAGCCGGCGAACAGGTCGGCGAGGCGGCGGGCGACGGCGTAGGTCCGGCTCCCGCCGCTCTGCGACAGGTGTGCGGCCAGCGCGGCGAAGGCCTCACCGGGCGCGTCGACGGCGGCGACGACCTCCTCCAGCAGCGGCCACACCGCCCGCGCCGGATGCCACGGGTCGGTCTCCGGGTCGGTGCCGGTCGCCGCGTCGACCGCCTCGGCGAGGATCTGGCCGGGAGGGGGGAACCGGACGTTGGCACACACCCCGTCCGCGCCCGAGGCGGTGCCCAGCCGGTGGGCGAGCCGCTGCCCGAGCCACCGCTCGACCCCGCGCTCGGGCACCGCGACGATCTCGGGCTCGAACGGGTCCGCCGCCGGCCCGCCGATCACCTCGGCGAGCGCGTCGGCCAGCCGGTCGGCCCGCTCGGCCCGGTGCACCACCCACACATGAGCAAAGTTAGCGACGTCCACCGACGGTTCCGGCGAGCCCCCCGCGGCGTGTCCACAGCCCGCGCACCGAGGGGAGGACCCGTCGGCGGGACGGCTCACTCCAGCTCGGCGAGCGCCTTCTTCGCCTGCTCCAGCTGCGCCTCGAGCTCGGCGACCTTGGCCTCGCGGGCGGCCCGCGCCTCGCCGATGATCTCCTCGATCGGCCCGGCGATCTCCGCGTGCAGCTCGGCCGCGGCCTTCTGCACCGCACCGGCGGACACCGGCAGGGCCCGGGCCAGCCAGGCGGTGCCGCGCTTGAGCTCGGCCTGCCACTCGCCGTCGGCCGTGCCGCTCACGGTGAGGGTCAGCTCCACCACCCGGGTCGTGCGCGCCGTGGAGCCCTTCGGACGGCCCCGCTTGCGCCTGGGCGGCTCGACCGGCTCGCCGGTCGCCGCGGGGTTCGCCTGCGGGGCGTCCGCCGCCGGCGCCGCCGTGGGGTCCGAAGGCGCGTTCGGGGTCGCGCGCGAGGCTCCGGCCGGGGCGGTGTCGGACGGGCCGGTGTCGATCGGGCCGGTGTCGGACGGGCCGGTGTCGATCGGGGCGGTGTCGGTCGGGCCGGTGTCGGTCGGGGCGGTGTCGGACGAGGCGGTGTCGTTCTCGGCGGTCACGTGCTCCCTCTCCTGCTGGGCAGAACGTCCAGCGTGACCGTAGAACACCTGTTCGACCGTCCGGGGATCAGGATGCCCGCCACACTGCATCGACCACTTATATAGTTTCGTGATGTAATGGTGCTCGTGACTCCCACGGCACCCGCGAGCCCGGTGCGCCACGACGCGCAGGTGGCCGAGCTCGCCCAGGTCCTCGAACGCACCGCGAGCTGGTTGCGCCGCACGCTGCGCGCCGAGGAGTGGAACGCCGTCGCCCTCGCGGTCCTCGACGAGCTCGACCGCAACGGGCCCCGGCGCGTCACCGAGCTGGCCGCGCAGGAGCGGGCCTCGCAGCCCGGGATGACCGGCATCGTCAGCCGGCTCGAGGCGGCGGGCCTCGTCGAACGCGCCCCCGATCCGTCGGACGGGCGGGCCACCCTGGTCTCGGCCACCGGCGCGGGCCACGCGTACATCGCGGGTCGGCACGTCCGGCGCACGGAGTTCCTCGCCGAGCGGATCACCACCCTGTCCGCGCACGACCGGCGCGCGCTGCTCGACGCGACGCGCGCGTTGGCCGCCCTTGTGGACGGCCCGGCCCCGAACGGCCCGACCGGCCCGACCGCGCGAGCGGCACAGCACACACCGACCCCGACGACCCCCGCCGGCCCCACCGTGCCGCGCGCCGCGGCCGCCGACACCCCGACCACCCGCGAGACCCGTACCGAGGGGGAGCCGTCGTGAGTTCTCACGGCACGTCCGCAAGTCCGTTCCGGCAGCCCAAGGCGGTCTGGGCCGTGGCCTTCGCCTGCGTCATCTCGTTCATGGGCATCGGCCTCGTCGACCCGATCCTGCCCGCGCTCGCGACGCAGCTGCACGCCAGCCACACCCAGGTCGAGCTGCTGTTCACCAGCTACCTCGTCGTCACCGCGGTGGCGATGCTCGTCACCGGCTGGGTGTCCAGCCGGATCGGCGCCAAGCGCACCCTCGTCATCGGGCTGGCGCTGATCGTCGTCTTCTCCGCGGCGGCCGCGCTGGCGGGCGGCATCGGCGGGATCGTCGGCTTCCGGGCCGGCTGGGGCCTCGGCAACGCCCTGTTCATCGCCACCAGCCTCGCCGTGATCGTCGGCTCGGCCAGCGGCGGGTTCGCCGGGGCGATCGTGCTCTACGAGACCGCGCTGGGCGTCGGCATCGCGTCCGGGCCGCTGCTCGGGGGCCTGCTCGGCACCATCTCCTGGCGCGGCCCGTTCTTCGGCGTCTCGGTGCTGATGCTGGTCGGGCTGGTCGCGACCGTCGTGTTCGTCGACACGACGCCGAAGCCCGCCGAGCCGTCGACGCTGTCCGAGCCGTTGACCGCCCTGCGGCACCGCAGCCTGCGCACCACGAGCCTGGTCGGCCTGCTCTACAACTGGGGCTTCTTCACCCTGCTCGGCTACGCGCCGTTCCTCATGGACCTCTCCGCGCTGCGGCTCGGCGCCGTGTTCTTCGGCTGGGGCGTGCTCGTCGCGATCTTCGCGGTGTTCGGCGCCACCTGGCTCAAGGACCGGTTCGGCACCGCCCGGACGCTCTACGGCAGCCTCGTCTGCGTCGCCGTCATCCTCGCGGTGATCGGCACCTTCTCCGGCTCCGTGCCCACCGTGATCGTCGCGGTGATCCTCTCGGGCGCCTTCGTCGGCCTGAACAACACCCTGGTCACGACCGCGGTCATGAGCATCTCCCCGGTGCCGCGCAACGTCGCCAGCGCCACCTACGGCTTCGTCCGGTTCATCGGCGGCGGGCTCGCCCCCTTCGTCGCCGGGCTGCTGGCCGAGGGCCTGAACGTGCACGTCCCGTTCTGGATCGCCGCCGTCGTCGTCCTCGCCGGGGCGCTGCTGCTGAGCACGGTGCACCGCGCGCTGGAGGACGCCGACGAGGATGCCGCGGCCGAGGACGCGGCCGCCGAGGAGGCCGTCGGCCGGGCGCCCGCGGTCGAGGAGGAGGCGATCCTCGCCGAGCAGGCGCTGGAGCACGAGAGCCGCCGGCGGTGAGCGGTTTCGAGTACGGCTGCGACGGCCCGCGGGCCGTCGTGGTCGGCATCGACGGCTCGGAGACGGGCTGGCGGGCGCTGCACTACGCCGTCGGGCAGGCCCGGCGGCAGGGCGGCCGGGTGGTGGCGGTCCACGCCGACCGGATCCAGTCCGTCGCGTTCGCCACCGCGGTGCCGCTGGCCGCCGCGGCCGTCACCGATCCGCAGCAGGACACGCTGCTGCAGGAGCTGCGGGCCGGGGTCGAGGAGCTCGGCCCGCAGTACGGCGTGGACGTGGCCTTCGAGGTGGTCGCCGGCGACCCGGTCCTCGCGCTGACCCGGGTCGCCGAGCGCGAGCGCGCCGACGCGATCCTCGTGGGCGCCAGCGTGCAGGCGGGCCACAGGCTGTTCGGCTCGGTGGCGGTCCGGGTGGTGCGGACCGGGCGCTGGCCCGTGACCGTCGTCCCGTAGACCCGTCCTGCCTAGAGGTAGGTGCCGGGGGCCGGGTGGATCGGGTGCAGCCCGCGTCCGCCCAGCTCCGGCGGCGCGTCGACGACGGCCCCGGACCGCTCGCCCAGCCAGGTCACCAGGTCCTCCCACCACGAGCCCTGCTCGACGTGCGAGGCCCCGCGCCACCGCTCGGCGTCGGCCGGGTTGCCCGCCGACACCGCCCCGGCGGCGACCCGGTGCGCGTTCGTGCCGTACCCCACCGCCGCGGCGGTGCTGCCGGGGACGGTGACGACGCGGGACTTGCCGCCCAGCACCTGTGAGGTCCGGTAGACGGCCTGCCAGCTCCCCACCCGGTCGGCGACGCCGGCGAGCAGGTAGACGTCCCGGTCCACCGCGGAGAGGTCGACCGGGCCGCCGAGGACCCGCGCCGCCCCGGGCCGGCTCAGGGCGCCGGAGAGGGCCAGCCCGGCGAGGTCGCGGAACAGCGCGGCGGGCACGTGCAGCGCGTCGAGGTTCCAGGCGCGAAGCGCGTCCGGCGGCCCCTCCGTGCCGCCCAGGTACCGGCGTTCCCACGCCGGCCAGACCAGCGCCTCCGGGCAGAGCAGGGCGTGGATCTCGGCCAGCCGGCGCCCGTCGAGCAGCCCGGCGCGACCGACGGCGGCGACGGCGGCCCGCACCTCGGCGTCGTCGACGGGCGCGGCGGAGGGACCGGTGCGCGATCGCTCGCGGTCGAGCGTGGTGCCGGCCAGCACGAGCGCCGCGACCCGTTCCTGTCGCTCCAGCCGCGCCGTGACGGCCGCGGCCAGCAGCCCCCCGGTCGAGAACCCCAGCAGGGTGGTGCGGTCCACCCGGCAGATCCGCTCGCACGCGCCCAGCGCCTCGACGACGGCCCCGGCGTACGCGTCGAGTCCCCACCCCGCGTCCCCGGGGCCGGGATCGCGCCAGGACAGGGCGAACACCTGCTGGCCGGCCGCGACGAGCCGGCGGACCAGGCTGCGGTCCGGTGCGAGGTCCACGAGGTGGAAGCGGTTGACGACGCCGGGCACCACGAGCACCGGCACCTCCGCGACCTGCTCGGTCGCGGGCAGGTAGTGGATCAGCTCGACCATCGGGGTGCGCAGCACGACCGCCCCCGGCGCGGTGGCGGTCTCGGCGCCGGGTTCGAGGCGGGCACCACCGTCGGGCAGCCGCGGCGGCGCCGCGAGGTCCGCGGCCACGGCCCGCGCGGCCCGGACGGCGCTCGCGCCGCGGGAGCGGAGGGCCTCGCGCAGCCAGCGCGGCTGCAGCACCGGGTTCGCGCCGGGGGCCAGGAGGTCGGCGAGCCGGGCGACGGCGACCCGGAGCCGGTCGGCGTCGGCCTCGTCGGCGGCGAGGTCCTCGACCAGCTCCAGGGCGGACCGCCGGGTGGCCCGGTGCGCCTGGAGCAGCCGGGAGCGCAGGGGGTCGTCCGTCCACGCCGGGTCGGCGTGCCGCGGGTCGTCCGTGCGCCCACCGGCCGGACGGGCGCCCAGGCCGATGCGGCCGAGCTCCGCCAGCAGGTCGGCGGCCCGCTCGGCGGTGGCGGCGGGGGAGCGCAGCGCGGCGGCGGCGAGCCGCGCGGCCGGGGCGAGCGGGACGAGCCGCGCCAGCGGGCCGCGGGCGGCCTCGGTGAGCAGGACGTCGAGCGGCAGGGCGGCGTCCTCGGCCTCCGGCCGGGTCATCGCGGACCCCCGCCGGGGAGCGTCGATCCCGTCGCCGACCGCCCGGTCGATCTCCGGTCCCGTCCCGCCCGGGTCATCGTGCAACCCCTTCCCGCCCGGTTCGTCTCCGGTGCCCGTCCGTCCCCCGATCCTCTCAGCCGAGGGGGCCCGCCTGCAGGTGTACCCCGGCCGGAACCGCGTGACGTGCGCGTTCACGCCCGGATCGGGGCACGGCGTCGCCCGCGACGACCGCCGGATACGCTGATCGACGGCCCCAGCACCCCCTCCGGGGGCAGGTCGGCAGGACAGGGAGACGTGTGTCGCAGACGGAATCCGTACCGATTCAGGGACTCTCCTCGGTGTCGGCTCCGAGCTCGCGCCCGCTGCGTACCTGGCAGCGCTCGGCGCTCGCCCGGTACCTGGCCGCCGGGCCCCAGGACTTCCTGACGGTCGCGACGCCGGGCGCGGGCAAGACGGCCTTCGCGCTGCGGGTGGCGAGCGAGCTGCTGGCGGACCGGACGATCGAGGCGATCACGGTCGTCACCCCGACCGAACACCTCAAGTTCCAGTGGGCCCAGGCCGCGGCGGCGGTCGGGATCGCGCTGGACCCCGAGTTCCGGGCGTCCGCGGGCACGTCGCGGGACTACCACGGCATCGCCGTCACCTACGCCGGCGTGGCCGTGCACCCGCACACCCACCGGGCCCGCACCGAGAACCGGCGCACCCTGGTGATCCTCGACGAGATCCACCACGCCGGCGACGCCAAGTCGTGGGGCGAGGGCGTCCAGCTGGCCTTCGAGCCGGCGGCGCGGCGGCTGGCGCTGACCGGGACGCCGTTCCGGTCGGACGACAACCCCATCCCGTTCGTCGAGTACGTCCGGGACGCCGAGGGTGCGCTGCGCAGCCGTGCGGACCACTCCTACGGCTACGCCGACGCGCTGGCCGACAACGTCGTCCGGCCGGTGGTGTTCCTGGCCTACTCCGGTACGTCGAGCTGGCGCACGAGCGCCGGCGAGGAGATCAGCGCCCGGCTCGGCGAACCGCTCACCAAGGAACAGACCGCGATGGCCTGGCGCACCGCGCTGGACCCCGGCGGCGAGTGGATGCCGGCGGTGCTCGCGGCCGCGGACAAGCGGCTCGACGCCCATCGTGGCGGCGGGATGCCCGACGCCGGGGGCCTGGTCATCGCCACCGACCAGACCGCGGCGCGGGCCTACGCAGCCCTTCTCCAGCAGGTCACCGGCACCATGCCCGCGCTGATCCTCTCGGACGAGGCCGGCTCGTCGGACCGCATCGAGTCCTTCGCGAAGTCCGACGAGCGGTGGATGGTCGCGGTGCGGATGGTGTCCGAGGGCGTCGACGTGCCGCGCCTCGCGGTCGGCGTCTACGCCACCTCGGCCTCGACCCCGCTGTACTTCGCGCAGGCCATCGGCCGGTTCGTGCGGTCGCGGCGGCCGGGGGAGACCGCGTCGGTGTTCGTGCCGTCCGTGCCGGTGCTGCTGGGCCTGGCGAGCGAGCTGGAGGCGCAGCGCGACCACGTCCTCGGCGCGCCGCACCGGCCCAAGGAGGAGTGGGACGACGAGGAGCTCGCCCTCGCCAACCGGCAGCAGGACGAGCCGGGGGAGGACGAGAAGTCCTTCACCGCGCTGCACGCCGACGCCGAGCTCGACCAGCTGATCTTCGACGGTGCGTCGTTCAGTGCCGACGAGGAGGAGTACATCGGCCTGCCCGGCCTCCTCGACGCCGACCAGGTGCGCACGCTGCTCCAGCAGCGGCAGCAGGAGTGGGTGGACAAGGGCTCGCCGCGCTCCGGTGCCGCGGCCCGCGCGACCCCGCCGCCGGCGCCGGAGCCGCCCCGGGGGATGTCCGTGCGCGAGCGGATCCAGAAGCTCCGCAAGGAGCTGAACACGCTCGTCGCGCTGCACAACCACCGCACCAAGAAGCCGCACGGCGTGATCCACAACGAGCTGCGCCGGGCCTGCGGCGGCCCGCCCACGGCCATGGCCACGATCGAGCAGCTCGAGGAGCGCATCGCCACGATCCGGTCCTGGCGGTGAGCGCGGCGCGCGGCCGGACGCCCACCCGTCGCGCCCACCGCCTGCCCCTGGCGGCGGACACCCGGAAGGCGGACACACGGAAGGCGGACACACGGAAGGCGGACACACGGGAGGGCCGGCACCCGTGCCGGGTGCCGGCCCTCTCGACGACGCTCACATGACCGGCGAGGGGAGTCGCCGATCGCCCATCACTCGTGCCTATTCAGCACCCTGCTGCACGTCCACCTCGAGCTCGCGCAGCTTGTCGGCGTGCGCACGCGCGTGGTGCCCGCAGAACAGGAGCTCGCCGCCGGACGGCAGGACGGCACGAACCTTTGCGGCCGCTCCGCAGCGGTCACAGCGGTCGGCGAGGGTCAACTCGGGCCGGGTCAGGGTTCCAGGCTGCATAGCGGTCTCCCTCCGTCTCGACACCGGTCTCCCGGTGTCGCTTGCTGTGACGACCGCTCGCGCGGTGCGCCCACTCTTGCAGACGTTATGTACCCCTGCATGTGTTCCCGTCCCGTGTCGCGACGACAATCACAGATCAACCCATCGGGGTCGGGTGACCGTCGAGGCGGTGGCGGTCCGATGACGAACACGGATTCAGTTGACTACGAGTGAATGATGCTGTGCGCGGTGTGACACCGCAAGGCGTGGTGTGTAAACAGTCGGGTCGGCGCGACTACGGAGCGCAGTCGTGACGCCGAGCAGGATCCGCCGGGTCCCGGCGCCCGTGCTCTTCGTCGTCGGGGGCGCCTCGATGTACGTCGGGGCGGCCCTCGCGGTCGGGCTCTTCGACCGGTTGTCGCCCGCGGCCGTCGCCGTGTTACGGATCTTGGGCGCGGGCCTGGTGCTGCTCGCCTGGCGGCGGCCCGGCCGGGCGGCCCGGCGGGCGGAGCGGCTGCGCCGCTCGGTCCCGTTCGGGCTGGCGACCGCGCTGATGAACGCCGCCTTCTACGAGGCCATCGCCCGGCTCCCGCTCGGCACCGCGGTCGCGCTGGAGTTCTGCGGGCCGGTGGCCGTGGCGGCGGCGCTGTCACGGCGCTTGCGGGACGTCGGGGCCGTGGTGCTGGCCGCTTGCGGGGTGGCGCTCATCGCGGATGTGCGCTGGTCGGGCAGCCCGTCGGGGGTGCTGTGGGCGCTCGCCGCCGCGCTCATGTGGGCGGCCTACATCCTCCTCGGCAAGCGGGTCGCGACGGCCGGGAACGGGGTCGACGACCTGGCCGTCGGATTCACCGTGGCGGCCGTCGTGTGCTCGCCGGTGCTGTTCCTCGGCGGGGCCGCGGGGATCGCCCCGCTCGCCGACCCGGTCGTGCTGCTGCTCGCCGTCGGCGTCGGGGTGTTGTCCAGCGTGATCCCCTACGGCCTCGACCAGGTGGTGCTGCAACGGGTCGGGCAGGGCCGGTTCGCCGTGCTCCTGGCGCTGCTGCCGGCGACCGCCACGGTGATCGGGTTCCTGGTGCTGGGGCAGCTCCCGGGGCCGGCCGAGGGCGTCGGGATCGCGGCCGTCATCGCCGCGACGGCCCTGCGTTCCCGGGACGGCGACGGGCCGCCGGAGGTCGCCGACACGCCCCGGGAGGCGCCTCCCCGTCACGCGGAGTGACCCCGTGTCTCGATCACGATGCGTCACCGAGCGAGCGGCACCCGAGTGAAGTCCACCCGATCCGGTGAGGCGATCTCGCGCCGCGTCGATCGGGACGGGCCCTCGGCTGCGGCCGGCCGGGGTGAACACGGAGCGTGGTGCTCCCGGACGGAGCACGCCCTCCGGGGAGGTCGAGCCGGGGACGCGGTCGCGGCCGTCGGGGAAGACGTCTCACTCGCGCGGCTCGCACCCGCCCGGCGCAGCGGGCGACACGGCAGGCGCCGCGGCGATACAGCCGGGCCTGCTTCTGCGGCGAGGAGGGCTGCCGGCGCTGTGCCGGGCGCTCGGCCTGCCCGAGGACACAGCGCGCGGTGTCCTGGTGGCCGAGCTGCGCGACCTCGAGGCCCACCCCGGCCGGTACGACCTGCTCGCCGGGTTCGGGGAGTGGCTGGTCACCGGGCGGGTCACGGCGGTGACCATGCTTGCGCCGGAGCTCGTGGTGCCCGGCGACCCGTTCGCCGCCCTCCCGACCGCGCTCGTCGATCGCGTCCGCGACGAGCTGCACCGCCGCAGCCTCGTCAGCCGCGCCGCCGGCGGCACCCGCGTCGCCGGCTCGCCGCTGGAGCGGGACGGGAAACTCGTCGGTGCCGCCGAACTCGCCTTCGAACCGGCCCTGGGGGCGGTGTAGCGCTTCCGGTTCCCGCGAGTCGGGCTGTGGGCTTCGGCGAGTCGGGCTGTGGGCTTCGGTGAGTCGGGCTGTGGGCTTCGGCGAGTCGGGAGTGCCGGCACCGCACGTCGGGAACTCCTGCACCGCGAGCCGGGAGTTCTGGCACCGCGCGTCGGGAGATCGATTGCCGAGCTGAACCTCTACGTCGTCGACGAAGACGTGGTGTTCGGCGAGCGGGGAGTGCCGAGTCGCGGGTGCTTGACCCGGGCGGGGGGAGCGACGACCGTCGTCGTCACGCGCGAGGCCGGTGAACGGACCGTGGTCCCGGCCGAGTGGACGAGGGAGGCCGGGATGCACGGGAGTGGCCGGGTCGCCGTCCCGCTCCGGTGTGCCCTGCTGTCCGTCCTGACGCTCGTCGGCCTCGTCGTGGTGTCCGCCGGTGACGCAGCGGCGGAGGTCATCGTGTCACCGGACCGGACCGAGCCCGGCGCGCGGGACGTCGCCGTCACGTTCCGGGTGAGCAACGACGATCCGGCCGACCCCGTCGTCGCGCTGCGGGTGGACCTGCCGACCGGGCGCCCGCTCGTCGATCCCCGGCCGTCGTCGCCCTCGGGGTGGCGGGCGACGACCACCGCGACCGGGATCGAGTGGCGCGGCGGACCGGTCGGCGCCGAGCCGGCCGACCTCGTGCTCCGCGTGGGCAGGATGCCGGACGGCGCGGGTCCCGTCCGGTTCCGGGTGGCGCAGACGAGCCGCTCCGGTGCGGTCGTCGAGTGGTCGGACCTGGTGGCGGCCGGCCGGCCGGCGCCCGCTCACCCTTCGCTCGAGATCGCCTACGGTGCACCGCGGCCTGCGGTCCCGGTCGGCGGTCACCACGACCACGACCAGGCGGCCCGGGACGTCGCGGCCGACCTGCCCGCGGCGCCGCCGGGGGCGACCGCGGCGTGGACCGTGGGGGTGGGGCTGGCGCTCGCCGCGCTCGTCTGGCTGGGGATCCGGGAGCTCGGGAAACGGCAGGCCAGGCGGTTCGCGGCTCGTCGCGGGGTGGAGCCGGTCGAGGAGGACAGTGAGGCGCGGTCGTAGGAGTATCGGCCCGTGAACCGCGGGGATCGTCCGCCCGGAGGTGCGCGGGGTCTCACGCGGCGAGCAAGGCGCGCCCGGACTCGGTGAGGGCGACGGCACCGTCGGCATCCGCGATCAGGCCGGCGTCGGAGAGACGCGGGGCGGCGAACGGGTCGGCCAGGAACATCCCGTCGACGACGAGCGCGGAGCCGTCGGACAGGCGGACGCGGCCGGCCTGGACGGCGCGCAGGACGGCGCGGTCGCGGTGGCTGAGCGCCGGGGTGCCGGTGCCGGTGACGAGAGCGAGCTGAGCGGTCTGAGCGGACATCGTGCTTCTCCTTCCGTCCTGGCGCCGGGCCCTTCCCGGTGTCGGTGTCGAACGAGAAGAAGCATCCCGCCGGCCACGGCCGCGCGACGATGACGCCGGCCCCACTCCTGGCGGGGCCCGCCCGCCGACCGGGGTGGGGTTGGCCCCCGTTGGCCAGAACCGTGGGAGCGTTACCCGCCCGGAGCCGATCTGAACACGAAAGCATCTGCTGACCGCCGAGAATTCCACGACTCGCGGTACCGTCGGAGGCGGTCCGGCGGTAGGAGGTGCCCGACTCGCGGGAGCTCACGGCGCGACTCGCGGGAGCTCACAGCGCGACTCGCGGAAGCTCACAGCGCGACTCGCGGAAGCTCACAGCGCGACTCGCGGAAGCTCACAGCGCGACTCGCGGAAGCTCACAGCGCGACTCGCGGAAGCTCACAGCGCGACTCGCGGAAGCTCACGGCGCGACTCGCGGAAGCTCACAGCGCGACTCGCGGAAGCTCACGGCGCGACTCGCGGGAGCTCACAGCGCGACTCGCGGGAGCTCACAGCGCGACTCGCGGAGAGCCGCGAGCCGCGCGAGCCGGAGTGGTCGGGAGGGCGTCAGCCGGTCAGGTTGATCTCGGTGAGGGTGCCGCCGTTGAGGTTGGTGACGTAGGCCTTCTTGCCGTCCGGTGTGACGGCGAGGCTGGTCGGGGCGTCGCCGGTGGGCAGGGTGGCGGTGACCGTCCAGGTCGCGGCGTTGATCACCGTGACGGTGTCGCCCTCGACCGCGGTGACGTAGAGGAACCGACCGTCGGGGGCCCACG
Organism: Pseudonocardia oceanicola; assembly: GCF_047200735.1. Classification (NCBI taxonomy): domain Bacteria; kingdom Bacillati; phylum Actinomycetota; class Actinomycetes; order Pseudonocardiales; family Pseudonocardiaceae; genus Pseudonocardia; species Pseudonocardia oceanicola. The sequence continues at coordinate 41,098 of NZ_JBJZON010000014.1, forward strand.
CGATGTCCTGCGGCTTCTTGCCCACCGGCACCGTGGCGACCACCTTCTCGGTGGCGGTGTCGATGGCCGTCACCGAGTCGCTGTCGTAGTTGACGTTCGCGACCACGGCGTCGTCCGGCGCGACCTCCAGGCTGTGCGGGCTGACCTGCACCGGCACCTCGCCGATCACGCTGTCGTTCGAGGTGTCGATGATCGACACCAGGTTCGACTCGTGGTTGGCGGTGTAGGCGCGCGAGCCGTCCGAGTTGAACACGACCCAGTGCGGGTTCCGCGCGACCGTGATGTCGTGCACCAGCGTGCTGCTGGCCGTGTCGATCACGCTGACCGTGCCGGAGTCGTGGTTGGGCACGTAGAGCTTCGATCCGTCGGGCGTGACGGCGGAGGCGAACGGCCGGGTCCCGACCGGGATGGTCGAGGTGATCGTGTTGGTGGTGGTGTCCAGCACGCCGACGACGTTGATCGTCTTCTGGTCGTTGAAGATCGACACGTAGACCCGCTTACCGTCGGGCGCGAAGGCCAGGTACTGCGGTGGCCCGGCGTCCACCGGGATCGTCGCGATCACCTTGTTGACCGAGGTGTCCATGACCGTGACGACGCCGGCGCCGCGGTTGGCGATGTAGGCCAGCCGGCCGTTGGGCGACAGGACGATGTAGCCGGGGGTCTTGCCCACCGGGATGGTGGCGCCCAGCGACGGGATCGGCACGCTGGTGGCGATCTCGGGTTCGGTGGGATCGGCGGCCGGCGGGATCTCCTCGCCCGAGCCGCTCCCGCCCCCGACGGGCGGGGCCGCGGAGGTGCTGCCGCCGAGGAGCCCGAGCTGGTTCACGGCGAACCAGCCGACCCCGCCCACGGCGAGCAGCAGGACCGCCACGACGAGCCCGACGACCAGGGTCCTGCGCCCGCCCCCACCGGAGGGTTCGGGAGCGCCGGACGCACCCGGTGGCGGTGCGCCGCCGCCGGGAGTGCCGCCGCCACCCCCGACGCCGCCGCCACCGCCGGAGCCGCCCCCACCGCCGGGACCACCGGAGTACGGCGGCGGTGCGGAGGGCCGGGTCGGCCCGGGCGCGGGCGGCGCGGCCCGTTGCGCCGGCGGCGCGGGCGGGAGCGATCCGAGCGGGGACGATCCGGACGGGGACGATCCGAGCGGGGACGATCCGAGCGGGGACGATCCGGACGGGGACGATCCGAGCGGGGACGGTGCGGGTGCGGCCGGCGGTGCCGACAGAGCGGTCGCGGGGGCCGGGGCGCCGGTCGGTGCCGGAGCGGGTGGTGCGCTCGGCGACCCGAAGGTCGGCAGGCCGGAACCCGACGGGAGCGCGAACGGCCCCGGGAACGCCCCCGAGGCCGCGTTGGGCGCGGGTGCCGCCGCCGCACCGGCCCTCGCCGCCGCGGCCGCCCCCGCCACACCCGCACCCGTGCCGTCGGGCATCGGCGGCGAGGCGGTGGTGGCGGGCGCGGTCCCCGCAGAGGTGCCGTTGCCCGCGTCCGGCCCGCCGGCGAGGGCGGCGGCACCGAGCGCCACCGCGTACTTCGGGTGCGCGTCGACGACCGTGGGCCGGCCGACCTCTTCGGAGACCATCCGTGCGACCAGCGGGATCCGCGAGGACCCGCCGACCAGGAGCACCGCGCTGAGCTGGTCGGGGGTGACCTCGGCCGAGCGCAGCGTGCGGTTGAGCGCACCGATCGTCGACTCGATGGGCGCGCGGATCATGTCCTCGAACTCCGCGCGCGTGAGCGTGACGTCGAAGTGCCGGTTGGGCAGGAACACCGGGATCGTGGTCTCGGTGTCGATCGACAGCGCCTCCTTGGCCAGCACGCAGTCCTGGCGCAGCCGGGCCAGCGCCACCGTGGTCTGCGGGTCGCTCATGTCCAGCTCGGACAGCGCCCCGCCCGCGGCGTAGTTGACGTGGGCGAGGATCGCCTCGTCGAAGTCGACCCCGCCGAGGCGTTCGATGCCCTCGGGCGAGCCGAGGATCTCGATGCCCTCGGAGCGCTTGCGCAGCACCGTGGCGTCGAAGGTGCCCCCGCCCAGGTCGTAGACCGCGACGATCTCGCCGTCGTCCAGCCGGCGGGAGGCCGCGTAGTGCGCCGCGGCGGCCTCGGGCTCGGTCACCATCCGCGGCATGGCCACCCCGGCCAGCTGCGGGACCTCGTCGAACAGCTCCCGGCGGAACGGGCCCCAGTTGGCCGGGTGGGTCAGCACCATCGAGTCCGGGGCGGCGCCCTGGGTCGACGAGACCCGGGCGACGACGTCGGACAGCAGGTTCGCGAGCAGCGCGGTGACCGCGTGCGGAGCCCCGCCGAGCATCACCGGCGTGGGGTCGCCGAGGCGGCGCTTGAACTCCCGGCCGACCCGATCGGGGTTGCTCACCGCCCGCCGCCCGGCCGCGTCGCCGGTGACGACGGTGCCGTCCTCCCGCAGGTAGACGACGGCCGGCGTCACCACGCTGCGGTCGCCGAGGGTGAACATCTCCACCCGGGACGCGTTCGCCACCGCCGCGGCCACGAACGTCGTACCGAGGTCCACGCCCAGGCTGTAGGACACTCCGCCACCTCTCGGAGGCGCGGGACCGGCGGCCCCGCGCAATAGCACTGCCGACCGTACGAGCACGTGATGCTGTCGAGTGATACTCGTCCCAGGTCACGCTGTCATTACCGTTTCGGCGAACGGGTGCTGTCCCTACCCCGCGTGGGGGTCGCCCCCCTTCCGGAGGCGGCCCCGCGGCGGGACGATGCCCCGATGAGGCTGGAGCCCGCGCCCCCGGGGGACCTGCCGTCCACGCCCCGGGCCGTTCCCGGCGCCGCCGCGGTCGCCGAGGCGCGGCGCAGCCGCGAGCGCGAGCAGTGGCAGGGCAGGCGTCGGCTCGAGCGCCAGCTGCACGACGGGGCGGCCCTGCGCGCCTCGGCGCTCGTCCTGCAGCTCGGGCTGTTCCGGCACCGGGTGCCCGAGACCGAGCACGAGCTGCGGGCGGCCATCGGGATGCTGCAGGACGAGCTGCACGCGGTGCTCCAGGAGCTGCGCGACGTCGCGGGGCAGATCTACCCGCCGCTGCTGGACGAGGCCGGGCTCGGGCCGGCGCTGCGCGAGCTCGCGGAGCGGCTCGACGCCCCGTTGCGGGTCCGCGACGACGGGCGGCGGTTCGGCCCGGCGGCCGAGGGCGCGGTCTACTTCGCCCTGGCCGACGCCCTGACCGCGGACCCGGACACCCCGCGCTCGGTGACCGTCTCGGGGTCCGCCGACCAACTCGTCGTCACGGTGAGCGGCGCCGGCCCGGTCCTGGGGGAGCTGCTGCGGGACCGGGCCCGCCCGCTCGGCGGCACGGTCTGCCGCCCCGGGCCGGACGGCCCCGTGCACGACCGGCCCGTACCCGGCGGCCCCGTGCACGGCGACGGGCCGTGTGACGTTTCCGCTCCGCCGGACGAGACCGTCGGTACCGGCACGATCGTTGCGAGGATCCCATGCGAGTAGCACTGGCCGAGGACGGCGCCCTGTTCCGCGAGGGGCTCCTGATGCTCCTGCAGGCCGCGGGCCACGAGGTGGTGGCGGTGGCCGCGGGCGGCGACGAGCTGCTGGGCATGCTGGCCACCACCCCGTGCGACGTGGCCCTCCTCGACATCCGGATGCCCCCCGAGCCCGACGGCGGGCTGGTCACCGCGGAGCGGATCCGCGAGAAGTGGCCGACGATGGGGCTGCTGTTCCTCTCGCACTACGCCGAGTCGCACTACCTGATGCGCATCCTCGACATCGGCACGGACGCGATCGGCTATCGACTCAAGGAGAAGGTCGGCAGCGTCGAGGTGCTCACCGACACCCTGACCCGGATCGCCGACGGCGAGATCGTGATCGAGCCGGTGCTGGCGAAGCGGCTGGTCGAGCGCCCGCGCGGGGAGAAGAAGGACGAGGTCGCCTCGTTGTCCGAGCGCGAGCTCGACGTGCTCAAGCTGATGGCCGAGGGCCGGTCCAACGGCGGCATCGCGGGCCAGCTGTTCGTCACCCCGAAGGCCGTGGAGAAGCACATCGCCAGCATCTTCGCGAAGCTCGGCCTGCACACCGACGAGACCGAGAGCCACCGCCGGGTCCTCGCCGTGCTGACCTACCTCCGCTCGCAGCGGGACGGCGACTGACGGCCCGGTATGGAGAGGTGGGCCGCGCTGGGGCTGCGCGCCGCACTCGTCGGCGGCGCGGTCCTCGTCGTGTTCGCGGTCCTCGTCGTGCTCCCCCCGGTGCTGTTCGACACCGGGATGGGGCAGATCGGCGTGCTGCTGCCCTTCCTCGCGGCGCTGGTCTGCGCGGTCGGGGCGGCGTCGCTGCGGCCGCAGGTGGACCGGGTCGTCGAGCGCGTGACCCACACCCGGAGCACCACCCCCTACTCGGCGCTGGCGGAGGCCGCCGCCCGGATCCGCAGCGGCACGCCGGACTCGGCCCTGCCCGGGCTCGCGGAGGTGCTCGCGGAGGGCACCGCGGCGCGGGAGGCGCGCGTCTGGCTGGCGGTGTCCGACCGGCTGGTGACGGCCGCGGTCCATCCCCCGCGCGGGGGCGCCGCCGGCGAGACCGTGCCGAACCTCGCGGTGCTGCTGGGCGGGGAGGACCCCGAGCGCCGGGCCGACCACGTCGTCCCGATCGTCGAGGGGCAGACGCTGCGAGCCGTGCTCGCGATCCGCAAGACGACCGCGATCACCCCCGCCGACCAGCAGCTGATGCGTGACGTCGCCGGCGGTGCGGGTCTGCTGCTGCGCGGGGTCGCGATGAACACCGAGCTGCGGGACCGCGTCCGGCGGGCCGCCGAGCTCGCCGCCGAGCTGGAGCGGTCCCGGGAGCGGCTCGCCACGGCCCGCGACGTCGAGCGGCGCCGGCTGGTCGGCGAGCTCTCGCAGGCCACCACCGATCGGCTCGCGACGCTGCGCCTCGTGCTGGACGGAGCCCGCCAGGACCTGGGCGGGGCCGCCCCGGAGCCGGCCCGGGCCGGCTCCGCGCTGCGCCGCGCCGAGTCCCAGCTCGACGACCTGCTGGACCGCTTCCGGCGCATCGCCCGCGGCGTCTACCCCCAGGTGCTGCGCGACCAGGGCCCGGTCGGTGCGCTCGAGGAGGTCGCCGCGGACCTGGACCGCTCGGTCCGGCTCGCCGGGGCACCCGAGGACCGGCTGCCCTGGGAGGTCGAGTCCGGCATCTACTACGTCGCCGCCTCCGCGCTGCAGTGGTTGGCCGCGTCGACGGGACCGGAGCTCGAGGTCGAGCTGACCCACGCCGACGGGCGGCTGGCCGTCCGCATCGTCGACCCGCGGCCCGGGTTCGCACCGGGGGAGCTGCGCGGGGCGCTGGCCGGTGACCTCGAGCGGCTGGCCGCGCTGGGCGGTGAGGCCGGCCTCGACTCCGACGACGAGGGCCGGCTGGTCCTCACCGCGAGCCTGCCCGAGCGGCTGGAGCCCGCGGTGGAGGTCGCCCGGGAGGTGCGGGTGTGACCGCGGTGGCGACGACGGACGCGGCGGGCACGGCCGGTCGCCCGGCCCGTGGCGTGCTGCACGGCCTCGCGGTCGGCGTCTACGTCGTGGTGCTCGTCCTGTGCACCGTGGTGGCCCTCGGCTGGCTGGCCGTGGGCTCGTACGTCGCCGCGGCCCGGTACGTGCCCGGCTTCGGGGCCGGCGACTCCGTGTGGGCCCGCGCGGTCGCCGCCGCCGCGCCCGCGACCGAGCCGCTGGACCAGCTCGTCGTCGACTACGCGCTGAGCCTGATCGCCGTCGCGATCGCGGTGGTGCTGCTGGTCCGGGGCGGTTCCGGGTGGCCGACCCGGCTGCTCGCGCTGGCCATGGTCGGCTCCGGCGGCGCCTTCAACCTGCAGGCCCACGCGGCCGCGACCGCCGTGGAGACCGCCACCGGGATCGCGGCGGGATCCATCCACCAGATCATGCTGCACGGCGTCGCCTGTGCGGCCTACGTCCTGGCGCTGCTCGTCTTCCCGACCCCGCAGGGCGCGTGGCCGGCCTGGTGGGGACGCTCGGGCCGGGTGACGCTGGCGGTGCTCGGCGTGATTCTGCTCGGCGGCGTCGGGTTCGGGACGGCGCTGCTGCGGCACACGACCAGCTGCGTGCTGTTCTTCGGTTTCCTGGTGCCGCTGGTCGGGGTGGCCGTGCTGCCCGGACGGATCCGCCGCGGCGCGACGGCGGCCCTGCGCACCCAGGCCCGGCTGGTCTTCAGCCTGCTCGTCGCCGCCTTCGCGGCGATCGTCGTGCTGGGGATCAGCACGATCGTGCTGTGGCTGCTCGGGGTGCCCGGGCTGGAGCTCTACGACCCGACGGCGCACGACCCGACGACGTCCGGCGCGGCCGGCCAGCCGGTCGCGCTGCTGTTCTGGGCCTCCCGGGTGGGGTCCGCCGCCATCGCGGTCGCGGTGCTGGTCGCGGTGCGCGCGGAGCGGCTGTGGTCGGCCGAGGCCCGGTTCAGCCGGGTGCTGGCGGCGGTGCTGGCCGTCGCGCTCGTCGGCGGCGGGGTGATCGTGTTCGAGGCGACCGGCTGGCTGCTGGGGTTCGGCCCGCTCTGGTCCTCGCTGGGCGCCTCGTTGCTCGCGGCGGTCGTGTTCCTGCCCGTCTACCGGGCGGTGGAGGGGCTCACCGACCGGCTGCTCTACGGCCGCAGGCCCACGCCCTACAGCGCGCTGGCCGAGGTCGCGGCGCTGTCCCGGACCCAGGCGTCCGACGCGCCGGACCTCGCGCGCGTCGCCGAGGCCGTCGGACGGGCCCTGGGGTCGTCGCGCTGCCGGCTCACCGTGGTGCGCCCGGGGCTGCGCGACCGCACCTACGAGTGGGTGTCGCGGCGGGCGACGCGGCGCGACGACGGCTCCGGGCTCGTCGGCGTCCCGGTCCGCGGGGGAGCACAGCACCTCGGCACCCTCGAGGTGGACCGGGCCGCCGTCGCCGGCCTGCACGCGGACCGGCGGCACCTGCTGGAGGACATCGCCGACAGCCTGGGCGTGGTCGTCACCGCCAGCCGGCTCGGCGTGGAGCTGGAACGGCAGCTGCGCGCGGCGCTCGCGCACGCGGCGGAGATCGCGGTGTCCCGGCGCGAGGCGGTGTCGGAGATGGACGCCGAGCGCAGGCGGATCGAACGGGACCTGCACGACGGTGCCCAGCACCAGCTCGTCTCGCTGCGGCTGGTGCTCGGGCTCGTGCAGCACGAGGTCGAGACCGGGCGGCTCGAACAGGCCCGGGAGCGGCTCGGGGTGCTGGCCGGGCAGCTCGACACCGCGGAGGCCGTGCTCGCCGAGACCGCCAGCGGCGTCCGCTCCATCGCGCTCGCCGAGCGGGGGCTGGTGGCGGCGCTGGAGGCCGAGCTGGCCGGGCCGCCCCCGGTACGGGTGGAGTCGGCGCTCCCGCCCGGGCGGCGCTATCCCGCCGAGCTCGAGGCCGCCGTGTACTTCTGCTGCCTGGAGTCGGTGAACAACGCGCACAAGCACGCGCCCGGCGCCGACGTCGTGATCCGGTTCGCCGAGGAGGACGGGCGCCTGCACTTCACCGTGCGGGACAGCGGCCCCGGGTTCGTGGTGCCGGAGCCGGCGGTCGTCGGGCCCGGGGCGGCGACGGCGGGACGTGGGCTGCGCAACGTCGCCGCCCGGATCGTCGCGGCCGGCGGACGGGTCGACCTGCGGTCCGCGCCGGGGGAGGGCACGACGGTGGAGGGCTCGGTCCCGGTGCCGGCCCCGGCGGACGGCCCGCCCCCCGCCGCCGTCGACACGGTGCCGGACGGCGAGGTCGACACCACCGCGCTCGACGTCGCCGGGCTCGTCGTGGAGACGCGGCCCGTGCCGACGGTCGCGCCGGAGCACCCCGAGCGCGGCGGGGACGGGTCGCTGCCCGACCAGGTGCGGCGGGCCCTCGCCGCCGCGGCCGCCGAGCTGGGCGACGCGGGCCTGCGGGAGCGGGTGCGGGCCCTCGAGGACGACCTGGACCGGCCCCTGCGGGTCGCGGTCTCGGGACCGCCGGGCTCGGGGGTGTCCACGCTGGTGGCGGCCCTGGCGGCGACGCCCGGCGAGGTCGACCTGGAGGTCGTCGAGGGCACCGTGGGGGACGTGCTGCTCCTCGTGCTGCCGGCCGCCGGCGGGGTGCTCCCGGACGGCCCGCCCGCCGTCGGCGTCCTCGCCCGGGCCGACGAGCTCGCGGCCGACCCGTGGAGCGAGGCCCGCCGCCGCGCCGCCGAGCCGGAGGTGCGGCGGCGGTGTCACACCGTGGTCCCCGTCGCGGCCGGGCTGGCCGCCGGGACGACCGGCTCCGCCCTGGCCGCCGAACTCGCCGCGAACGGTGGCGGGTCGGCCGAGGTGGCGGCGGAGCTGGCCCGGCGCAGTGGTGTGCCGCGGCTGCGGGAGATGCTCGAACGCGGCGTCGCCGACCGCGCCGACGCCATGCGGGCCCGCGCGGTCCTCCGCGAGCTGGACGAGATCGTCGCGGGCGGGCGGGCGGGCGGCGACGGCGACCTGCGTTACCTGCTCGAGCGCCTCCGCTCCACCGCGCACGAGCTGACCGAGCTCGACCTCGTCGACTCGCTGCGCGCCGGGACGCCCGCCCTGCCCGCCGACGAGCGGGCCGCGGCCGAGCTGCTGCTGGGGGCGGCGGGCACCGCGGCGCACCGCCGGCTCGACCTCGACCCGGGGGCCGGACCCGAGGAGATCCGGCTGGCCGCGGCGGCGCAGCTCGGCCGGTGGCAGCGCCGGGCCGAGCACCCGGTGTCGACGCGGGACCAGCGCGCCGTCGCCGCGGTGCTGGTCCGGACGTGCGAGCGGATGCTGGCCGAGGCCCCCGCGCCGGCGCCCGCGGCGGCCGCCCCGGTCGAGGCGGGAACGCGGGCCGCCGGGGTGGGCGCCGGCCGGTAGGGTCGCGCGCATGATCGACGCCGACGGTGTGCACCGGGTTCGGGTCGACGAACACCTGGCGCTGACCACGGAGGTCCTCGGTGGCCTGGGTGCGCCGGCGCGCGCGGCCCGGGAACAGGCCGGGATGCTGCTCGAGGCGGACCTGCGGGGGCACGCGTCGCACGGCATCCGGCGGCTGCCGGTGCTGGTCGGACGGATCGGCAACGGCGTCCTCGATCCCGCGGCGGAGCCCGAGCTGCGCTGGGCCACCGACTCGGTGCTGACCGTCGACGGCCGCGCCGGGCTGGGGCCGCCGGTCGCCCACCGGGCCGTCGAGGCGCTCGTCGAACGGGTGCCCGCCACCGGCGTCGCCGTCGCGGCGATCCGCCGGGCCGGGCACCTCGGCATGCTCGCGCCGTACGTCGAACGGCTGGCCGAGGCCGGGCTCGCCGGGCTCGCGACGACCACGAGCGAGGCCCTCGTCCACCCCTGGGGCGCCGCCCCGGCGATGCTGGGCACCAACCCGATCGCCGCGGCGATCCCGACCGGCGGCGAGCCCGTCGTCCTCGACATGGCGACGGGGCAGATCTCGCGGGGCAAGGTGCTCGACCACGCGGCCCGCGGCGAGCCGTTGCCCGAGGGCGCGGCCGTCGACGCCGACGGCACCCCGACGACGGACGCGACCGCCGCCCTCGACGGCGCCATCACCCCGGTGGGCGGTCCCAAGGGTTACGCGCTGTCGCTGGTGCTCGAGCTGTTGGTCGCGTCGTTGACCGGCACGGCGCTCGGCCGGGAGGTCCGCGGCACGCTCGACACCACCGACCCGGTGACGAAGGGTGACCTGCTGATCGCGTTCGCGCCGGCGAGGTTCGGCGTGGGCCGGACGCAGCCCGCCGTCGCCGCGTTCCTCGACGAGCTGCGGACCCTCGCCCCGGCGCCCGGGCACGCCCGGGTCCAGGTGCCGGGTGACCGGGCCCGCGACGTGCGCGCCCGCAACCGGTTCCGCGGGGTGCCCGTCGACGCGGCGACGTGGGCGCAGGTGCGCCGGCTCCGCGCCGGCTGAGCCGTTCGGCCGATCCCGTGATCGTCCGGTGTCGTCGCACGGGTGGCCGATGATTGACTACGGGCGGTAGCACGGACACTCACGACCGTCCGAGGGGGCTTGGCGATGCATCCGGACGACCCCGGGATCATGGGGCTGACGCTGCAGGTGGGCCGCACGGCGGTGGCCGGTGCCGATCTCGGCTCGCTGCTCTCCGCGGTCTGCACGGCCCTGCCGGCGACCCTGGGCGTGTCGGGCGCGGCGATCGTGCTGGTGGACGTGCCGGACAGCCGGCTCGCCGGGATCGCCGGGGTCTCGGCGTCGGACCCGGCGGCCGGGCGGCTCGGCGAGATGGAGGTGCGGGCCGGCACCGGACCCGTGCAGGGCGCGGTGCGGTCCGGGCGGCCCATGGTCACCCCCGACCTCACCCGCATCGGCCCGCCGGAGCTCGCCGCCGCGGCCGCGGACACCGGCCTGACCTGCTCGGTCGTCGTCCCGCTGGTCGTGGACGGGGAGCCGGTCGGCGGCCTCCAGCTGTTCGGGCACCCCGGTCGGCCGGTGGGGGACGGGCACGTCGACGCCGTCGCGGGGCTCGCCGAGGCGCTCTCCGCACGGATCACGGACGTGTGCGCGTTGCGCCGGCTCACCGCCACGGTGGCCCGGTTGACCGCGGAGCACGAGGCCGCCCTGCCCGTCGCGCACGCCACCGGCATGCTCGCGGAGCGGTACCGCACGGACGTCGAGGAGGCCGGGCGGTACCTGGCCAGCCGGGCGCGGAAGGCGGGCGTCGACCCCGCGGCGGCCGGGCGGTCGGTGCTCGACCGCACGGACGAGCCCGCCGCGACGGGAACGGAGACGGCCGCGGAGCACACCGCGGGGGCGCCCGAGGAGAACGCCGCGGGGGAGGACGCGCCGACCCAGGCGTTCGGGGTGGTGCCCCCAGCGGGCTCCGGTGCGCGAGCAGGCGCGGCCACGGGGCCGGACGGCCCCGGGCCCGGTGGCCGCCGGGCCCGTGACCCGCAGGCCGCCCCGGCCGAGCGGCAGGGGCTCCCGTCCGGCGCCGTTCCCGCGCAGCGGCGCGGCGCGGAGGGGGAGCGCAGCCGGTCGGCAGGGGGACGCCGTCGCCTCGTCGACGACCGGTCCGCCGCCGGCGGCGCCCACCGGGCCGACCCGCACGCGACCGCGCGGCCCGTCCAGCCGGCTGCCGAGCGGTCGCGCGGGTCCCGGTCGGACCCCCGCGCACCGCAGGCCGACGTCCCGCGGTCGGCCCCTGGCCAGGACGGCGCCGGAGGGCCGTCGCGCGGTCCGGAGCAGTCGGCCCCGGGCCCGGGGCCGGTCCCGCCGGGTGCCCTCCCGGCCCCGCGGCCCCGGCACGGTGCGGATCCGGCGTCGGCGGACGGGTCGTCGCCGGGCGGGCCGTCGACCGGCCGGCCGAGCGGGACCGGATCACACCGTAGGGCGGATGCTCCGGGGGCTCCGGCGTCGGGCGGCGGCAAGCGGCGTCTGCGCGAGCCCGCGGACCGGCTGCCGCAGGCGGGCGAGGCCCTGGGCGGGCGCGACCCGTGGGACCTCGACCAGGCGGCGCTCGACGGAGCCGAGCCGCTGCCCTCGGGCGGTCGCCGGCGGGCCGAGGACCGGCCGGACGCGGCGCGGGTCCCGCAGCAGCGCGCGAATGGCCGGCGGGGCGGTGGGCAGGGTCGGGACGAGCGGGACCGGGCCGAACGGGGCGGTGCTCAGCGGGGCGGCGGTCAGCACGGCCCGGCACCGCAGAGCCGGGCCGAGCAGGGCGGCGACGGGCGCTCGCCCGAGGGACGCCCGGGTGATCGGCAGCGGGCCGAGCGCTCCGGGTCGGGTCGCCGGGCGGCCCCTCCGACCGGCGGCGCCCCTCCGATCCCGGGGTCCGGCGGCCCGCGAGCCCGCCACCGTCGCGCTGACATCACCTGACCGCGCCCCGCGGTGAGGTACTCGTCCGACGGCCCGGGTCAGCCGCGGCGGGCGCGGGTGATCAGGAGGCCCGGGTCCACGGCCAGACCCTCGCCGGCGAGGAACGGTCGGCACCGCGCCACCACGTCGCGTTCGAGGGCGGCCTTGGTCGCGGCGTCCCGGACCCCGGCCAGGGCGGCGAGCGGAGTGCTGTACACGTACTGCCACACGAAGTCGGCCGGCGCAGGCAGCCGGAGGGGCAGCGGCCGGGTCTCGGCCTCGGCGTCGGCGAAGCCGGCGTCGGTCATCAGCCGGCGGACCCGGTCGGGGTCGTGCACCGAGAACACGGCCTGCACGAAACGGGACGCCTCGGGTCCGAGGTGCTCGGCCAGCACGTCGTCGAGAGCGGTGAACAACGGCGGTACGGGGCCGGGCGTGCCCAGCACCACCCGCCCGCCCGGGGCGAGGACGCGGCGCATCTCCTGCAGTGCCCGGTGCTCGTCCGCGAAGAACTGAAGGCCGAGCGAGCAGAGCACGGCGTCGGCCGACCCGTCCGGCAGCGGCAGGTCCTCGGCGGTCCCGTCGTGCCAGGCGATCGCCGGCGCGGTGGCGCGGGCGACCTCCAGCATGGGTGGGGCCGGGTCGACGCCCGCGACGGTGCCGGTCGACCCCATCCACTCGGCGGCGAGGCGGGCGACGACGCCGGTACCGCACGCGACGTCGAGCACCCGCTCGTCCGGCCGGAGCGCCGCGGCGTCGACCACGGCCCGCGCGAACGGCGCCCCGATGGTGGGTACGAGGTGCCGTTCGTAGTTCTCGCCGGGGTGGCCCACGTACTTCTCCCAGTTCGGGATGGTGGACTGGATGCTCATCACGGGCTCCTCTCCGTCGCTGCCGACGGTAGGGAGGAGCGGAGGCCGCCGCGTCGGGGAAATCGCGCAGGCCGGCCCCTGCGCCCGGTGGGGAAATCCCGCACGCGTGGGTGCCCCGCCTACACGAGGTCGTGGGCGTAGGCGTAGGCGGTGGCCGCGGCCCGGTTGGGCACCCCGAGCCGGGTGAAGATGTTGCTCAGATGCCGCTCCACGGTCTTCTCGCTGATCACCAGCGTGTCGGCGATCGTGCGGTTGGTCTGCCCCGCCGCCACCAACCGCAGCACCTCCAGCTCGCGCGGGGTGATCGCGAGCGGCCGCCCGCCGCGGCCGCCCGCACCGCCGACCGTCCCGGCCAGCTCCGCCAACCGAGCGAGTGCGGGTGCGGCCCCCAGCCCTTCCAGAGCCCGCCGGGCGGCGCTGAGCTCCTGTTCGGCACCCTCGTGGTCGCCGACCGCCCGGCACGCCACCGCCACGAGGACGAGTGTCTGCGCGGCCTCGTAGGGGACGCGCAGCTCCTGCCAGCAGCGCCACGCCTCCCGCAGCGCCTCCAGCGCCGCGGCGGGTCGCCGCTCGGCGAGGAGGAGCGCACCCCTGCCGTGGGCGGCGGCGGCGAGCAGGAACGACGAGCCGGCAGCGACGGCGACGTCGGCCAGCTCCTCGACGGCGGCCCGGGCCGCGTCGACCCGTCCGGCCGCCAGCATGATCTCCACCGTCGCCGGCAGCATGCCGACCCTGGAGAGGTGGTCGCGCGCGTCGGCCAGCGCCCGCTCGACGGCGCCGGCGGCGGCGTCCACCCGTCCCCGGGACAGGTGGAGCAGGGCGAGGCCCGGTTGCGGCCGGCGCCCGCACCGGTCGGCCAGCCGGTACGCCACCTGCGCCTCGGCCGCCTCGCCCCGCAGCCGGTGCAGCTCGCCGAGCTGGTAGTGGGCCATGCCGAGGGCCGGGTGCGGGGGCCGGGCCAGCCGGTCCCGGGCCTGCCGTGCCTCGTCCAGCGCGGTCCGCCACGCCCCACGGAGCTGCAGGACCTGGGAGCGGTGCACCAGGCACTGGCCCCGGTAGGGCACGAGGCCCGGCTGGGCGTCGCACCAGCGGCCGAGCGCCGCCGTCCACTCCACGGCCCGGCGCACGTCGAAGGCCTGCTGACACTCGTCGATCACCGCGCAGTACACGAGCCCCGCCACCGTCGGGGAGAGCTCGCCGAGGGTCACCGCCACCATGGCCTCGTCGAAGCGGCCGAGGCCCTCGACCGTGCGGCCCTGCCGGAGCAGGACCTGGCCGAGACCCACGCACCCGAGTGCGGACAGGTCCGCGTCGCCGAAGCGCCGGCCCGGGGTGTGGGCCCGCTCGAAGAGGTCGCGGGCCGCCGGACGGTCGCCGCCCGCGAGGGCCATGAGCCCGTCGGGGACGAGGAGGTAGCCGACCTCCACGCCGTCGAGCCGGTGCTGGTCCACCAGACTCCGGGCGCGGGCCGTCCAACCGCTGCCCGGGGCCAGTTCCCCGCGCAGGAGGAGGCCGAGGCCCAACCAGAACGCGCAGCGCACGGCCTGCTCGGTCTGGCCGCCGTCGAGGCGTGCCCGGTGCGCGCCGGCCCAGGCGTCGGTGCTCTCCTCGTCGTGCCCGGTCAGGTACGCGGCGGTGGCCAGCTGCTCGAGGTCCCGGGGGGCGAGGGGAACGCGGGCGCGAGCGTCGACGAACCGGGCGTAGGCCTCGGCCCAGGCGCGCCGCCCGAAGGCGGCCCGCGCCTCGACGAGCGCGCCGCCACCGGTCACCGGCTCGGCGTCCTTCGGCCCCGCTGCGGCCTCGGGTCCACCCGTCGACGATAGTGCAGGACCGTCGCGGCGCTCACCCGCGCGCCGCCGCAGTCCCCCGCCCTGCGGCGAGACACCCGGCGTCGGCCGCACGTCACACGTCGAGGGTCGCGCCCGGTGGTGGCACCCCGGCCCGACGGCACGTAGGGTCTGGTTCCGAACCCGCGGGAGCACTCACGATCCGAGGCTGAGAGGGCGGCAGGTCCGGCCGTCGACCGTTCGCACCTGACCCGGTTAGCACCGGCGTAGGGAGGACCGTGTCGCGCATGTCGTCGTCCGTCTCGCAGTCCCCGTTCCGCGTCCCCGTCCGGCTCGCGGCGCTCGTGTTCGGGCTGGCCCTGCTCCTCGCCGGCTGCGGTGGTGCGGCCGGGGAGCAGCAGGGCTCCGCGGAGCCGATCCGGATCGCCCTGGACTGGACCCCGAACACCAACCACAGCGGCCTGTACGTCGCCCAGCAGGAGGGCTGGTTCCGCGACGCGGGGCTGGAGGTCGAGTTCCTCCCGTACAGCGACACCTCGCCGGACACCCTGGTCGCCAACGGCGCCGCGGAGTTCGGGATCAGCTTCCAGGACTCGTTCACCTTCTCGAAGGCGACGGGTGCCGACATCACGTCGGTGATGGCGATCCTGCAGCACTGGGCCACCGCGGTGGCGGTGAAGGCCGACCGCGCCGACATCACCTCGCCCGCGGACCTCGACGGCAAGATCTACGGGGGCTTCGGCGGTCCCGGCGAGGAGCCGAAGATGCGCCAGGTCATCCGGGACGCCGGCGGGACGGGCGAGTTCCGGACCGTCACGCTCGGGACCAGCGCGTACGAGGCGCTCTACGCCGGACAGGTCGACTTCACCGAACCCTTCGTCGCCTGGGAGGGCATCGAGGCGGAGCTGCGGAACGAGCCGTTGAAGACCTTCGCCTACACCGACTACGGCTTCCCCGACGCCTACAACGTCCTGCTGATCGGCAACTCCGGCTGGCTGCGCGACCACCCGGACCGGGCGAGGACGTTCGTGCAGGCCGCCCAGCGCGGCTACCGGCTGGCCGCCGACGACCCGGCCCGCGCGGCGAAGGACCTGCAGGAGGCCAACCCGGGCGCCTTCACCGAGCCCGAGCTGGTGACCCGGAGCCAGGACATGCTCGCGGAGCGGTACCTGAGGGACGACACCGGCTCGGTCGGCACCCAGACCCTCGAGCGCTGGGCGGGCTTCTCCGGCTTCCTGATCGACTCCGGCGCCGTCACCGACGCCTCCGGCGCGCCCGTCACCACCAGGCCGGACTTCTCGGCCTGGTTCACGAACGACTACCTGGCCCCGGGCGGGGCCACGTCGTGACCCGCGCCGACCACCGGGCCGTCGTCGAGCCCGGTGTCCCTCCGCCACCGCCCGGGCGCGCGGGTCGCTCGCCCGCGCGTCGACCGGCCCGAGGTCGGGCCGCCCTGCCGCGGCGGGTGGCGCCGCCGGTGGTGGTGGTGCTGCTCCTGCTCGCGGTGTGGCAGTGGGCGGTGACGGCCTTCGCGGTCCGCCCGCAGGTCCTGCCCTCGCCGGTGCGGGTCGTCGAGCAGGGCTGGGCGTTCCGCGACGCGTTGTGGGCCAACACCCTGCCGACGCTGCAGGTCACCGCGGTGGGTTTCGCGGTGTCGCTGGCCGTCGGATGGGTGCTGGCGGTCGTCGTCGACTTCTCGCCGTGGCTGCGCCGGGCCCTGGTGCCGCTGCTGGTCGCCTCGCAGACCCTGCCGATCATCGCCATCGCCCCGCTGATGATCATCTGGTTCGGCTTCGGGCTGCTGCCGAAGGTGCTGGTGATCGCGCTGGTCACCTTCTTCCCGATCGCGGTCGGGCTGATCGAGGGCTTCTCCCGCGCGGACCCCGAGGCGGCGAACCTGTTGCGCAGCATGGGCGGCGGGCGGTGGGCGGAGTTCCGGTACGTCCGGTTGCCGGGGGCCCTGCCGTCGTTCTTCACCGCCCTGCGCATCGCCATCACCTACGCGGTCACCGGCGCGATCTTCGCCGAGTACGTCGGCGCCCGGGCCGGGCTGGGGATCTACATGGCCCAGCAGAAGAACTCCTTCCGCACCGACCTCGTCCTCGCGGCGGTGGGCGTGACGGCGCTGGTCAGCGTCGCGCTGTTCGGGCTGACGTACCTGGTGGAGCGGGTCGTGGCGCCGTGGATCCGGGGGGCACGCCGGTGAAGATCACGGTGGCCGGTGTCGAGCTCGCGTTCGGCGACCTGCCCGTGCTCGACGGGGTGGCCTTCGACGTCGCGCCGGGCGAGTTCGTCTCGATCCTGGGGCCGAGCGGGTGCGGCAAGAGCACGCTGTTCGGCGTCCTGGCCGGGCTGGTCGAGCCGGACCGCGGCCGCGTGCTGGTCGACGGAGCCCCCGCGGGCCGGCAGACCTTCGGCTACATGCCGCAGAAGGACCTGCTCTTCCCGTGGCGCACGGTGCTCGACAACACCACCCTCGGGCTCGAGGTCGGCGGGATGCGCCGACGGGAGGCCCGGGAGCGGGCGCGGGAGCTGTTCGCGCCGTTCGGCCTGGCCGGCTTCGAGAAGTCGCGGCCCGCCGAGCTCTCCGGCGGGATGCGGCAACGGGCGGCGCTGCTGCGCACGGTGGTGCAGGACCGCGAGGTGCTGCTGCTCGACGAGCCCTTCGGCGCCCTCGACTCGCTCACCCGCACCGCCATGCAGGAGTGGCTGGAGGAGGTCCGCGGCCGCTTCGGCTGGACGGTCCTGCTGATCACCCACGACATCCGGGAGGCGGTCTTCCTCTCCGACCGGGTCCTGGTGCTCTCGCCGCGCCCCGCGCGGGTCGCCCGCGAGGTGCGGATCGACCTGCCGCGGCCGCGCGAGGTCGGGGTGCTCACCGACCCGGGCTTCGCCGCCGCCGAGGGCGAGCTGCTCGACACGCTGCGCGGCGGAGCGCACCCGGGGAACCGCTGAGGAACACCCGGTCCACCGCGCGACGTCCGGGTCCGTCCGCGCTCTCCTAGGCTGACCGGCGTGGACATCACGCCGGGGGCGCTGAAGCACGGCATCCCGGCCGACGCCATCCGGGCGGTCGTGGCCGCGCCGCTGTGGCGGGCGGACCAGGACCCGGGCCGGACGCTGTGCATCGGGCCGGACCGGGACCGGAACCTGCTCGAGGTGGTGGTCGAGCACGGGCCGGCGGGGGAGCGGGTGGTGCACGCGATGCGGCTGCGGCCGAAGCACTACGGGCACCTGCGGCAGGCGCACCGGTACCGCGCGGGCTGAGCCCGACGGCTCCGTCGCCGGGACCCCGACCCGCCGGCGGCGGGTCGGGGTCCCGGGCGCAGACCTGCTCAGACGTGCAGGTCGAAGGAGTGGTCGATCGAGTGGTCGTCGGTGGCGTGGCTGTCGCTGGCGTGGTTGTCGTCGACGGTGTGGTCGTCGGTGTAGGAGTGGTCGTCCTCGACGTGGGTGGTCGTGTCGTTGTGGCCGCTGTCGACGTGGCTGTCGTCGTGCGAGTCGGTGTGGTTGTCGTCGTGGCTGTCGGTCGACGTGTCGTTGTGCGAGTTGGTCTGGGTGGCGTCGCCGCCCTTGTCGGCCAGCGAGCCCGAGCCGAAGTTCGACAGGTGGTCGTTGCTGTCGGTGAAGGAGCCGGTCGCGGGGCCGGTGCCGGACAGCGCGCCGCCGTGGTCGGCGGAGGCGCCGGACTGGTTCACCGCGGAACCGGAGCCGAACGAGACCGTGTTGTCGTCGCCGTTCACGACGTCGTTGCCCCATCCGGCCACGGCGTGGTCCCCGGTCGCGACCGGCGCGCGGTTGTCGCCGCCGACCGCGACGGCGCCGTCGCCGGTGGCGGTGGTCTGGTGCAGGTCGATGCGCTGGTCGACGTCGCCGCCGTGGGTGTCGATGTCCTGGTGGAAGGACTGGTCGACGTAGGTCGTCCGGTCGTCGACGAAGGTGTTGGTGAGGTAGGTCCTCAGGTAGTGGGCCGCCTCGGTCTGACCGTCGCCGTGGGTCTGACCGTCGCCGTGGTGGTCGTCGTGGTCGTGGTGGTGGACGGGCGGGGCCGGCGGCAGCTCGTGGTGGCCGTGGCCGTCCCAGTCGTGCTGCGGGTGGTCGGCGGCGAGGGTGACCGCGTCCTTGATGTCCTCGGCGGAGAGGTCGGCCAGGCCGCACTCCTGCAGGTAGCCGGTGGGGTCGGCGAGGAAGGCCTGCTGCTCGGCGGGGTCCTGCAGCAGGTTCATCAGCAGGTCGAGCAGGGTCGTGGTGGCCACGGTGGTCTCCCGGGGGTCGTCTCGAAATCGTCGTGCACTGCCCGGACGGGCGGTTCGGCGACGACGTTAGGAAACGGGGACCGCCGGTGGGATCGGGCGCGATCCCCCTTTCCGGGGGCGCCCGTGCGGGGACGGTACGGCAATTCCGACAACGGGGCGTCCGGACGTCGCGATCACGTATTCGACCTGCGACGACGGCATATCTCGGCGCGAATCGGACGGTGCGGTCCCAACGTGGCGAGAAGGTCGCGCCCGCACCATTCGAACGGCGCCTTTACCGAAGGAAGAGGAATTCCCGACCCGGTTCCGGGAACGGTCGACCCGCCGTTGACCGGGCCTTGCCCGGAACCCCCGTTCCGCCCCCCGATCGGGTGGGGGGCTCAACCCGGGAGCTCGGCCAGTGCGCCGACGGTCGGCACCCGGTGGTCCGGCGCCTGCACGTGCTCCGGGTACCGGCGGCCGTCGCGGTCGATCCATGCCGTGCGCATGCCGGCCCGCGCCGCCCCGTTGAGGTCCCACGGGTGCACGGCGACCATCAGCAGTTCGCCGGGTTCCTTGCGACACACCCGGGCGGCGAGCTCGTAGGCGCCCGGGGCCGGCTTCCAGACGCCGGCGTCGTCGATCGAGAGCACATGGTCGAACTCGCCCCGGATGCCCGCGTCGCCGAGCAGTTTCTCGGCGACGGAGGTCGACCCGTTGGACAGGGTGAGCAGCCGCGAGCCGGCCGCCCGCAGCCGGCGCACCCCCTCGACGACGTCGGGGTGCAGCGGCAGGTCGAGGAACCCCCTGATCACGTGGTCGGGTGCGTCCTCGTCGGAGGTGTAGGGCGCCAGGAGGTCGAGCGCGGTCTCGCGGGCCACCTCGGCGAACGGCCGGTAGTCACCCGCGGCGGCGAGCGCGAACCCCTCGCGCAGCGTGCTCGCGAACCACAGCGTGGCGAGGTGTTCGGGCGCCCCCAGCTCCACGAACCGCTCCGCCAGGGGGCGCAGGTCGGAGAGGGTCTCGTTGACGTCGAAGACGACCGTCGCGGGAGCCATGTGCACGATGGTGGCACCCTCCGGCCGAGACCGCCGGGGATCGAGGGTGGTCCGGCCCACGACCCGGGCGGCGACCACCCGGTCGCCCCGTAAGGTCTGCACCCGTGGACACGGGTGCGCACGACGGACCGGCGGTCACCGTCGTCGGGATCGGGGCGGACGGCTGGTCCGGGCTGGCAGGCACCGCGCAGGAGACCCTCGCGATGGCCGAGGTGGTCCTCGGCGGCCCCCGCCAGCTGGACCTGGTGGCAGGCAAGGTCGAGGCCGAGCTGGTGGCGTGGCCGTCGCCGCTGGTCCCGGCCCTGCCGGGGCTGCTGGAGAAGTACGCCGGGCAGCGGCTGTGCGCGCTGGCCTCCGGCGACCCGATGTTCTTCGGCCTCGGGGCGACGCTGGCCCGCACGGTCGGCGCCGAGCACATGCACGTGATCCCGCACCCGTCGTCGGTCACCCTGGCCTGCGCCCGGCTGGGCTGGCCGAGCGAGGACGTCGAGGTGGTGAGTGTCGTCGGGCGTCCGGTGGAGCGGCTGCGCCGCTCCGTGAGCCCCGGCCGACGGATCCTGGTGCTCAGCGCGGGCGCGGCCTCGCCGGCGCTGCTCGCCGCCCAGCTCACCGCGGACGGCTTCGGCCCGAGCCGGCTCACGGTGCTCGAGCAGCTGGGCGGCCCGGCCGAGCGGAGGTACTCCGGGACCGCGCGGGACTGGCTGCACCCGGAGGGCGACGCGCTCAACGTCGTCGCCGTGGAGTGCGCCGCCGCGCCCGGCGCCCGGGTGCTCGGCGAGGTCCCCGGCCTGCCGGACGACGCGTACGCCCACGACGGCCAGCTCACCAAGCGCGAGGTCCGGGCGGTCACCCTCGCCCACCTCGCCCCGCGCCCCGGCGAGACGCTGTGGGACGTCGGCGCCGGTGCCGGCAGCATCGCCATCGAGTGGATGCGCGCCCACCGGTCCTGCTGGGCCGTCGCTGTGGAGGCGCATCCCGAGCGGGCACAGCGGGTCCGGCACAACGCCGCGGCTCTCGGCGTGCCCGCCCTGCGCGTCGTCACCGGGCGTGCCCCGGCCGTGCTGGCCGAGCTGCCCCCGCCCGACGCCGTGTTCCTCGGCGGCGGGCTCACCCGGCCGGGCGTGCTCGACGCGTGCCTGGAGGCCCTGCCCCCGGGCGGACGGCTGGTGGCCAACGGCGTGACCGTGGAGTCCGAGGCCGCGCTCGCCGCCGCCCGCGAGCGGTTCGGCGGCACCCTCGTGCGGCTGCAGGTCGCTCGGGCCGAACCCGTGGGCGGCTTCCTCGGCTGGAAGCCCGCGATGCCCGTGACCATCTGGAGCACTCAGGTATGACCGTGCACTTCATCGGCGCCGGGCCCGGCGCCGTCGACCTGTTGACGATCCGCGCCCGCGACCTCATCGCGGCCTCGCCGGTGTGCCTCTACGCCGGGTCGCTGGTGCCGCCGGAGATGCTGGAGCTCTGCCCGCCGGCGGCCCGGACGGTCGACACCGCCCTGATGACGCTCGCCGAGATCGTCGACGAGATGGTGCGGGCGCACGAGCACGGCCTCGACGTCGCGCGGCTGGCCTCCGGCGACCCGTCGGTCTTCTCGGCGATGGCCGAGCAGATGCGCCGGCTGGACGCGGCGGGCGTGCCCTACGACGTCACGCCCGGGGTGCCGGCCTACGCCGCGGCGGCAGCCGCGCTCGGGCGCGAGCTGACCGTGCCGACGGTCGCCCAGACCGTCACGCTGACCCGGGTCGCGGCGCGGGCCACCCCGATGCCCGAGGGGGAGTCCCTGGAGGCGCTGGGCACCGCGGGCGGCACGCTGGTGCTGCATCTGGCCGTGCACCGCATCGACGAGGTGGTCAAGGAGCTCGCGCCCGCCTACGGCGCCGACTGCCCGGCGGCGGTGGTCGCCCACGCCAGCCGGGAACACGAGATCGTGCTGCGCGGACGGCTGGACGACATCGCCCACGCCGTGCACGAGGCCGGCGTCCGGCGCACCGCCGTCATCATCGTCGGGCCCGCACTGGCGGCCGAGCAGTTCCCGGACAGCCACCTGTACTCGGACACCCGGTGCCGGACCGGCTCCTGATCCTGGGCGGGACGTCCGACGCCCGGGCGCTGGCGGAGCTGCTGACGCTCACGAACGACCGTGCGCTCTCGGTCGTCTCGTCGCTGGCCGGGCGGGTCCGCTCGCCCCGGCTGCCACCCGGCGAGGTCCGGGTCGGCGGGTTCGGCGGGATCGCCGGGCTGGTCGCATACCTGCGGGACGAGGGGATCACGCGGGTCGTCGACGCCACGCACCCGTTCGCCGCCGGGATGACCGCGAACGCCGCGGCGGCGTGCGCGCGGACCGGGGTGCCCCTCACGATCCTGCGCCGCCCGGGCTGGACCGCGCAGCCGGGGGACCGGTGGCACCGGGTGGCGTCCCTGGCCGAGGCGGCGGACATACTGCCGCGCCTGGGCGCGCGGGTGTTCCTGACCACCGGACGGCAGGACCTGGCGGCGTTCGCCGACCTGGACCTGTGGTTCCTCGTCCGGTCCGTCGACCCGCCCGACCCGCCGGTGCCGCGGCGGATGCGGTCGATCCTGGCGCGTGGCCCGTTCACCGTCGACGGCGAGACGGCGCTGCTGCGCGAGCACGCCGTCGACGTCCTGGTGACCAAGGACTCGGGCGGTATGGACACCGCGGCCAAGCTCACGGCCGCCCGCCCCCTGGGCGTGCCGGTGGTGATGATCGACCGGCCCGCGCTCCCGCCCGGCGTCCCCGTGGTGGAGACACCGGAGCAGGCAGCGGCGAATCTGCGCGAGTCGGGCTCTGGGCTCCGCTGAGTCGCGCCCTGGGCTTCAGGCGCCGTAGTGGCGGGGGGTGAACACCGTCGGGCGCCCGTCACGCACCACGACCCGGGTGGTCGACGAGCCGATGATCAGCAGCGTCCGCATGTCGACGAGCTCCGGGTCGAGCTCGCCGAGGGTGGTGATCGTCAGGCGCTCACCGGAGCCGCCGACGTCCCGCCCGAGGACCACCGGGGTCTCCGCGGCGCGGTGCTCCAGCAGGACGTCCCGCGCCGCTCCCACCTGCCACGGTCGCGCCCTCGACCGCGGGTTGTAGATCGCGATCGCGAGGTCGGCCTGCGCGGCGTGCACGAGCCGGTCGACGACGGTCTCCCACGGCTTGAGCCGGTCGGACAGCGAGATCATCGCGTAGTCGTGGCCGAGCGGGGCGCCGACCGCGGCGGCGACGGCCTGGGCGGCGGTCAGCCCGGGCAGCACGCGCACCGGGACCTCGAGGTACTTCGGCTCCGAGGCCACCTCGAGCACGGCGGTGGCCATCGCGAACACACCGGGGTCGCCCGCGCTGACCACGGCGACGTTGCGGCCCGACGCGGCCAGGTCCAGTGCGTGCGCGGCCCGCTCGGCCTCGACGCGGTTGTCGCTGGCGTGCCGGGTCTGGCGAGGGTTGGGCGGGACCCGGTCGAGGTAGGGGCCGTAGCCGACGAGGTCGTCCGCGGCGGCGAGGGCGGCCGCGACCTGCGGGGTCAGCCAGTCCCGTCCCGCCGGCCCGGTCCCGACCACGGTCACCTGCCCCTGTGAGTGGCGATGGTCGCCATGACGACCGTCGCCACTCACGACCTCGCCGGGGTCCCCGGCCTCCGCCCGCTGCTCGGCGCTGAGATCGGCGGGGTCAGGGATGCTCGCGGCGACCTCGCCGGGCAGCACCGCGATCGAGAAGTAGGGCACCGATCCGGGGTCGATGTCGGCGAGGGCGCCGGTGCGCTGCCCGTCCATGGTGGCCCGCTCGACGAAGGCCGCCCGGTCGAGCTTCGCGGCGTCGGCGAAGGCGTCGCGGACGGTGGTGAACGTGCGCCCGAGCTTCATCACGGCCGCGGAGTCGGTGGCGCGCAACCGCTCGGCGAGCACCTCGCGGGGCAGCGTGCCGGGCAGGATCGTGAGGATCTCGTCGCGCTCGACCAACGGCTGGCCGAGCGCGGCCGCGGCGGCGCTCACCGAGGTCACCCCGGGCACGACCTCGGCGCGGAACCGGCCGGCGAGGCGCTTGTGCATGTGCATGTAGGAGCCGTAGAAGAGCGGGTCGCCCTCGGCGAGCAGCACC
The DNA here is from genome assembly GCF_047200735.1 of Pseudonocardia oceanicola. Classification (NCBI taxonomy): domain Bacteria; kingdom Bacillati; phylum Actinomycetota; class Actinomycetes; order Pseudonocardiales; family Pseudonocardiaceae; genus Pseudonocardia; species Pseudonocardia oceanicola. Next base: position 64,951 of record NZ_JBJZON010000014.1, read on the forward strand.
ACGTCCCGGCCGGCCTGCAGGTGCGCGGCCAGCCGCTCGGCGGCCTCGGCGTAGAACTCGTCGATCGCGCCCTGGTAGCCACCGGGATGGTCGACGGTCTCGGTCGTGACCGGGTAGACCAGCGCCTCCTCGATCTGGTCGCCGCGCAGGTGCGGCTCGGCGATGCGGCGTGCGATGGAGCGGCCGTGCCGGGCGGAGTGGTAGGCGATCACGTCGGCGGAGCCGATGAGCCGGGCGGCCTTGATCGTGACGAGATCGGGGTCGCCGGGGCCGAGGCCCACGCCGTAGAGGGTCCCGCTCATCTAGATCTCCTGCTCGTTGGCCAGGGCGTTGAGCGCGGCGGCGGTGAGGGCCGAGCCGCCGCGCCGGCCGTGGACCACGAGGGACTCGAGGTCGGTGCGGGCGGCGAGCGCCTCCTTGGACTCCGCGGCACCGATGAAGCCCACGGGGATGCCGAGGACCGCGGCCGGGCGGGGGGCCCCGGCGTCGATCATGTCGAGGAGGTGGAACAGCGCGGTCGGCGCGTTGCCGATGGCGACGACGGCGCCGTCGAGCGTGTCGCGCCACAGCTCCAGCGCGGCGGCCGAGCGGGTGTTGCCCAGCTCGCGGGCCAGGTCCGGCACCCGCGGGTCGCGCAGCGTGCAGACGACCTCGTTGTCCTTCGGCAGCCGTGCCCGGGTGATCCCGGAGGCGACCATCATGGCGTCGCACAGGATCGGCGCGCCGTCCTGCAGGGCCTTGCGGGCCGCCGTCACGACGCCGGGGGAGAAGCCGACGTCGGAGGTCAGGTCGACCTGCCCACACGCGTGGATCATCCGCACGACGACGTACGCGACGTCGGGCGGGAAGGCCGACAGGTCGGCCTCGGCCCGGATCGTCGCGAAGCTGCGCCGGTAGATCTCCGCGCCGTCGCGGATGTAGTCGCTGGTCATGCGGTCGTGTCTCCGGTCGGGGTGAGGGCGGTACGGAGGTCGGGGACGGTCCGGTCGTGCACGGCGTAGGAGCCGTCGGCCAGGGCGACGACGTCGAGGTGCGGCTCGTGCGGGGCCCCGCACCGCCGCTCGCACCCGACGACGTGAACGCGGGGGAGATCGCCGCCCGCCTGCGCCAGCACGGCCCGGACGTCGGCCCGTACGTCGGCGTGCGACTTCGCGCAGCCGGGCCGGCCGGCGCAGGCACTGAGCGCGAGCGCCGGCGCGTCGGCGGCGAGCACGAACCCGTGGGTGCGGAGGCGCTGGTGGGCGTCGGGCGCGGGATCGGGCAGGACCAGCGTGCGCCAGGGCGTCACGATCGTCTCCGGCGCCGCGGCGGCCAGCCCGCGCAGCTGGGCGGCGGACAGCTCGCCCAGCACGGGGGCGAGGCCGAGGGCCACGCCGCCGTCCGCGCGGGGGATCGGGCCGACCGGAGCTCCCGACTCGCGCTGCCGGAGCTCCCGACCCGCGGGAAGGTCGGGTGCGGGAGCTCCCGACTTGCGCTGCCGGAGCTCCCGACCCGCGGGGACGCCGGCGTGATCGTCGGCCAGGGCGGCGGCGATCCGGGCAGGGGCGCCGGGGACCTCGGCGGCGCGCCAGGCACCGGCGCAGCCGGCCCGCCCCTCCTCGCGGAGGGTGAGAAACACCTCAGCGGCGGCGACGAGCAGGGCGGGCGCGTCCCCCGGGGCGCACGCGAGCGCCGTCGGCACCCCTGCGACCTGCAGGGAACCGTGGTCCGGCGCCTCCGCGACCCAGCACAGGTCCGGTTGCTCGGCCGCGACGTCACCCCTCCCGTCGTCCAGGGCGAACAGGAACCGGCCGGGCAGCGCGGCGAGCGCGGGGTGGGCGCACAGGGCCTCGTCGAGCGCGCGCGCCAGGCCCCGGACGTCCGCCCTCCCGCCGGTGATCCCCGACAGCGGCGAGGCCAGGACGTTGCGCACGCGCTCGTGCGACGGGGCCGGGATCAGGCCCGCCGCGCCGAGCCGCGAGACGAGCCGCGGGTCCTCCCGGACCAAGCCCCTGAGCTGCAGGTTCCCTCGCGAGGTGAGGTGCACCGCGCCGTCGCCGAGCTCCTCGGCGCACGCCGCGAGCACCCGCAGCTGGGCGGCGGCGACCACCCCGCCCGGCAGGCGGACGCGGGCCAACGCCCCGTCGGCCGCGTCGTGCGGGGCGAGCACGCCGGGGCAGGCGTCGGCCCGGGTGCGGGCGGCCGGGGATGGGGTGGGCACGGGTGGCACTGTAAACACGGACCGGGCGGCTTGACGCGGAGTGATCCGGTTGCGGAGAGTGGGCCCACACAACCGCATACGGCGAGCGGGACCAGGAAGACCGGTGCGAGTCCGGCGCGGTCCCGCCACTGTCACCGGGGAGCAGACCCCGCACGGACGGCCACGGGGAGACCTGGAAGGCCGGGGCGAGCGCGGATCCGGGAGCCAGGACACTGACCCGCCCGCCACGCACGACCCACCGACCCGGGACGCGGATCCCGTAGGAGAGGACCTTCGATGAGCGCCGCCCCGATCCTGCTGCTCTCGACCTCGGACACCGACCTCCTCTCCGCCCGGGCCGCCGGCGCCGACTTCCGCCTGGCCAACCCCAACCGCGTGCTGCTCGACGAGCTGCCGGCGATGGTCGCCGAGGCCGCCGTCGTCGTGGTCCGGGTGCTGGGCGGGTACCGGTACTGGGAGGAGGGCCTGGACCTCCTGCGCGCTTCCGGCACCCCGCTCGTCGCGCTCGGCGGCGAGATGGCGCCCGACGCCGAGATGATGGAGCTGTCCACGGTGCCCGCGGGTGTCGCGGCCGAGGCGCACACCTACTTCGCCCAGGGCGGGGCGGAGAACCTGCGCCAGCTGCACGCCTTCCTGTCCGACACGGTGCTGCTCACCGGCGAGGGTTTCGCGCCCCCGGTCGCCCTGCCCGAATGGGGGGTGCTGGAGCGTTCCCGAACCGACAGCACGGTCCCCGCCCAGGGGCCCACGGTCGCGGTGCTCTACTACCGCGCCCAGCAGCTCGCCGGGAACACCGCCTACGTCGAGGCGCTGTGCACGGCGATCGAGGCGAAGGGCGCGACCCCGCTGCCGATCTACTGCGCCTCGCTGCGGCAGGCGCCGGCCGCACTGCTGGAGACCCTGACCCGCGCGGACGCGCTGGTCGTCACCGTGCTCGCCGCGGGCGGTACCAAGCCCGCGTCGGCCCAGGCCGGCGGCGAGGACGAGGAGTGGGACGTCGCCGAGCTGGCCGCCCTCGACGTCCCGATCCTGCAGGGGCTCTGCCTGACCTCCAGCCGCGCCGCCTGGGACTCCGACGACGACGGGCTGTCCCCGCTCGACGTCGCGACCCAGGTCGCCGTGCCCGAGTTCGACGGCCGGCTGATCACCGTGCCGTTCTCGTTCAAGGAGGTCGACGCGGACGGGCTGTCGGTCTACGTCCCGGACCCCGAGCGCGCCGCCCGCGTCGCCGGGATCGCGGTGCGGCACGCGAACCTGCGGCGGATCCCCAACGCGGACAAGAAGATCGTGCTCATGCTCTCGGCGTACCCGACCAAGCACGCACGGATCGGCAACGCCGTCGGCCTGGACACGCCGGCGTCCACCGTCGCGCTGCTGAAGTCGATGCACGAGGCGGGCTACGACGTCGGTGACCTTCCCGGCGTCGAGGCGGGGGACGGCGACGCCCTGATCCACGCGCTCATCGAGGCCGGCGGGCAGGACCCCGACTGGCTCACCGAGGAGAAGCTCGCCGGCAACCCGGTCCGGATCTCGGCCGGGCAGTACCGGCGCTGGTTCGACACCCTGCCCGAGGACTTCCGCGCCGGGGTCGAGGAGCACTGGGGGCCCGCGCCCGGCGAGCACTACGTGCAGGACGGGGACATCGTCGTCGCGGCGCTGCGCTCCGGGAACGTCACGCTCATGGTGCAGCCCCCGCGCGGCTTCGGGGAGAACCCGGTCGCGATCTACCACGACCCCGACCTGCCGCCCTCGCACCACTACCTCGCGGCCTACCGGTGGCTCGCCGCCCCTGCGGCCGACGGCGGGTTCGGCGCCGACGCCGTCGTGCACATCGGCAAGCACGGCAACCTCGAGTGGCTGCCCGGCAAGACCCTCGGCATGTCCGCGAGCTGCGGGACCGACGCGGCGCTCGGCGACCTGCCGCTGATCTACCCGTTCCTGGTCAACGACCCGGGCGAGGGCACGCAGGCCAAGCGCCGGGCGCACGCCACGCTCGTCGACCACCTGATCCCGCCGATGGCCCGTGCCGAGACCTACGGCGACATCTCCCGGCTCGAGCAGCTGCTCGACGAGCACGCCAACGTCTCCGCGCTCGACCCGGCCAAGCTGCCCGCGATCCGTCAGCAGATCTGGACGCTGATGACCGCGGCGCGGATGGACCACGACCTGGGCCTCGAGGAGCGCCCGCACGAGGCCGAGTTCGACGACATGCTGTTGCACGTCGACGGCTGGCTGTGCGAGATCAAGGACGTCCAGATCCGGGACGGGCTGCACGTGCTCGCCGCCGCCCCGGAGGGCGACACGCGGGTCGACCTGGTGCTGGCGATGCTGCGCGCCCGGCAGATGTGGGGCGGCGAGCAGAGCGTCCCCGGTCTGCGCGAGGCCCTCGGCCTGGTCGAGGACGGCACCGAGGCCCGGGGGACCGTCGACGGGGTCGAGACCCTCGCCCGCGCCCTCGTCGCCGACATGGAGGCCGCGGGCTGGGACCCCGACGCCGCCCCCGCCGTCGTCGCCGCGAATCTCCCAGCGCGACTCACCGAAGCCGAGAGCGCGACTCGCGGAACCTCGGCCCACGATCCCGCGAGTCGGGGTGTGGGCTCCGGTGAGTCGGGCTCTGGGCTTCACGGCTCTGGGCTTCACGGCTCTGTGCTTCACGGCTCTGTGCTTCACGGCTCTGGGCTTCACACGGGGGCGGATCACGCGACGGTCGAGAAGATCCTGCGGTTCGCGGCGACCGAGGTGGTGCCGCGGCTGGCGGAGACCGCGCACGAGATCGACCGGGTGCTGCACGCCCTGGACGGCGGGTTCGTCCCCGCCGGCCCGTCCGGCTCGCCGCTGCGCGGGCTGATCAACGTCCTGCCGACCGGCCGCAACTTCTACTCGGTCGACCCCAAGGCGGTCCCCAGCCGGTTGGCGTGGGAGACCGGGCAGGCCATGGCGGAGTCCCTCGTCGAGCGCTACCGCCGCGACCACGGGGGCGAGTACCCGCGCTCGGTCGGCCTGTCGGTGTGGGGCACGAGCGCCATGCGGACCAGCGGCGACGACGTCGCGGAGGTCTTCGCGCTGCTCGGCGTCCGGCCCGTGTGGGACGAGATGTCGCGGCGGGTCACCACGCTCGAGGTGATCGACCTCGAGGAGCTGGGCCGGCCGCGCATCGACGTCACGGTTCGGATCTCCGGGTTCTTCCGGGACGCGTTCCCGCACGTCCTGGCCCTGCTCGACGACGCCGTCCAGGTGGTGAGCGACCTCGACGAGCCCGCCGAGCAGAACTTCGTGAAGGCCCATGTGCGGCAGGACGAGCAGCGCACCGGCGACCGGCGCCGCGCCACCACGCGGATCTTCGGCTCGAAGCCAGGTACCTACGGGGCGGGCCTGCTCCAGCTGGTCGACTCGAAGAACTGGCGGGACGACGCCGACCTGGCCGAGGTCTACACGACCTGGGGCGGCTACGCCTACGGTCGCGGGCTCGACGGCGCCCCGGCGCGGGACGACATGGAGACGGCCTACCGGCGGATCGCGGTGGCGGCCAAGAACACCGACACCCGCGAGCACGACATCGCCGACTCGGACGACTACTACCAGTACCACGGCGGCATGGTCGCCACCGTCCGCGCGCTGACCGGCACCGCCCCCGAGGCGTACGTCGGCGACTCGACCCGGCCCGACGCCGTCCGGACCCGGACCCTGCACGAGGAGACGGCCCGGGTCTTCCGGGCCCGCGTGGTGAACCCGCGTTGGATCGAGGCCATGCGCCGGCACGGGTACAAGGGTGCGTTCGAGATGGCGGCGACCGTGGACTACCTGTTCGGGTGGGACGCGACCACCGGCGTCGTGGCGGACTGGCAGTACGAGAAGCTCACCGAGTCCTACGTCCTCGACCCGGACAACCGGAAGTTCCTGTCCGAGTCCAACCCCTGGGCGCTGCACGGCATGGCGGAGCGGCTGCTCGAGGCGGTGGAGCGCGGGCTGTGGGAGGCGCCCGAGCAGGCGACGCTGGACGCGCTGCGCCAGGCGTACCTGGAGACCGAGGGCGACCTCGAGGCCGAGTAGCGAACGGCGCGCCCGCTCACCCGGTACGAGCGGGAGCGCCGCTCGTGCGCCGTGCACTGCCGGCCGTACCGGAACGACGTCTCGACGTCGGCGGACGCCGGTCGGACACTCGGCCCCCCGACCGTCCGCCCCGTGCCCTCGCCGACGGCGAGACGCTCGAGCTCGGCGGGCGGCGGGTGCGCTGGATCGACACCTCGCACGTGCCCCACGGGTGGGAGTCGGGGCTGCTCGTCGAGGAGACCACGGGGACGCTGCTCTGCGGCGACCTGTTGACCGCGACCGGCCGCGGCCCCCCTGACCGAGGCCGACCCGGTGGGGCCGGCGCTCGCGGCGGAGGCGGTGTTCGACGCGACCGCCCCGACCCCGGGTACCGGACCCGTCGCCCCTCACCGGGTGGTCGGGTCAGCGCGCCAGCCGGCCGAGGTGCTGCCGGAGGTCGGCCGCGGCCGGCCCGAGCTCCTGCAGCAGCGCCGTCTCGACCTCCCGCACGGCCGGTGCCAGCCGCGCGTGCAGCTCCCGGCCGCGGTCGGCCAGCAGCACCAGCACCCGGCGGCGATCGGTCTCGTCGACCCGCCGGTACACCAGGCCCTGGTCGATGAGCCGGTCGATGATCTTGGTCAGGGTCGGGGCGGGGACCCGCACGGCCGCGGCGATCCCGCTCATCGGGTGGCCGTCGCCCGCCGCGAGCAGGTCGAGCACGCGCCAGCGGTCCAGGCCCGGGCCGTCCGGACCGAGTGCCGCCTCGATGCGCCGCTCCACCCGGTGCGCCGCGGCCGCGAGCGCGTCGAGGAGGCCGGTTCCGGTGACCGACGGTGGTGCGGTGCTCACGGCGGGTCCATCTCCTGCGGGGAGGGGTGACGGGGGAGGCGGTTCTGGTCAAGACTCTCACGGGCGGGGCACGGAGAGGACTCCGACGGCGGACGCGACCGGGGAGGTCCGCGATGCGCACGGCCGGCAGGGGCGGGAGCGGTCCCGGTGGCGTGGGTGACGGCCCGGGCGACGTCCTGGGCGACGTCGTGGAGGTCGCCTTCGTGGTGCCGCGCAGCGGCCCGGCGGGGCTCTTCGGCCCGGCCTGCGAGTGCTGCGGCGCCCTGGCCGCGGCGGAGCTGAACGCGGCCGGCGGCGTGCTCGGCCGGGAGATCCGGCTCCGCCCGGTCGACGGCGGTCGCGCCCCGGCCGAGGTCGCGGCCGAGGTGGGCGCGCTCGTCGAGACGGGTGCGGTGCAGGCGGTGTCGGGCTGGCACATCTCGGCCGTGCGGCAGGAGATCGCCCCGCGGGTCAGCGGCCGCGTGCCCTACGTCTACGCCCCGCTCTACGAGGGCGGCGAGCGCACGCCCGGCGTGTTCCTCACCGGCGAGACCCCGGACCGGCAGGTGCTGCCGGGCCTGCGCTGGATGGCCGCCGAGCTGGGCGTGCGGACCTGGTGCGTCGTCGGCGACGACTACGTGTGGCCCCGCGTGTCGGCGCGGGCCGCCCGCAGCTGGGCCCGGACCACGCCCGACGTGCGGATCCTCGACCAGGTCTTCGTCCCGCTCGGCACCGAGGACTTCACCGACACGCTCGCCCGGGTGCTGCGCTCCGGTGCGCAGGGCGTGCTGATGTTCCTGGTGGGCTCGGACGCGGTGCGCTTCAACCGGGCCTTCACCGCCGCCGGCGCGGACCGCCGGTGCGTGCGGTTCAGCCCGCTGATGGAGGAGAACATGCTGCTCGCGAGCGGTGCCTCGCGGGAGCTGTATTCCGCCGCGGCCTGGTTCGAGAGCCTCCCGACGGCGGCGGGCCTGGACTTCTCGCGGCGCTACGTCGAGCGGTTCGGGCCCCGCGCACCGGTGCCGGGCGCGCTCGCCGAGTCCTGCTTCGAGGGCCTGACCCTGCTGGCCCGGCTGGCCGAACGGGCCCGCTCGCTCGACGTCGACGCCGTGTCGGGGGCGGGGGAGGGGATCGCCTACGAGAGCCCGCGCGGCGACGTCGCGCTGGTGCACAACCACCTCCGGCAGGACGTCTACCTGGCCCGGGCAGACGGGCTGGAGTTCGACGTGCTCGCCCGCTTGACCTGATTGCTGTCAATCGACATAGTTTCATACGACAGCAAATCGGGGAGGCGCCCGTGCCCACCTACGCGTTCCGCTGCCCCCACTGCGGGGGGTTCGAGGTGATCCGGCCGATGCGTGAGGCGGGGGCACCCGCCACCTGCCCCGAGTGCGGCACCGCGGCCCGCCGGGTCTTCGAGTCACCGGCGTTGCGCGCGGGCGACCCCGGGATACGCCGCGCCCTCGACGCCTCCGAACGCAGCGCCGACGAACCCGCCGTCGTCTCCTCGGTGCCCGGCCGCAACCGCAGGGCGACCCCGATCACCCGGGACCCGCGGCACGCCCGCCTGCCCCGCCCCTGATCCTCCCCGCGCACGTCCGGCTCCGATCCGCTCCGTCACCAGGAGGTTCCGCCATGCCCGACGTCGTCTTCTCCGTCGACCAGGCGAAGTCCATGCGCGAGCAGGCCGTGCCCGGCCACAATCGCTGGCACCCGGACGTCCCGCCCGCGGTGACCGTCGCTCCCGACTCGTCGATCCGCGTCGAGTGCCGGGAGTGGACGGACGCTCAGATCGGCAACAACGACTCGGCGAACGATGTCCGGGACGTCGATCTGACGCGCTGTCACATGCTCTCCGGACCGATCGCGGTGGAGGGCGCCGAGCCCGGGGACCTGCTCGTCGTCGACATCCTCGACCTCGGCCCGGTGCCGCAGCAGGTCGGCGATGCGCCCGGCCAGGGGTGGGGCTACACCGGCGTCTTCGCCAAGCAGAACGGCGGTGGCTTCCTCACCGACCACTTCCCCGACGCCTACAAGGCGATCTGGGACTTCTCCGGCCAGGTCGCGACCTCCCGCCACCTGCCGGGGGTGAGGTACACCGGCATCACCCACCCCGGGCTGTTCGGCACCGCGCCCAGCCACGAGCTGCTCGACCGCTGGAACACCCGGGAACGGGCGCTCATCGCCACCGACCCGGACCGCGTCCCGCCGCTGGCCCTGCCGCCGTTGGAGGAGGCGACCCTGGGCGGGAGCGCCACCGGTGACGTCCTGCGTGAGATCGCCCGCAACGGCGCCCGCACCGTGCCCGCCCGCGAGAACGGCGGCAACCACGACATCAAGAACTTCACCCGCGGCAGCCGCGTCTTCTACCCGGTGCACGTGCCGGGCGCCTTGTTCTCCGGCGGTGACCTGCACTTCTCGCAGGGCGACGGCGAGATCACCTTCTGCGGCGCCATCGAGATGGGCGGGTTCATCGACTTCCACGTCGACCTGATCAAGGGCGGCATGGAGACCTACGGCGTGACGACCAACCCGATCCTGATGCCGGGCAACGTCGAGCCGCGGTACTCCGAGTTCCTCACCTTCATCGGCATCGGCGTGCAGCACGAGACCGACACCCAGCTCTACAACGACGCCACCGAGGCCTACCGCAACGCCTGCCTCAACGCCGTCACGTACCTGGAGAAGTTCGGCTACTCCGGCCCCCAGGCCTACCTGCTGCTCGGCTCGGCGCCGATCGAGGGCCGCGTCTCCGGAGTCGTCGACATCCCGAACGCCTGCTGCTCGCTCTACCTGCCGACCGCGATCTTCGACGACGACCTGCGGCCGTCGGCGAGCGGCCCGACGCGCAAGGACCGGGGGAGCTGCGCGGTGAGCTCGTGAGCGAGGCGGCAGGCGCGTCGATCGGGGCGATGGGACGAGACGCCGCCTACGAGGTCCACGAGATCCCGGACCTCACCCTGGAGTGCGGGGCGACGCTGCGGCCGGCGCGGATCGCCTACCAGACCTACGGCGAGCTGAACGCCGACCGCAGCAACGCGATCGTCTACCCGACCTGGTACTCGGGCCGGCACTGGGAGAACGAGTGGCTGATCGGCGAGGGGATGGCCCTCGACCCCGGCCGCTGGTTCGTCATCGTGCCGAACATGCTCGGCAACGGGTTGTCGTCGTCGCCGTCGAACACCCCGCCGCCGTGGGACCGGGCCCGGTTCCCACGGATCGACGTCCGGGACAACGTCGCGGCGCAGCACCGGCTGGTCACCGAGGTCTTCGGCATCGAGACGCTGCGGCTGGTGCTGGGCTGGTCGATGGGGGCGGGGCAGACCTACCAGTGGGCGGTCAGCCACCCCGAGATGGTGCAGCGCATGCTGCCCTTCTGCGGGTCGCCGCGGACCGCGCCGCACAACAAGGTCTTCCTGGACTCGCTGCGCGCCGCGCTGACCGCGTCGGTCGGGTTCGACGACGGCTGGTACCCGCCGGACGACTGGCCCGTCGGCGGGTTGCGGGCCTTCGCCCGGATCTACGCGGGCTGGGGCTTCTCGCAGGCCTTCTACTGGAACGAGGTGTGGCGCGAGCTGGGGCACACCTCCCTGGAGGACTTCGCGGTCGGGTTCTGGGAAGGCTTCTTCCTCGACGACCGGGACCCGAACAACCTGCTCACCATGCTCGACACCTGGTGGCGCGGTGACGTCGGGAGGACGCCGGGGTTCTCCTCCACGGAGGAGGCGCTGGGCTCGATCCGGGCGAAGGCGATCGTGATGCCGGCGGAGAAGGACCTGTACTTCCCGCCCGAGGATGAGGAGTGGGCCGTGTCCCACATGCGGGACGCCGAGCTGCGGGTGATCCCGGGGGTGTGGGGGCACTTCGCGGGCGGTGGGGCGAACCCGGTGGACACGGAGTTCATCGACGCGGCGGTGAGGGACCTGCTCGACCGGTGAGTCACGCCTCGCGGACGTCGAGCAGGTCGTTCTCCTCCACCGCACCTCGGGAGAGCGTGGTGTAGCCGCGCTCGTCGAACAGCACCGTCAGCCGGTCGGCCTCGGTGGCGAGCACCACGCCGTCGCCCCACTCGGGGTGCCGGACGGGGGTGCTGGGCGTGAGCCCGTCGCGCTCGTCGCCGAGGTCGGCCGGGACGTGCTCCTCGGCCGATCCCGCCTCGCAGGTGTCGCAGTGCCCGCACGGGCCGCCGAGCTCCTCGCCGAAGTACCCGAGCAGGTAGCGGCGCCGGCACCCGCGGGTCTCGGCGTACTCGCGCACCAGGTCGATGCGGGAGCGGACGAGCCGGCGGTGCCGCTCGGCGGCCTCCACGGCGGCCTCGACCGCCTCCCGCGCCGACAGGTCGGCCCGGGAGATCCGGCCCTCGGCGACCCGCACCGCGCCGACCTGCTCGAGCAGGTTGACCGCGTTGGTCCGCCGCTGCGGCGACAGCGCGGCGCGCTCGCCGAGCTGCGTGCCGCCGGCCGGGCCCTCCTGCAGCGCGGCGAGCACCGCCCGCAGCGCGTCCGGCTTGGGGCGGCGGGCCACCAGGAACCGCTGCAGGCGCAGGTCGTCGTGGTGGTGGTGCAGCTCGACGGTGGCGGGCTCGCCGTCCCGGCCGGCCCGGCCGATCTGCTGGTAGTAGGCGTCGAGCGATCCGGGCGAGGCGGCGTGCAGCACGAAGCGCACGTCGGGCTTGTCGATGCCCATCCCGAAGGCCGAGGTGGCGACGACGACGTCGAGGTCGCCGGCGATGAAGCCGTCGTGCGCCTGCTCGCGCCGCGTGCGGTTCAGCCCGGCGTGGTAGCGCCCGGCACGGATCTCGGGCGCCGCGGTCTCGAGCGCCTCGGTGTAGCGCTCGGCCTCCTTCCGGGTGGCCACGTAGACCAGGCCGGGCTTCGGCAGCTCCCGGACCCGCTCGACGATCTCCCGGTGCCGCCGGTCGTCGTCCGCGTAGACCTGCACGGTGAGGTGCAGCTCGGGCCGGTCGAAGCTCCGCACGATCTCGCGGGGTTCGCGCAGGCCGAGGCGCTCGACGACGTCCGCCCGGACCGGGGGTGCGGCGGTCGCCGTCAGGGCCACCACCGGCGGGTGCCCGAGCCGCTCGATCGCCGCGCCGACCCGCAGGTAGTCGGGCCGGAAGTCGTGCCCCCACTCCGACACGCAGTGCGCCTCGTCGACCACGAACAGGCTGACGCCGGCCTCGACGAGCCGCTCCACGACGTCGTCCTTGTCCAGCTGCTCGGGGGCGAGGAACAGGTACTCGGCCTCGCCCGAGTCGAGCGCCTCCCAGGCGCGCGTCGTGCGCGCGGCCGGCTGCGCGGAGTTGACCGTGACCGCCTCGGGGACATCGCGTTCGGCGAGTCCCTGCTGCTGGTCGTGCTGCAGCGCGATGAGCGGCGACACCACGACGGTCGGTCCGTCCAGGAGCACCGCCGGCACCTGGTAGATCGCGGACTTGCCCGCACCGGTGGGCAGGACGGCGAGGACGTCGCGACCCTCGAGGAGGTGCTCCATGCCGTCGAGCTGGTCGGGGTGCAGCTCGGCGAAGTCGAACCGGTCCGCGGCCGCCCGCCGCAACCGCTCACGTGCTGTCGTCACCGGGCGGCGATACCCGGGGCACCGCGCTCACAACCCGGGCGCTTCCGGCGTCGCGGTCCGGGGAGCGATCGCCGCCCCGACCAGCGCGAGCACGACGAGCACGACCAGCAGCACGGGCAGGGCGACGGCCGGGGTGACCAGGACGGCGAGCAGCGCGCCGCCGAGCCCGACGAAGGCGGCCTGGGCGAGCTGGTCGGCGAGCTGGGCGGCCGACGAGTGGTAGCCGACGTCCGCCCCCGCCGAACCGGCGAGGAGCAGCGCCGCCAGCGAGGAGAACCCGAGGCCCATGCCGACCCCGGCGACCAGCCAGAGCGGCAGCGCCACCCAGGCGACACCCCACGCGGGCGCGACGACGAGCAGCCCGGCCGTCCCCGCGGCGATCATCAGCATCCCGATGCGCAGCAGCCGCGGCCGCGGCAGCTCGGGCCGGCGGCCCTGCCACGCGGCCGCCGCGGACCAGCCCAGCGACCCGACGATCAGCGGCAGCCCGGCCGCGGACAGCGACCAGCCGTGCGTCGCCGTCAGCACGAGCGGCAGGTAGGCGGTCACGGTGAAGAACGCCCCGGAGATCAGTCCGCGTCCGGCGACGACGGCGGCGATCCCGCGCCGCGCCCGGATCGTCCCCGCCGGCACCAGCCGGCGCAGGGCGGGCACCAGCGCCGCGAGCGCGGCCACGGCGAGCACCGCACCGGCGGACGTCGGGTGCTGGCCGGCCCAGCTGAGCGCGGACACACCCAGCGCGGCGGCCACGGCCGCCACCACGAGCCCGCGCCGCGACGGGGCGGACCCGGCGGGCGGTGCCAGCCCGCGGACGGCCGGCAACACCAGCAGCACCGCCAGCGCCACCAGCGGGAGCAACCCGAGGAAGACCCAGTGCCAGGACAGGTGCTCGGTGACCAGCCCGGCGACGGGCGGCCCGACCAGCGAGGGCACCACCCAGGCCGAGGACACCCACCCGAACACGGCCGGCCGGGCGCGCGCGGAGTAGACCAGCGCGATCAGCACGTACACCGCCACGCCCTGGGCGCCCGCGCCGAGGCCCTGCAGGAGCCGCCCGGCCAGGAGCTGGGCGAGGGTGCCGGCCGTGCCGGCCACGACCAGACCGAGCCCGAACACCGCCGGGGCGAGCAGCAGGACGAGCCGGGGCCCGCGCGCGTCGCACCACCGCCCGCCGAGCACGGTCCCGACGACGGTCGTGGCGAGGAACGCGACGAAGGGCCAGGCGTAGTCCGCGACCGTGCCGAGGTCGGCGACCACGGCGGGCATGGCGGTGCCGACACCCATCTGCTCGAACGCGACGACACTGATCAGCAGCACGATCCCGACGGTCACCGCCCGGCGGCGGGGACCGAAGAGCTCCTCGCGGACGGTGGGCGGCGGGTTCGTCGGTACGGCGGCCACGCCAGGAGCCTGTCCGCTGAACCGCGGTTCAGGTCAAGCGGTTTCCGGCGACGGTGGCGTTCCCCGCGCCCGCTCGGCGTTCGGTGCCGGGGGAGGAACGGCGGCCCGCGGCCGAACGGGGTTCGAACGGCGGCTTCCTAGCGTTGGCTCGTCCGCATCACGAGTCCGCACCCGCACTCCGCCAGGAGGCCCCCGATGTCCGCTTCTCCGACCCCGCTCCGGCCCGCTGCACCGCGCACCGCACCGGTCACCCCGGCGATCAGCCCGGCGATCACCGACGCCGCCGACCTCGGCACGGTGCTCGGCATCTGGGCCCACCCCGACGACGAGGCGTTCCTCTCCGCCGGGCTGATGGCCGCGGCCACGGCCGCCGGCAACCGGGTGGTGTGCGTGACCGCCACGCTCGGCGAGCGCGGCACGCCCGAGCCCGAACGCTGGCCACCCGACCGGCTGGGCCGGGTCCGCGCGCACGAGTTGCGCGCCTCGCTCGCCGTCCTCGGCGTGACCGAGCACCACCTGCTGAACATCGTCGACGGCACCTGCGCCGCCCAGCCGCACGACGCCGCGGTGTGGCGCCTCGCCGGGATCGTCGACGCCGTCGCCCCGGACACCGTGGTGACCTTCGGCCCGGAGGGGATGACCGGCCACGAGGACCACCAGACGGTGTCGGCGTGGGCCACCGAGGCCCGCGCGATCGCCGCCCCCCGTGCGCGGTTGCTGTACGCGACCACCACCGAGGAGTTCGTGCAGCGGTGGGAGCCGGCGCGGGAGGCGTTCGACGTCTTCCTCGCCGAGGGGCTGCCCCTGCGCACCCCGGCCGACGCGCTGGCCGTGGAGCTGCGGCTCACCCCTGCCGAGCTGGACCGCAAGATCGTCGCCCTGCGCGCCCAGGCCTCGCAGACCGGCGGGCTGATCGCCGCCGTCGGCGAGGAGCGCTTCCGGCAGTGGTGGTCCACCGAGGCGTTCGTCGCCGCCGAGTCCGTGAGCTCCGGCGCGCGGGAGTGGGGCACCTGGCGGGTGGCGGCATGAGCACGTGCCCGGCCGGGACGGAGCCCGGCGCGACCGCGCCGGGACCGGGGACGGCTCCGCTGCGGCGGGCCCTCGCCGACTCCGCCACGGTGATCGTGGCGTACGTGCCGTTCGGCCTGACGCTCGGCGCCACCCTGGCCTCGACCCGGCTGCCGACGTGGGTCGCGTGGGCCTCGTCGCCGCTGCTGTTCGGCGGCGCGGCCCAGCTCGTGGCGGTCTCCCTGCTCGACGGCGGGGCCGGGGCCGCTCTCGTGGTCGTCGCCGCGCTCGTCACCAATGCGCGCATGCTGCTCTACAGCGCCTCGCTCGCCCCTTACGCGGCGGAGTGGCCGCGGCGTCGGCGGTGGCTCGGCGCGTACCTGCTGGCCGACCCCGTCTACGGGTTGGCGACCGGGCGCTTCCGCCGGCCCGACCGCGGCGGGGGACCGCGTGAGCGGTTCGTCTACTACGTCACGGTCGGCGCCACGTTGTTCGTGGCGTGGCAGGTGCTGACCGGCGCAGGTGTGCTGCTCGCCGGGACGCTCCCGGCGTGGCTGCGCGTCGACCTCGCCGCGCCGCTGACCTTCCTGCTCCTGCTGCTGCCCATGCTCACCGGACGGGCCGCGTACGCCGCAGCGGTGACCGGCGGGGCGGTCGCCGTGGCCGTCTCCGCGCTGCCGCTGGGCCTCGGTCTGGTCGTCGGCGCCGCGGCCGGCATCACCGCCGGTGTCGCCGCCGACTCCTGGCGCCGGGCAGCCGAGCCACGTCCGGAGGGAGTCGGTGATGCATGAGCTCCTGGTCCTCGTCGCCGTCGCCGTCGGGACCTACGGGATGCGGGCGGCGTTCCTGGTGGTGGCCCGGCCCGAGCCGCCGGCGCCCCTCGCGCGGGTGCTGCCGCACGTCGGCCCCGCGGTCCTGGGCGCGATCGTCGCGCCCGCCCTGCTCGCCCCGCACGGGGCGATCACGGCGGCCGACACCGTGCCGGCCCTCCTGGCCGCGGTCGGGGCCTGGGCCCTGTGGCGGCGGTTCCACAGCCTGCCGATCGCCCTGTTCGGGGCCCTCACGCTCGCCCTGCTCACCGCGGAGGTGTTCCGATGACCGCCGAGGCCGCGAGGACGAGGGCCGCCGACGTCCCCGCCGCCGACGTCCCCGCCGCCGACGTCCCCGCCGCCGACGTCCCCGCCGCCGACGTCCCCGCCGCCGACGTCCCCGCCACCGACGTCCCGGCCGCCGACGCACCGGCCGCGGTCCGGATCCGGGAGCTCGGCCCCGGCCGGTTCGCCGCGCCCGTCCCCGCCCGGCGGTGTGCCGCCTGACCGGCGCGCACCCGTCGCTCACCCGATCGGTCCACGGGTCGCGTGCCGGGTGGCCCTGTCATCGGGTACCGGCTGCGAGGACGCTGGCCCGGGGCGGCCCGGCTCCGCGCCGGCCGCCGCGGAGGTGGGCGCGGGGATGCTGCAGGTCACGCTGTTGGGCGAGCAGGTCGTGCGGGACGGTGCGGGCACGGTCCGGCTCCGGACCTCGCGGAGCCTGCTGCTCGTCGCCTTCCTCGTGGTGCACGCGGGCACCCCGCAACCCCGGCAGCGGATCGCGCCGCTGTTCTGGCCCGACTCGGCCGACGACCAGGCCCTGACCAACCTGCGGCGCGAGCTGCACCACCTGCGCGGTCTGTTCGGCGACGGCGCCTCGCTCGTCGTGACGACCCGGGACCTGTGCTGGCAGGACGTGCCGGACTGCCCCGTCGACGTCCGGGAGTTCGCGAGGCTGCGGGCCGCCGCCCTGGCCGCGGACCGGCGTGGGGACTTGGCGGCGTTTCTCGAGCAGGCGAGCGGCGCCCTGGACCGCTACGGCGGCGAGTTCCTCCCGGGCGTCGACCAGGACTGGGCCGTGGAGGCGCGGTCGGCCCTGGAGCAGCGGTGCGTGGACCTGCTCGACCGGACGGTGGCCGCGTGGGTACGCCTCGGGGACGGGGCGGAGGCCGTCGAGCTCGCCCGGCGACGCGTGCAGCTGCGGCCGCTGGAGGAGCCGGGCTACCGCCGCCTCATGGAGTTGCAGGCCGGGTCCGGGGACCGGGCCGGTGCGGTGACCACCTACCACCACTGTGCCTCGATCCTCGAACGGGAACTGGGTGTCGCGCCCGACCCGGCCACGCGGGCCACCCTGAACCGGGTGCTGGCGCGGGATGCTCCCGGCCCCGCCCCGGCGACCGCAGGGCCCGGTCCGGCGCGGACCGCCCGCTCCGGCGCCCGGCTGGTCGGCCGGGCGCGCGAGCTGGCCCTCCTGCAGGAACGCTGGCGCCGCGCCGCCGCCGGGCGCCCCGGCCTGCTGATCCTGCGGGGCGACGCGGGCGTCGGGAAGTCCCGGCTGATGACCGAGCTCGCCGACCAGGTCCGGCGCGGCGGCGCGGTGGTGGCCGGTGCCCGGTGCTTCGGCACGGCCGGGCGGCTCGCGCTGGCCCCGGTGGCGGACTGGCTGCGCACCCCGGCGATCCGGTCCGGGCTCACGGGGCTGGACCCGGTCTGGCGCACCGAGGTCGAGCGGCTCGTCCCCACGTTGCGGGCCCGCGCCGAGCCGGGGCCACCCGGGATGGTCGACGCCTGGCAGCGGCACCGCTTCTACGAGGGAGTCACCCGGGCGCTCCTCCACCTCGGCCGCCCGGTCCTGCTGACGATCGACAACCTGCACTGGAGCGATCCCGAGACGCTCGGCTTCCTCACCTTCTGCCTCAGCCTCACCGCGGACGCCCCGATCCTGGTCGTCGCGACGATGCGCGACGACCCGGAGGACCACGAGCCGGGCCTCGCCCAGTGGATCACCCGGGTGCGGGCGGGTGATCTGCTCACGGAGGTGCCGGTCCCGCCCTTCGACGCCGCCGACACCGCCACCCTCGCCGAGGCGGTCACCGGGAGGGCGCCCGACCCCGCCACCGCCGCGCTGTTGCAGGACACCACCGGCGGTTTCCCGCTGTACATCGTCGAGAGCGCCCGGTCGGGCGACCTGGCCGCGTCGTCGGTGCCGGCCGAGCGGCTCACCGCCGTACTGGTCCGTCGGCTGGAGCAGATGGGCCCCGCCGCGACGGAGGTCGCCGGGCTGGGGGCGGCGGTGGGCCGCGACTTCACCCTGGACCAGCTCACCGAGGCCGCGGACCTCGACGCCGACGGCGTCGTCCGGGCCGTCGACGAGCTCTGGCGGGCCCGGATCCTGCGGGAGGCGGGCGACGGCTACGACTTCTCGCACGACCTGCTCCTGGAGGCCGCGTACAGCCGGATCAGCCCACCGCGGCGGTGGTTGCTGCACCGCCGGATCGCCCAGTCCCTGGAGTCCCTGCACGCCGACCACCCCGAGGCGGTGTCGGCGCAGCTCGCCGAGCAGTACGCCCGGGGCGGGAACCCCGAGCGGGCCGTGGGGTACTACCGGCGCGCCGCCGAGGTCGCCGCCGGCATGTTCGCGCACGGCGAGGCCGTGCGGCTGCTGCGGGAGGCCCTCTCGCTCGTGCGCCGCTCGCCCGAGGGGCCGGACCGCACCCGTCGGGAGCTGGAGTTGCTCGAGGCGATGGCCGCGCCCCTGAACGCGCAGTACGGCTACTCCTCGCCGCGGCTGCGGGAGGCCCTGGAGGGGGCGATCGTCCGGGCCGAGGCGCTCGGGCGCCGCGACTCCCTGCTCAACGGGCTCGTGGGGCTGTGGTCGTCGCTGTTCGTGCACGGCGAGACGGCGGAGGCCCACCGCACCGCCGGGCGGGTGCTGGCCCTCGTCGAGGCAGATCCCGACCCCGATCCCGCCCTGAGCGGGCTGGCCCACTTCGCCTACGGCGGCTCCGCGCTGAGCCTGGGCCGGCCCGCGGAGGCGCTCGAGCACCTCACCGTGGCCGCGCGCTTCGCGGCGTTCCATCCCCTCAGCGTCGGGACGCGCCAGGACGTGCACGGCCTTGCGTTCGCGGCGCACGCGCACTGGTTGCTGGGGCATCCGGAGGCCGCCCTGGCCAGCAGCGCCGAGGCGATCACGCTCGCCCGGTCGACCGGCGACCCGTACGTCCTCACCGTGGCGCTGGCCTACGGGGCCGTCACCCACCAGCTCCGGGAGGACCGGGCGGAGCTGAGCCGGGTCGTCGCCGAGCTGCGCGGGCTGTGCGACCGCTACTCGTTCGCCTACTACGAGGACTGGGCCCGGGTGCTCGACGGCTGGTCCCGGGGCGACGCGTCGGGCACCGAGCTCGTCGAGGCCGGCATCGCGAGCCTGGAGGCGCACGACGCGTACACCCGGATGCCGTTCTGGCTGTCGCTGCTGGCGGACCGGTTCGAGCGGGACGGGCGGCCCGACGCGGCCGCGGCGACCCTCGACGCGGCCCTCGCCGCGGCACGTGCGCACGACGACCTGTGGTGGGCACCCGAGGTCCTGCGTCGGCGGGCCGCCCACGACGACCCCGAGCGCGGGACCGAACGGCTGCGGGAGGCCGCGCGGCTGGCCGCCCGGCAGGGGAGCGTGGCGCTGCTGGCCCGGTGCCGGGCCGATCTCGCGGCGCGGGACGTGCCCGGGGCGACGTCCGAGGGCGCGTCCCGGCCCGAACCCGAGGCGGCGTCCGGCGCGTCGAGCGGGTCCGGCGGGACGTTCGCCGTTCGGCCGCGGCCCGGAACGCCCGCCGCCCGCCCGAACGGCGGGTGAACGGCGCGTTCCTAGCGTCGGTGGCCGTCGCACCCGAGCACGTCGGGCGCACCGACCGAAGGAGCGAGCGTGACGACCACGCCCTCGCGCACCACCAGTCCGCCGTTCGCCGACCTCGCCGCCGACCTGCGGGGCGAGCTGATCCTGCCGGACCATCCGGGGTACGACGGCGCCCGCGCCGTCTACAACGCCATGATCGACCAGCGGCCCGCCGCGATCGCCCGCTGCCGGGACGCCGCGGACGTCGCCGCCGCCGTACGGTTCGCCCGCGCCCACGACCTGGAGATCGCCGTCCGCAGCGGCGGCCACCACGCCGCCGGCCTCGGGGTGCGCGACGGCGCCCTGGTCGTCGACCTCTCCGCGATGCGCACCGCCGACGCCGACCCCGAGCGGCGTACCGTCCGCGTCGACGCCGGGTGCACCTGGGGCGACGTCGACCAGGCGACCGTCGCGTTCGGCATGGCGACCCCGTCGGGCTTCATCGCCTCGACCGGGGTCGCCGGGCTCGCGCTCGGCGGCGGCATCGGCTACCTCACCCGCCGGTTCGGCCTCACCGTCGACAACATCCTCTCCGCCGACGTCGTCCTCGCCGACGGGCGTGCCGTGACCGCGAGCGCCACCTCGCACCCCGACCTGTTCTGGGCGCTGCGCGGCGGTGGCGGCAACGTCGGGATCGTCACGTCGTTCACGTTCCGGTGCCACGAGATCGGGGACCACGGGACCGTCGTCGGCGGCCCGGTGCTCTACGACATCGCCGACACCGCCGAGGTGCTGCGCTGGTACCGCGCGCTGGTGCCCTCCCTGCCCGAGGAGCTCAGCGGCTGGTTCGGGCTGCTCACCATCCCGCCCGCCCCACCCTTCCCGGAGGAGCTGTGGGGCCGCAAGGCCTGCGGCATCGTCTGGTGCTACACCGGCCCGCACGACCGGGCCGACGAGGTGCTGGCCCCGGTCCGCGAGTTCGGCTCGCCCCTGGTGGTCGGGGTGGCGCCGATGCCGTTCACGGCCCTGCAGAGCGCGTTCGACGGTCTCTACCCGGCCGGCCTGCAGTGGTACTGGCGCGCGGACTTCTTCGACGAGATCTCCGACGCCGGCATCGCGGTGCACGAGAAGTTCGGGGCTCTCCTGCCCACCGGACACTCGACGATGCACCTCTACCCGATCGACGGCGCGGCGGCCCGGGTGGCCGACGACGAGACCGCGTTCGCCTACCGCGACGGCGGGTGGGCCGGGGTGATCGTCGGTGTGGACCCGGATCCGGCCAACGCCGAGCCGATCTCCCGATGGACCCGCGACTACTGGGAGGAGCTGCACCCCACCTCCGCGGGCGGCGCCTACGTCAACTTCCTCATGGAGGAGGGCCAGGACCGCGTGCGGGCGGCCTACCGGGGCAACTACGACCGGCTCGCGCGGGTGAAGCGGCGCTACGACCCCGACAACGTCTTCCATCTCAACCAGAACGTGCGGCCGGCCCCGGACGAGGGCTGAGGGTCGGGCACCGGGACACGGGCACGCACGAACACGCGGCGCGGTACCGGGACGGCGGGCGGAGCGAGGGGTTCCGCCCGCCGGTCACCGGCGGTCCGGGCGTCCCTCCCGGTGGTGCCCCTCAGAGACGCTCGAGGAGCGCGCGGGTGAACTCGGCGGTCCCGGCCGTACCACCCATGTCCCGGGTCCGGACCGAGCCACCGGCGAGCTGGGCGCGCACCGCGTCGAGCACCTCCGCGCCCGCCTCCGGGTGCCCGAGGTGGTCGAGCATCATGGAGGCGGACCAGATGGCGCCCAGCGGGTTGGCCAGGTCCGTGCCGGCGATGTCCGGCGCCGAGCCGTGCACGGGCTCGAACATCGACGGGAACTCCCGCTCCGGGTTCAGGTTGCCCGAGGGCGCGATCCCGATCGAGCCGGCGACGGCCGCGGCGAGGTCGGAGAGGATGTCGCCGAACAGGTTCGAGGCCACGATCACGTCGAAGTCGGCCGGGCGCAGCACGAGCTTGGCCGCCAGCGCGTCGATGTGCTCGCTGCGCAGCTCGACCTCGGGGTGTGCGGCCGCCCGCTCGGCCACGACCTCGTCCCAGAACGGCATGGTGTGGACGATGCCGTTGGACTTGGTCGCCGAGGTGACGTGCCGGCGCCGGCTCGCGGCGAGCGCAAAGGCGTGGTCGGCGATCCGGGAGATCCCGGCGCGGGTGAACACCGCCTCCTGCACCGCCAGCTCGGAGGACAGCCCGCGGTTCATCCGGCCGCCGATCTCGGAGTACTCGCCCTCGGCGTTCTCCCGCACGACCACGAAGTCGACCTCGCCCGCCTTCGCGCCGGAGAGCGGGCTGGGCACGCCCTCGAGGACCGCGATCGGACGCAGGTTGACGTACTGGGCGAAGGCGCGGCGGATCGGGATCAGCAGCCCCCACAGCGACACGTGGTCCGGGACGCCGGGCCAGCCGACCGCGCCGAGCAGGATCGCGTCGTGGGACCGGATGCGGTCGAGGCCGTCGGCCGGCATCATCGCGCCCTCGTGGGCGTAGCGCTCGCAGGACCAGTCGAACTCGTCGTAGCGGAAGGTG
This sequence comes from Pseudonocardia oceanicola, assembly GCF_047200735.1. Taxonomy (NCBI): domain Bacteria; kingdom Bacillati; phylum Actinomycetota; class Actinomycetes; order Pseudonocardiales; family Pseudonocardiaceae; genus Pseudonocardia; species Pseudonocardia oceanicola. The sequence goes on from NZ_JBJZON010000014.1 coordinate 87,211, forward strand.
ATCCCGTGCCGGCGGCCCACGGCGTCGAGCACAGCGGTCGCCGGCGGGACCACCTCCTGCCCGATGCCGTCGCCGGGGATCAGTGCGATGCGGTACGTCGTGCCCATGCGCCCACCTTCCCCGTGCGTGGGGTCGGTCGCCATCGCAGCCGTCGGCCGCGGCACGCGTCGGCGTCAGTCCTCCACGGCCCCGGTGGGCCGGGGCTGCGGCGCGTAGTGGATCTCGCCCCACGCCGCGCGGGCGCCGCTGTCGCCGATCCGGACGACCTGCACCGCGGACACGGCGGCGAGCACCACGGTCAGCACGGCGAGCACCACGGTCGCGAGCCGGGCGGGGCGCTCGGCGATGCGGGGCGCGGCCATGGACCCGGGACCCTCCGCGCGGGCCACGGCCGTCTCCCGGTCGGTCGAGCGGCAGCGCAGGTGGTCGACCAGGACGAGCGCGAGGACGGCCACCAGCAGCGGGCCGACGAACACCAGGAGCTGGTCGCCGAGCTCGGCGTGGTCCGCGATCGCGGGGGTGCGGGGCAGGTTGTGCTCGAGGCCCTCGCCGGTGCTCGTCGCCAGTGGCACCGAGATCGCGGCCAGCGCGGTGACCACGACCACGGGCCAGCCCCAGCGGCGGCGGGCGGCCGGCCACACCGCGACGAGGACCGCACCGATCACCGCCAGGGGGACGAGGACGACGACGGCGTGCACGACGAGCGGATGCAGCGGGAGTCCGGACAGGAACGTGGGCACCGGTCTGCCTTCCACAGCAGGGACGTGGTCGGGCCCGATCGTCGCGGCGGTTCCTCAGAGGTTCCTTGGAGTTCCGGCCGCCTGCGGCTCCTGGTCGGTTCCGGCCCCGCCGGCGGCGGGCAGGGTGAGGCGGAACGTCGCCCCCTCGCCGGCCCGGACCAGCTCCACCCGTCCGTGATGGGCCGCGGCGATCTCGGCCACGAGCGCGAGCCCGAGGCCGTAGCGGCGGCGTCCGGGCTCGGTGCGCCGGGCGGACGTGGTGAACCGGTCGAACAGCCGCGGCGCCAGGGCGGGGTCCACGCCCTCGCCGTCGTCGTGCACCTCGACGACGGCCTCGCCCGCGGAGTGCGGGTCGCCGGTGGTGACCGTGACCGACGCCCGCCGGCGGGCGTGCCGCAGGGCGTTGTCGACCAGCGCGGTCACCGCGCGGTGCAGTGCCGGTGCGGAGCCCTCGGTCCGCACGGGACGGGACGCGGTGAGCTGCAGCTCCACCTGGTGTGCCGCGGCGGCGGCGGCCGCGGCGTCGAGCACGTCCCGGCACAGGGCGACCAGCTCGACGGGCTCGCGCGGGCGTTCGGCGAGCGGGTCGGCGGCGAGCAGGAGGTCCTCGAGGATCGCCGTGAGGCGGCCGGCGTCGGTGACGACGCCCTCCGTCTCGGCCAGCAGCCGGGGATCGGTGTCCGGGTCGCGGCGCAGGCGCCGGCGCAGCAGCTGGGCCCGGGTGCCGAGCAGGGTGAGCGGGGTGCGGAGCTCGTGGCCGGCGTCGGCGACGAACCGGCGCTGCACCGTCAGCGCCGCCGACAGCGGCGCCAGCGCGCGGTGGCCGAGCCACGTGCCGACCGCACCCGCGGCGACCAGCCCGACGACGCCGGTGACCAGCATCACGAGCACCAGTCGGTTCCGTTCGGCGTGGTTGGCGGTCAGGTCGAGGATCGCCTGCACGGTGCTGCCGTCGGGGCGGCGGACGGTCGAGATCTCGTACTGCGTGTGGGCCACGTCGCGCTCGACGGCCGGTGGGTGCCCGCCGGCCGCGGCCTCCGCGAGGGCTGTCCGGTCCGCCACGCCGGGGGGCAGACCCGGGGTCTGCGTGATCCGTCCGTCCGGTGTCTGCAGGACGAGGACGACGCCCGCGGGCGGGTCCTGGACGTCGTCGGCGTGGGCGATCGCGCTGTCGAGCTGCGCGGTGACCTGCGATCTCTGCGCCTCGACGAGGACGACGACCGCCACGGTGGTGAGCAGCACGACCAGCGCGGCGGCCAGCGCGGCGGCCTGCGCACCCAACCGGACCGCGGCGCGGCGGACCAGCACGGCCTCACCGGGCGGACGGCCGGCGCCGGAACCCCGACCCCGGACCGGCGGCCGGCCGCGCCCCGGCACGGTCACGGCGAGCACGTGCCGAGGCGGTAGCCGCGCCCGCGGACCGTGTCGACCACGCGGCGGCCGAGCTTGCGCCGCAGGTAGTGGACATAGGTGTCCACCACGACCGGGTTCTCCGCCTCGGGGAACGCCAGGGCGAGCAGGGCGTCGCGGGCGAAGACCTGGCGGGGGCGGGCGGCGAGGGTGGCCAGCAGGTCGCACTCCCGTGGCGACAGGGCCACCGTTCCGGCGGCGGTGAGCACCTCGCGGGCGTCGAGGTCGAGCCGGGCGTCGCCGACCGGCAACTGGCGGGCGGTGTCCAGGTGCCGCCGCCGCAGCGCCCGCAGGCGGGCGAGGAGCTCGTCGATGTCGAAGGGCTTGGCGAGGTAGTCCTCGGCGCCGGCGTCGAGCCCCGCGACCCGGTCCGCCGGGTTGCCGAGCGCGGAGAGCACCAGCACCGGGGTCGTGACCCCGCTGCGCCGCAGCCGGGTCAGCAGGTCGAGGCCCTCGACGGCCGGGAGCCCGCGATCGAGGACGAGGACGTCGTAGCCGCGGGTCAGGCCGTGGTGCAGGCCGCTGTGCCCGTCGGGTGCGACGTCGACCGCGTAGCCCTCCTCGGCCAGCAGCCCCGCGAGCATCCGCGCGAGCTCGGCCTCGTCCTCCACCAGGAGCAGCCGCGGGCGGGCCGCGGGGGAATCCGTCGCCTCGGCGTCGGCGAAGGGATCGGTCGTCACCCCCCCATCATCGCGCCGGGAGCGCGCGGCCCGCGGGGGACCTCCGGCCCCTCCCGGCGCCCGCTCCCAGGAACCTCCAAGACGGCCGCGGTTGGCTGGGGACATGGACGATCTCCGGCGCTCCCGCCTCGACGCCCGCGACCGCGGTCTGCGGCGGGCGTCCCGGACCACGGGCTGGGCCGCGGTCGGCGGCGTCGCCGCCACCGCCGTCGCGGCGCTCGTGTTCGCCCGGTCGCCTGCGTCGGCCGACAGCGAGGACCCCGCACCCGCGCCGCAGCCCGCGACGACGGCGGCGCCCGTGCCCGGGTCCGCGCCGACCACCGCGGGGGCGCCGTCGACCGCGCCACCGGTCCGACACCACCTCGGCCCGGGCGGGACCTCCGGTGCCCGGTCGACGGGCAGCGGTTCGGTGGGCACCGGCGGGAGCGGCCTGCAGCCGCCTGCGACGGCTCCCCGGCCGACTTCCGGCCGGCACGCCCACGTCGGCTCGGGCGCGTCGTGACCGGCACCGTGGTCGTCGTGCCGCCGGCCGCCGAATCGTTCCCCGCGATCGGGACCACCGCGACCGTGGTGGTGACCGACCGGGCGGCGCTGCACGCGGCCGTCGAGCTGCTGCGCGAGGACCTGGCGGAGCTCGACCGGGCCTGCTCCCGCTTCCGGCCCGACTCCGAGGTCCGCCGGCTCGAACGCACCCCGGGCACCGCGGTCGAGGTGGGGGAGACCCTCGCCGTGCACCTCCGCGCGGCGCTGCGGGCCGCCGAGACGACCGGGGGACTGGTCGACCCCACCGTGGGCGTCTGCCTCGAGGCCCTCGGCTACGACCGGGACCTCGCCGAGGTCGCCGACTCCGACGAACCGGCCGTCCCGGTCCCGGCACCCGGCTGGTGGCGGCTCGGCTGGGATCCCGCGCGGCGGACGGTGCTGGTGCCCCGCGGCGTGCGCCTCGACCTCGGATCCACCGCGAAGGCGACGGCCGCCGATCTCGCCGCGATCCGGATCGCCGCCCGCGTCGGCTGCGGCGTCCTGGTCGGCCTGGGCGGGGACGTGGCCGTCGCGGGCCCGCCGCCGGAGGAGGGGTGGCGCGTGCGGGTGACCGACGACCACACCGTCGTCGGCCCCGGCCCGATCGTGACGATCGCGTCCGGCGGGCTCGCGACCTCGGGCACCGCGCGGCGCCGCTGGCGGCGCGGCGGCCTGGAGTGCCATCACCTCGTGGACCCGCGCACCGGCCTGCCGGTCGCCGGTCCCTGGCGCACGGTCACCGTGGCCGCCGGCTCCTGCGCGGACGCGAACCTCGCGGCCACGGCCGCACTGGTGCTCGGGTCGGCGGCACCCGACGAGCTGGCGGCCGCGGGTCTCCCGGCCCGGTTCGTCGGGACCGACGGCGGGGTGCACACCGTGGCCGGCTGGCCCACCGAGGAGGGTGCCCGCTGATGTGGACCTGGTACGCCAGCCGCGGGGCCGGGCTCGTCTCGCTCGTCCTGCTCACCGTGACCCTGCTGCTGGGGATCTCCGGGGTCGGCCGCGCCGCGACGGACCGCTGGCCCCGGTTCGCGCTGGCCCGGCTGCACCGCAACCTCGCTCTCCTCGCCGTCGCGTTCGTGGGCACGCACGTGCTCACCGCGGTGCTCGACGGCTACGTCGACATCGCCTGGCTCGACGTCGTCGTCCCGTTCGGCGCCGGGTACGAGCCGTTCTGGCTCGGGCTCGGCACGGTCGCGCTGGACCTGCTCGCCGCCCTGATCGTCACGAGCCTGCTCCGGGCCCGGCTCGGACTGCGGACCTGGCGCCTCGTGCACCTCACCGCCTACGCCTGCTGGTCGCTCGCCGTGGTCCACGGCCTCGGCATCGGCGGCGCCGACTCCACCACCGGCTGGGTCCTGGCGGTGACCCTGGGGTGCGTCGCGCTCGTGGTGGCCGGGCTGGTGTGGCGGGTCCGGATCTGGACCTCGGCCCCCACCTCGCCTCCCGGTTCGGCCTCCACCTCCGCGACGACCACCTCCGCGACGACCACCTCCGCGACGACCACCTCCGCGACGACCACCTCCCCGACGACCACCTCCATGACGACGAGGTGGACCGCATGAGGTGCACCCCGCACACGGACGCCACGACGGACCCGTTCGACATCCCGGCGCAGCAGGAGGTCCGGTTGCTCGCCCCCTGGTACGCCGACGGCCGGCCCGACGACCTGCCCGCCCACCTGCGGCGGCACGGGCCGCTGCCGCATCCCGCGGCGGAGGAGCTGATCGCGCTGGTCGACGCGGCGGGCCTGCGTGGGCGCGGCGGGGCCGGCTTCCCGACCGCGGCCAAGATGTGCGCCGTCGTCGCCGGATCCGGCCGGCGCGGCCGGCGCCGCCCGGTCGTGGTCGCCAACGGCTGCGAGGGCGAACCCGCGTCGCACAAGGACGCCGCCCTGCTGCACTGCTCGCCGCACCTGGTCCTCGACGGGATCGTGCTGGCCGCCCGGGCGATCGGGGCGGGCACGGCGTACCTGTGCGTGCACGCCGGGTCACCGGGGGCCCGGTGGTTGCGCGCGCAGGTCGCCGCCCGGCGTGATCCGGTCGCCGTGCACGTCGTGGAGGTGCCGGCCCGCTACGTCGCGAGCGAGGCGTCGGCCCTCGTGCAGCACCTGTCCGGTGGGCCGGCCCTGCCCCTGTCGGTCCCGCCGCGGATCGCCGAGCGGGGCGTCGGCGGGGCACCGACCCTGGTCGACAACGTCGAGACGCTGGCCCATCTCGCCCTGATCGCCCGCCACGGCGCCGACTGGTTCCGGGCGGTCGGCTGCCCGGAGCTGCCCGGCACCCTCCTGGTCACCACCGGTGGCGCGCTGTGTCGACGCGGCGTCGTCGAGGTGCCGGCCGGGACCACGGTGCGGACGGTGCTGGACCTGGCCGGTGGCCCGGCCGAACCCGTGCAGGCGCTGCTCTGCGGCGGCTACGGCGGGACGTGGGCAGGCCTCGACGTCCTCGACGTCCCCCTGGCCCCCGAGCCCCTGCGGGCGGCGGGAGCGACCCTGGGCGTGCCCGTCCTGCTCGCCCAGCCCACGCGTGCCTGCGGGCCGACCCAGACCGCGCACCTGCTCCGCTACCTCGCGGGCGAGTCCGCCGGCCAGTGCGGGCCCTGCACCTTCGGCCTGCCCGCGCTGGCCGACGACCTCGCCGCGCTCGCCTGCAGCCACCCGGACGCGTCCGCCGCTCACGGGCGGCTGATCCGCCGGCTCGACCTCGTCGCCGGCCGCGGAGCCTGCGCCCACCCGGACGGCGCGGTCCGTCTCGTCCGCAGCGCCCTGCGGCTCTTCGCCCGCGACCTGCACCATCACCTGGCCGGCCGGCCCTGCCCCGCCGCCGCCGAGGCGTCCCTCTTCCCCCTGCCCCACCCGCCCGACCGGGCCCTGCCCCGGCAGCCGGTGCGCTGATGGGGCGGGAGCGTCCGGCGCAACGCCTACGGGTGCGCCCGATCGCCTGCGCCGGGCACGGCCTGTGCGCCGATCTGCTGCCCGAACACATCAGACTCGACGAGTGGGGCTATCCCCTGCTCGACCACGGCCGGACCAGCGGACCCGTCGACGAGGGCACGCTCCCGCTCGCCCGCGCCGCGGTGGCCGCGTGCCCCACCCTCGCGCTCCGCCTCGACACGGCACCGCCGCGATGATCACCAGCCCGGCGAGGGGGACGACGAGCAGGCCGGCGCGCAGCGAGGTCGCGTCGGCCACCAGGCCCACGACCGGCGGCGACACCAGGAAACCGATCCGCAGCAGCCAGCTGACGACGGTCAGGCCGGCCCCGGCGGGCAGGCCCGGCAGCTCGTCGGCGGCGTGCAGGGCGGCGGGGATCAGCGTCGCGACGCCGAGCCCGGCCAGCCCGAACCCGACGATCGTGCCGGGGACCGTCGGGAACGCCAGTGCGAGGCCCATCGCGACGACCACGAGCGCCGCGCCCGCGCGGGCGACCGCCCACTGCCCGAACCGGTCGACCAGCCGGTCACCGACCACGCGGCCCAGGAACTCCAGCGCCTGCAGCGCCACGAAACCGAGGCCCGCGACCGCCGCGGCCGCGCCGAGGCTGCCGGACAGGTAGATCGCCGCCCAGGAGGCGCCCGAGTCCTCGACCAGCGCGCCGGCCGAGGCGATCACGCCGAGGAGGAGCAGGACCGGCAGCGCGCGGACCCCGGCCCGGGACCGCACGCGCGCCGGAGATGCCGCGGGCTCGCGCTCGGAGTCCTCCGGGCCGGGCAGCAGGAACCGGTACGCGACCAGCGCGACCGCCACGAAGAGCGCGGCGGAGACGCCCAGGTGCAGGCCGAGCGGAAGCGCGAGCCCGGCGGCCGCGGACCCCGTCAGGCCGCCGAGCACCGAGCCGGCGCTCCAGGTGGCGTGGAAGGAGTTGAGGATCGAGCGGCCGTAACGGCGCTGGACCCTGAGGGCATGGGCGTTCTGCCCGACGTCGACCACCGCGTCGGCGGCCCCGGCCACGAACAGCGCCCCGGCCAGCAGCCCCCAGTTCGGGACGAGCCCGGCGAGCAGGATGCCGACGGCCACCACGACCATGCCGAAGCTCGCGACGCGGGACGAGCGGAACCGCCGGACCAGCGCCGACGCCGTGAGCCCGGCGAGCAGGGCGCCGAACGGGAAGGCGGCGACCGCCGCGCCCAGCTGCGCGTTGCTCAGCTCGAGCGAGGCCTTGATCTCCGGGTAGCGGGGCAGCAGGTTCGCGAACACCGCGCCGTTGGTGAGGAACACCGCGGCGACCGCGATCCGTGCCCGCCGCTCCCGCGGCCGCGGGCGTGTCCCGGGCTCCGCAGCCGGCCGACCCGGGCCGGGTCCGGCCGCGCCGGCGTCCCCGGTCGTGCCGCTCGTCATCACCGCGCAGAGTACGGAACGGCTTCCGCAGCCGCCGGGCGTCCACGGTGTCAGGCGGCGTACGCCACCGCGGGCTCCAGGCCGACGGCCGATCCGACGGCCCGGGCCAGGTACCGCGCGTGGTCCGCGGCGGTCTCCCACGGGCGGGCGTCGTGCCGCCACGCGATCACGCCGTCGGGCCGCACCAGCAGGGCCGAGCGCGGCCCGAGCCCGCAGCGACGGGCGACCCGGTCGTCGGCCGCGGGCACCGTGACGGGCACCGGCAGGTGTGCGGCCGCCGCGCGCCAGTCGGCGTCGGCCACCCCGGTGAACAGCGTGAACCCGGGTCCGAGCAGGTCCAGGAGGGCCCGGCGTCGGCCGGCCACGCGGACCCGGACGTGCGGGACGCGCTCGCCCGGCTGCGCCGTCCCCGTCCCGACGTGGAGATCGCCGTCGGCGGCAACGGTGGCGACCGTGCACGAGCGGTAGGCCAGCCCGAGGTCGCCGGTCAGGCCGTCGATCGGGTCGGGTCCCCCGGGGCGGAGCGAGCGCAGGGCCCGCGCCCTGCCGACCGGCTCGCGTTCCTCGGCGTAGGAGTCGAACAGCGCGGGGCCGGCCCAGCCGCGGACGGCCCAGCCGAGCCGCCAACCCAGCTCGTGGCCGTCGTGGATCGCCGTGTTCATGCCGTTGCCGCCCACCGGGGTCATCCGGTGTGCGGCGTCGCCGACGAGGAAGCCGGGGCCGGAGCGCACCGTGGTCGCCACCGCCGCCGCCATGGTGAAGGTCTGCGTGCCCAGCAACCGCGGCTCCAGGTCCGGCAGCCCGGTCGCCCGGCGCAGCAGCCACCGCCAGTGCTGCGGGGTGTACCGCGCGCCCCGCTCGGCGCCGGTGCGGTCGCCGCCGTCGTCGAGCTGCCTGGCGTAGCACCACCGGCCCCCGCCGACCGGCAGCAGCACACCCGCGGCCTCGGGGTGCTCGATCGTCCACAGGACGTTCGGCTCCCGGGCGAGGATCGCGTCGAGGGGCGGCTCGGCGCCGGGTGCGGCGTCGGCCCGGAACAGGACCTGGGCGTAGTCGCCGAGGGTGCCGAGGTCCTGCAGACCGATGCCGAGGGCGGCGCGCACCCGGCTGCGCGGCCCGTCCGCCCCGACCACGAACCGGGCACGGACCCGGCCGCCGTCGGCCAGCCGGGCCTCGACCCCGCCCGTGCCCGTCCCTCCCACTCCGGTCCCGCCCGCCAGGCGCAGGTCGATCAGGGCGCTGTCGAAGCGCACCTCGCCGCCCCGTCGGCGCAGCTCCGCGACCATCAGCGGCTCGAGGTGGTCCTGCGGGCACAGCAGCGGGTGCGCCGGGCTGGCCCGCAGGGCCTCACGCCGCGTGGGATAGCCCACGTCGCGGTACTCGCGCACCGGCCCGGCGAGCGTCTCGGCGGCCGCGACCCGGGGCGGGACGTCGCCGACCGCGCCGGCCAGGACCGCGTCGGTGAGGCCCCACTCGCGCAGGATCTCCATGGTCCGGGTGCTCACGCCGGTGGCGCGCGGGATGGTGGAGGTGCTGCGCCGCCGCTCGACGACGAGGGCACGCGCCCCGTGCGTCACGGCCGCCAGGGCCGTGGCGAGCCCGGCGGGCCCCGCGCCGACCACCAGCACGTCGGTCTCGGTCAGGGTGAGAGGGTTCTGCATGCCCGAACCCTCCGCCACGGCGACGCCCGCGGGATCCGTGAGGACTACCGAGTTTGGGCCCCGGCCCACCCGGCCAGCTCCGTGCGCCGTGCCGCACCCGTCTTCGCCAGCAGGTTGGCGACGTGGGTCTCCACGGTGCGGCGGGACAGCACCAGCCGCTGCGCGATCTCGGGATTGGTGAGACCGCGCCCGACCAGCACGAGGACCTCGTACTCGCGGCGGGTCACCCCTTTCGCCCGCAGTGCGGCGGGCACGGTCGTGCCGTGCCGGCCCCGCGTGGGGGCCCCGGCGGCACGCAGCAGGTCGCGGCAGGTGCGGGCCTGCAGATCGGCACCGGCGGCCTCGTGCGCGGCGAGGTCGGCGCGCAGGGTGGGCACGGGGTCGTCCCAGCCGTCGTGCACCGCGCGCTCGAGCACCATGGGGCGCAGCAGGCGCTGCCACCACGCCCGCCGCCCGAGCAACCGGTCGCCGCGGAGCCGGGCGTGCGCGGCCTCGGGGGCGTGGCCGGCGCGACCGGCGCTCACCGCGTCGGCGTAGGCGAGGGCGGCGCGGATCGAGCGGGACAGCCCCGCGGGATGGGCGGTGAGCCGCTCGCGGGGCCGCACCCCGCCGTCGAGCACGACGTGGAGCAGCAGCCAGGCGCCGACCGGGGCGAGCAGGGGCGTCGCCCGGTCCTCGAGCACGACGTCGATCTCCGAGTCGAACTCGCGGGCCGCCCGGGGCAGGTCGTGCTCGACCAGCGCGCCGACGCCCCGGGCCAGCGCGATCAGGGCACGGTTCCCCGGGGTCGGTTCGCGGACCGTCGCGATGAGCGCCTCCGCGGGCACCGGGTCGCCGGCGCCGGACAGGGCGACCGCGGTCTGGATCCGGGCGATGTCCGCGAGCGCCGGCAGGCGCAACCGGACGGCGGTGTCGAGCGCCCGCCGCGCGTACGCCTCGCCGGCGGCGGGCCCGTCGATCATCATCGCGCTGTCGGCGGCGATGATCTCCGACGACGCCAGCTGCCCGAGCATCCCGGCCTCCCGGGCCAGCGTGCGGGCCAGGTCGAGGGTGGGTTGCTCGTCGGCGTCGAGGGCCTCCATCATCCCGGCGCCGGCCAGCGCGGTCACCCGCCACGGCGCCAGGCCGTGCTCGGCGGCGACCTGCGCGGCGCGGCGGAAGGCGCCGGCGGCGCCGGCGAGGTCGGTGCGCCAGCGGGTGCGGGCCAGCACGCCGAGGGCCTCGCACAGGCTCTCCGGCGCCCCGACGGCCTCGGCTCGCGCCACGGCCCGCGCGGCGAGGTCCGCCGCCTCGTCGACCCGGCCCGCGCCGAAGGCGGCGTCGGCGAGGAGGACCGCCGAGCGGGGATCGGCCGGCCGCCCGGCGCGCTCGACGTAGCCCTCGGCCGTTGCCCACTGCCCGGCGACGACGGCGGTGCGGGCCAGGTCGAGGCACAGCCCGGCGTGCCGGTCCCCGGTGAGGCCGGGCAGCCGGGCCGCGCCGAGCTCCAGCGCCTCGTGGGCGCGGCCGGTGAGGGTGAGCACGCGGATCCGCTCCCGCAGCACCTCGGCGGCGAGCGGCGGCCCGCAGCCGGCGCGCTCCGCCGCGGCGAGGTGGTCGGCGGCCGCGCGCAGTGCCCCGCGGGTGGCCTCGGCCCGTGCCTCGCGCAGGTACAGCTCCGCCGCCCGGTCGGGCCGGCCCGCGTCGACGAACAGCGCGGCCGCCGCCGGACCACCGGCGGTTCGGCCCGCCGTGGTGAGGGCCACGGCCGCGCGGGCCGCGAGCCGGGCCCGCTCGGGCGGGAGCAGGGTCGCGAGCACCGCCTCCCGGGTCAGGGCGTGCGGCCAGCCCAGCTCCGTCCGGTCCGGCCCGGTCCGCCGCACGAGCAGGCCCTCGCGGACCCCGCCGCGCAGGGCCTCGCCGATCTCGTCCTCGCCGAGCCCGGCGACGGGCCCGAGCACCTGCCAGTCCGGCGCTGGCCCCAGCACCGCGGCCGCCTCCACGGCACGCCGGGCCGGCGGCCGGAGCGCCTCGAGCCGGCCCTCGACGAGCGCGGCGAAGGTCGGTGGGACGGCGTGTCCGGGCGCCACCAGCAGCTCCTCGACCACGAACGGCAGTCCACCGGAGCGGGCGTGCAGGGCGGCGACCTCGTCGTCGGCCGGGGGAGCACCGTCCCGGCAGGCCGCGACGAGGGCCGCGATCCCCGTCCGATCGAGCGGGCGCAGCTCCAGGACGCGCAGGTCCGGCGCCGTGACCAGCTGCGCGGCCGCCGGGCCGGGTCGGCTGGACACCGCGACGAGCAGCCCGGGGCTCGTGGCGGTCAGGGAGATGACGGTCGCGAGCGTGTCGCGGTCCGCCCAGTGCAGGTCCTCCAGCCGCACCACACACCCGGCGGGGGCGACGGCCCGCAGCAGCCGGCGCAGCCCCTCGCCCAGGACCACGGCCTGGTCGGGGGCGCCGGGACCGGGCCCGGGCCCCGCACCCGACCGCAGCCGCTCCAGAGCCGAGCGGTACGGGCGCAGTGCGTCGCCGGTCGCGGCGGGATCGTCGAGGCGGGGGAGCACGGCCTCGGCGAGCGGCCGGAACACGCCGCCGCCGGGGACCGCCCGCCCGGTGAGGACGGTGAGCCCGGCGGCCGTGGCCTCCGTCACGAGCTCGTCGAGCAGCCGGGTCTTGCCGATCCCGGCCTCGCCGAGCACGGCCACGGAGCCGCCGCCGCCCGCGGCCGTCGCGGCGACGAGCCGGCGCACCTCGGTCAGCTCGGCCGCCCGTCCCACGAGGACGGGGCTGCGCGCGACGCTCTGCACCGGGCCAGTGAAGCGCGCCCGGCCCTGGCGCGGGAAGCGGCTTCCCGGCCCCGGCCCCGGCCCCGGCCGCGCCGGTCCGTCCGGCGCGCGGACCGTGTGAACCCCGCTGTGATCGCCGGTCCGGACCGCCGAGAGCCGTTCCCGGCCGCGAACGGTCCCACATGGCGATCACGGTGGGCCGACGATGACGGTGCGGTGATCAGGGCCGAGGACCGTCGGCGGCTCGACGTCCGGTGTTCGCGTCGGGACCGCTCAGGGCGAGCGTGCGGTCAGCAGCCAGGCCGCCGAGCCGAGCGCGACGCCGTCGGGACCCGCCCCCTGCGTCAGGAACGCCCGCAGGGCCGCGATCGCCCGCTCCCGCTCGGCCGTGTCGAGCCCGTCGAGCGTGCCGGACAGCATCCGGCGGACCAGCCCGAACGCCTCCTCGACGTCCCGGCCCAGCACCACCGGCGCCGCGCACGGCGCGACGTCGACCTCGAGGAGCCCGGCCCCCTCCAGCAGGGACCGGGACCGGTCCGGGTCGGCGAGGGCGAAGGCGCCCGGCCCGGGCGGCGGCTCCGCGGGCGTGTGCCCGGTCAACGCCCGCATCAGGCCGTGCATCCAGGCGTTCTCGGCGAGCGCGCGCCACACCACGAACGCCAGCCGCCCGCCGGGCCGCAGGGCCCGCGCCAGGTTCGTGAAGGCGGCGGGCGGGTCGCCGAAGAACATCACCCCCGTCCGGCTGACCACCCGGTCGTAGCCGCCGCCGAAGTCGTGCACCTGCGCGTCGGCCTCCACGAAGCCGACCCCGGGGAGCCCGGCGCTCCGGTCGCGCGCGACGGCCAGCATCGGGGTGGAGATGTCCACGCCGGTCGCGGTGCCGCCCGGGCTGACCGCGGCCGCCACCTTGCGGGTGACCGACCCGGTGCCGCAGCCGACGTCGAGCACGTGCAGGCCCGGGGCGAGGGCGGCGGCCTCGAGCAGCGGCGCGTCGTAGCCGGCAGCGGCGGCCTCGAACTGCGCGGCGCGGGCCGCCCAGAGCAGCCCGAGGTCGCCGGCCCACTGCGCGTGCTGGTCGGCGTTCGACCCGTCCACCCCGGGCCCGTCCACCCCGGGCCCGTCCACCCCGGGCCCGTCCACCCCGGGCCCGGTCACCGATGCCCCGGAACCTCGACCGGCTCGATGGTCATCATGCCGGTCTCGAAGGCCGCGTGAGGCTCATGCGCTGCTCCTGTGCGTGGTCGGTCCTCCGTACCGTGCACGTGTGGATCAGCCGCCGCGTTAACGCCCGTCGTCGACTCCGGGGACCGGCTGCCGCGCCGGCAGGTGTGTACCTACCTCGGCGCCGGGCGGGCGCCCCAGTCCGAAACGACGACGGCCCCGGGCCGGAGCCCGGGGCCGCGCGTCGGAGGAGAACTCGGTGCGGATGCTCGCTCCGCTCGGTGCACTCAGTCCAGGTAGTCGCGCAGGACCTGTGACCGCGACGGGTGACGCAGCTTCGACATGGTCTTCGACTCGATCTGGCGGATCCGCTCACGGGTCACGCCGTAGACCTGGCCGATCTCGTCGAGCGTGCGGGGCTGGCCGTCCGTGAGGCCGAACCGCAGCCGGACGACGCCCGCCTCGCGCTCGGACAACGTGGCCAGCACCGACTGCAGCTGGTCCTGCAGCAGCGTGAAGCTCACCGCGTCGACCGCGACGACCGCCTCGGAGTCCTCGATGAAGTCGCCGAGCTGCGAGTCGCCCTCGTCGCCGATGGTCTGGTCCAGCGAGATGGGCTCCCGGGCGTACTGCTGGATCTCCAGCACCTTCTCCGGGGTGATGTCCATCTCCTTGGCCAGCTCCTCCGGGGTGGGCTCGCGGCCCAGGTCCTGGAGCAGCTCGCGCTGGATGCGGCCGAGCTTGTTGATGACCTCGACCATGTGCACCGGGATGCGGATGGTGCGGGCCTGGTCGGCCATCGCGCGGGTGATGGCCTGCCGGATCCACCACGTCGCGTACGTCGAGAACTTGTAGCCCTTGGTGTAGTCGAACTTCTCGACCGCACGGATCAGGCCCAGGTTGCCCTCCTGGATCAGGTCCAGGAACGCCATCCCGCGGCCGGTGTAGCGCTTGGCCAGCGAGACGACGAGGCGCAGGTTCGCCTCGAGCAGGTGGTTCTTGGCCCGCTCGCCGTCCCGCACGATCCAGCGCAGGTCGCGCCGCAGCTGCGGGGAGAGCTTCTCCGAGGCCTCGATCGCCCGGCGCAGCCGCTCGGCGGCGTAGAGGCCGGCCTCGATCCGCTTGGCGAGCTCGACCTCCTCCTCCGCGTTGAGCAGCGCGACCTTGCCGATCTGCTTGAGGTAGGCCCGGACCGAGTCGGCCGAGGCGGTGAGCTCGGCGTCCTTGCGCGCCTGGCGCAGCGCCTCGGACTCCTCCTCGTCCCAGACGAACTCGGTCGACTTCTGCTGGGAGGAGCGGGTGGTCGGGGCACGGCGGTTGGCGCCGGTGTTGGCCGGCTCCTCGTCGTCCTCGTCGTCGTCCTCGTCGGCGGCGTCGGCCGTCTCGGCGTTGTCGTCCTCGACGTCGTCGATCTCGACGTCCTCGAGCTCGACGTCCTCGGCGAGGTCGGCCTCGTCGATCTCGACGGCCTCCTCGTCGCCCTCGGGCGAGGTCGCCTTCTTCTTGGCCGACGTCTTCGCCGACGGCGTGGCGCCGGTCTTCGCGCCCCCACGTGGGCGCGCCGGCCGGGACTTCGTCGCGGTACCCGCCCCGCGGCCACGACGGGCGGGTGCGGCCGCCGTCTCGGCCCCGTCGAGGTCAGGGGAAGTCGAGTCGGTTCGGGTTGCGGAGTCTGCGGCTGCCACCTAGGCCCTCTCGCTGCGTGCGCTTGCGGTCCGCCGGAGCTGCCGAGAACGCGGCGGGCGCTCCGGTCCGGCTGGCTTCGAGTGACTTCGCCTCGCCGGTCGCCGCCGTTCTCGTGGGGTCGGCGCGCGTCCCGGGGGTGAAGTTCTCAGCCATTGTAACTGCGCCGTGGCCCGGTGCTCGCCGATCACGCCCTCTTCAGAGCACCCGCATCGGTTCAGAGAGGGCCCGGAGGGGCCGGACGGGCGCTCCCGTGCGCCGGGCGGTGGCCCGCGCGCCGGCCCGCACCCCGTCCCGACCTGCGGGCTGTGGTCGGATGGGTGGCATGGTCCCGAGCAGCGTCCCCCGCAGTGTCGGCGTGCCCGGCACGGACCCGACCACCCTTCCGGACGCCGCGGAGCTGGCCGGGCTCCGGCGTGTCGCGGAGCAGGTGGCGGGGGAGGCGGCCGCCCACCTGCGCACCCTGCCCGCTCCCCGGGAGACCGGCGCCGTCGGCACGAAGAGCACGCCGACGGACGTCGTCACGGACTCGGACCAGGCCCTCGAACGCCTCGTCCGCGAGCGGCTCGCCGAGCTGCGGCCCGGCGAGCCGGTGTTCGGTGAGGAGGCCGCGGGCGACGCGGGGGCCGCGCGCTGGGTCGTCGACCCCATCGACGGCACCGTGAACTACCTCTACGGGCTGCCCTGGTACGCCGTGTCGGTCGCAGCGGTGCGGGACGGGGTGTCCCTCGCGGGGGCGGTCGTCGAGCCCGCCTCGGGGCGCGTCTGGAGCGCGGCGGCGGGTGCGGGTGCCACCTGCGACGGCGTGCCGTTGCGGGTCACCGCCGAGACCGACCTCGCGCAGTCCCTGGTCGCCTGCGGGTTCTCCTACGACGCCCGGCGCCGCGAGCGGCAGGCCGCGATGGTCGCGGCGGTGCTGCCACGGGTCCGTGACCTGCGGCGGACCGGTTCGGCGGCGCTCGACCTGTGCGGGCTCGCGGCCGGGTGGCTCGACGCCTACGTCGAGCACGGCATCAACTGGTGGGACTGGGCCGCCGCGGCGCTGATCGCGCGGGAGGCAGGTGCCGTCGTCCGCGTGCGGCCCGCGCCCGGCCGTGCCCGTACGGACGGCACGGAGCTGGGGGAGGACGTGACGCTCGCCGCGGCCCCCGGGGTCGCGGCCGCCTTCGAGGACCTGCTGCGCGGGGCGGGTGCCGCGGAGGTCTGAGCCCCGCCCGCGACCGTCAGCAGCGGGCGGCGTCCCGGGCCTCGGCCAGCACCTGCGGGTCGAGCTGCGGGGCGGCCACCTGCTCGCCCTCGCCGGTCTCGCCCGCCCCCGGGGCGCCGAGCTGTTCCAGGGCGTCCCGTACCGCGCGGACGGGGTCGACGTCGGTGAAGCCGGTCCCGACGGCGACGTCGACCGAGGCGTCGCCCCGCTCGTCGCGCACCAGCTCGAGGCAGGGCAGCACGAGCTGCAGGGTGGCCGCGGCGCCCTCGCCGCTCTCCCCGAACCGCAGCTGGCCGTGGCACTCCAGGTCGCCCTGGGGGTAGAGCGGGTCGTTGTCGGGCTGGCGGGCCTCGCCGAAGCCCAGGTCGCCGAGCTGGGCGGCGACGAGGTTGGCCTGCCCGCGCTGGCCCCCGGCGTTGAGCACGGTCGTGCGGACGTCCGCGGGCGGGACCGGGGTGGCCGCTTCCACCGCGCCGGGGTCGAGGACCGTGCCGGCGGACCCCGCGACCGGGGTGTTGCACGAGGCGAGACCGGACTCGGCGGCGGCGTTGACGAACACGATCGTCCACGTCACCAGGGCGGCCACGGCGAGCGCCGCGACCGTGATCGCGACCGGGCGGGTCCGCCGCCGCCGGTAGGGGCGCAGTCCCGCGTTCACGCCGCACCCACCCCACGCCCGGACACCCCGCGGATCAGCACGGCCGGAACCCTAACGCCCGCCGGTGCCGGGGTGGACGGACGACACGGGGGTGGGTCCGGTGCCGGGAGCTTGACGCCTCGGCTACCCTCTGCGCGCCGACGGGGGAGCCACGACGTTCGCGGGGTCCGGTCGCGGGCCGTAGCAGCGGATCCGCGCCCGGACCCGGCAGGCCTGCGCTCTTCCGCGAACGGGTGAGACCGGCGTCACTCCGATGCCGGGCACAAACGCCCGCGGCCGGGACGTTGTGCAGCGGCACGGCAGACGACGAAGAGTACTGAGGGTGGGAACGATGGCGACCGACTACGACGCACCACGGCGCAACGAGGCCGACGACATGGCAGAGGACTCGCTCGACGAGCTCAAGGCCCGTCGGAACGAGGCCCAGTCGTCCGTGGTCGACGTCGACGAGTCGGACACGGCGGAGAGCTTCGAGCTCCCGGGGGCGGACCTCTCGGGCGAGGAGCTCACGGTCAAGGTCCTGCCGAAGCAGGCGGACGAGTTCACCTGTGGCAGCTGCTTCCTGGTGCACCACCGCAGCCGGCTGGCCGAGACCCGCGGCAACCTGTTCATCTGCCGCGACTGCGCGGCCTGAGGACGGCGCCGCCGGCCCGACCGCAGCGACACGACGCGGATCCGACCGAGGATCCGTCGCGGACACCGACGAGGGCGTCCCGGACCGCCGGGACGCCCCTTTCGGCGTTCTCGGGGCCGGTCAGGCCCGGGCGGCGCTCAGCGCGGCCACCAGCTCCTCCGGCCGGCGGCTGCTGACCACCCAGTACGGGACCGGGTTCGCCGGGTCCCGGGTCTCGATCCGCACCACCGGTCCGATCCAGCTGCGGTGCAGCACGTGCGCCACCGGGTCCAGCTCCGGGCCCAGCGCCTGCTGCTTGTCCTTCTTGGCCACGATCTGGGTGCGCCCGACGTGCTCGAGCGCGATCCGCTCGTCGCCGGCGACCAGCTCGGTGTCGGTGACCCGCACACGGACGCTGCCCAGCCGCCACACGACCAGCAGCGCCAGCGGGATCAGCACGGCGTAGCCGATCCAGGACCGTACGCCGGGATAGCCCATGTGGATCTCGGCGCCCAGCAGCACGGCGACGCCGCCGGCGAACAGGAACCACCAGAGCGGTGTACTCAACCGCTCGTCGAACCCAGGACGGCCGGACGTCGCAGGACCGGCACCGGACGGGTACTCGCTCACGACGACCCACTGTAACGTCGCCCGTTGTGCCCGGCCCGATCGATGCTCCCCCGCACGAGCCGATGGTCACGCCGCTCGTCGACGTGCTGCTGACCCGCCTCGACCCCGACATGCCCCTGCCCGCGTACGCCCGGCCCGGCGACGCCGGGGCCGATCTCGCGACCACGTCGGACGTCGTGCTCGCTCCAGGTGAGCGCGCCGTCGTCGGCACGGGGGTGGCGATCGCCCTCCCCCCGGGTTACGCCGGCTTCGTGCACCCGCGCTCCGGGCTGGCCGCCCGGGCGGGCCTGTCGATCGTCAACTCACCGGGCACGATCGACGCCGGATACCGCGGCGAGATCAAGGTGTGTCTGATCAATCACGACCCCCGCACGGAGATCGTGCTGCGCAGGGGTGACCGGATCGCCCAGTTGGTCGTTCAGAAGGTGGAGTACGCGCGCTTCGTCGAGGTGCCCGAGCTCCCGGCCTCCGACCGGGGGCCGGGCGGGTACGGCTCGACGGGCGGCCACCACCGGCTGGCGGGAGGGGACGGACCGTGAGCGTCCGCTACGGCGAGGACCTCGAGGACCTGGAGTCCGCCGACCGGGGACGACCCGGGCACGGCGAGTACGACGACGTCGAGTACGACGACGAGTACGAGGAGTACGACGAGGAGTACGACAGCGACTACGACGGTCCGGACTTCGGCCCGTTCGACGTCGCCAGGCTCGACCCCGCGATGACGGACGCGCTCGCGCGCATGGACTTCGGCGCCGTCCAGGTGCCGATTCCGCTGCAGGGCACGGTCGTCGAGCCGGAGGAGGGCGCGCGGCTGTCCGCGGTGCACGTGTCGATGCCGGGCGGCGGGCGGCTGTCGCTCTCGGCGCTGGCCGCACCGCGGTCGGGCGGGCTGTGGCAGGACCTCTGCGGGGAGATCGCGGAGTCGCTGCGCGAGGGCGGCGCGACCGTGCGCTCCTACACCGGCGAGTGGGGCCGCGAGCTGCGGGCGACCACCCAGGTGGCCTCGTCGGTGTTCGTCGGCATCGACGGTGAGCGCTGGATGGTCTACGGCGTCGCCGCGGGCCCGGAGGAGCAGGCCGAGCGGCTCGACGCGGAGATGCGGCGGATGCTGCGCGGCACGATCGTGGTGCGCGGCAAGTCCCCGTACCCGCCGCGCACGGTGCTGCCGTTGACGCTTCCGTCCGCCGTCGACGAGGCCGCCGATCCCGCGGCCGAGGCGCCCCAGCCCAAGGCCACGCTGACCCTGCGGACCCGGTCGGTCACGCCGGCCGCGGAAGCGGGGGAGTCGTCGGGGACGGCCGCCGGTGGTGCCGCGGCCGAGTCTCCCGCGGGTGCCGGGCAGGGCGGTGCTCCGGGCGGTACGGCGCCCGCCGGTGGGCCGCCCGCTGCCGGGCCGGTGGCACCGGCGGCCGCAGCGGGGGCGCCGGGTGCCGGGGCGTCCCGGCCCGCTCGGTCGGGGATGCCGCAGCCGGGGATGCCGCAGCCGGGGATGCCGCAGCCGGGGATGCCCCAGTCGGGGATGCCCCAGCCGGGGACGCCGCAGTACGGGGTCCGTGGTCCCCGGTCCGGCGGTCCTGTGGGGGGTCCGGGCTTCGGTCCGGCCCCCGGCGTGGGTGGCCCGACGGGCGGTGGGTCCACCGGCGACGCCCTCATGCCGGACACCCCCGGTTCCGCCGGCGCGGCGACCGGCGGGTATCCGCCTGCGCGTCCCGCGACCGGTGGTCCCGGGTTCGGCGGCCCGGCCCCGGCGCCCCGGGGAGGTCCGGCCGGTCGCGGCGAGCGTCCGCAGGCCTCGGGGGGCGCCGGCCCGTACGGTTCCGCCTCCTCCGGCTCCACCCCGTACGGTTCCGGCCCCGGCGGTTCAACCGCCGCCAACGGTCCGTACCCATCGGCGGCCGCTCCTCGTGCAGGCGGATCCGAGTCGGTTCCCCCGGTGGGGCCTCCCGGCGCGAGCACCGGTCCGGAGCCGCGCTTCGGCGGTTCCCCCGCCGCGCACTCCACGGGCTCGCACGCGAGCCCGGGATCTGCGCCGCAGGGATTCGCACCGGGCGGCCCCGACGCCCCGTGGCCCCCGGACGTCGCGGCGCGGGGCACGGCGGCGCCGGACGCAGGGGCCCTCGGCTCGGGCGGTGCGGGCGAGACGCGCGCCCTGCCCGTCCTGGGACAGGGCGCGGCTCGCGACGCGTCTCGGCCACACCGCGACGAGTTCCCTGCTCCGCAGGTCGCGGACCCGCACAGCGGTGGCTGGGCGACCACGGAGTGGCGCCCCGACTGGGCCGCCCGGCCTGCGGACCCGGCCGACTCGGGCGCCGAGGACCGTGCCGAGCGCGGCCCGCAGCTCGGTGCTGCGGATCCGCTCGCGGGTCCGCGCCACGGCGACCCGTCGGCCGACCCGGTGAGCGGTGCCTGGGAGGCCGGCGGCCGGCACGCCGATCCGGCGGCCTCGCCGGGGGCCCGGCCGGGCCGGGCCGGCGGGGCGCGGAGCTCCGGCTGGTCCGGTGGATCGGCAGGCCCGGGTCACGACCGGCTCCTCGGGGCGGCGGCCGGCGGTGCCGGCGAGGCGCCGCGACCGTCCTGGGCCGGTGAGCCCCGGGACGCGAGCCGCGCGACGGGTGCGCAGCACCCGGAATGGGCGGCCGAGGAGCGCACCGGGGGCCCGCAGCACTCCGGGTGGGCGGGCGGCTCCCGCGACGGGAACCCCGGGCGGCCGGAACGTGCCGCGGAGCAGGGCGGTCGCCGTCGCGCCCCGGAGCCCCCGATCGAGCGGCGTGCCGGGACACCGGGCCCGTACGACGCGCCGTCGCACGGCGGGCACGCCGCCCACGGCCGGCCCGACGGTTGGGCGCCGACCGTGCACCAGCCGCCGGGGCCGGGCTACGAGACCGTCGACCGGGACTCGGGCCGGCTGCCGCAGTACGGGTACGCCGCGTCGGGCTGGTCGTCGAACGGCGGTGGCCGCGAGGTGACCGGGTTCGCGGGGGTCAGGACGGGTCCCGGCTCACCCGCCGACGTCCCGACCAGTCTGTTCGACGCCCTCATGGCCGAGTCCGCCGACCGCGCCGCCGGGTCCGACGGACCGGGCCGTGGCGCGACCGGTGGGTACGTGAACGGCCACTCCGGCCCGAACGGCCACTCCGGCCCGAACGGCCGCCGGGGAGTCGACGGGCACCACCACCCCCACGGTCCCGACGGCTCCGTCCACGGCCACGGCCCGGCCGCGGGCGGGCCCGACGGGTACGGGTCGAACGGGTACGGGTCGAACGGGTACGGGTCGAACGGGTACGGGTCGAACGGGTACGGGTCGAACGGGTACGGCTTGAACGCGTACGGGTCGACCGGCTACGGGTCGACCGGCGACGGGGGCCGCGGCGCGGCGAACGGCCACCCCGTCGCGGGCGGGTGGGCCCCTGCCGACGGGTACGCGGCCCCGGGCGGGCCGGGCGGTTCCCCCGGCCTCGGCGCTGCGGGCCGGCACGGCTCGTCGAACGGCGACCCCCACGGGCAGCACGGCGCCGTCCCCGGCGGCGAGTACGGGCCGTCGACCCCCGGCCCCCAGGGCGGGCGCGCGTGGGCAGGCGGCTACGGCGCGGAGGAGGACCCGTCCGGCGGGAACCGGCGCCACGGCGGAGGTCCGGGCACCCAGCCCGCGCTCTCCTTCCTCGACGTCGACCGCATCGACCCCGTCGACCCCGTCGACCCCGTCGACCCCGTCGGCGGCGGCGACGTCGACGCCCGTGGTCGCCATCACCGGCCCGAGTAGGGCGCAGGTCGAGCCCGGCGCCGGCCGACACACGGCAGCGGAGCGCGGCACACCTGGTCCACCGGGTGTGCCGCGCTGCGCTCACGGGGGCGGCCGCGCGGACCGCTGCGTGATGCGTGCGGACCGCTGCGAGATGCGTCACGGCCGCCGGGCGCGCCGACGAGCGGCCGGCCGCTCCCGTCGGCGGCCCGGAACTCCGCGAATCGGACAGCGCGGCGAGGCCCCTCCGCCCGGGTGAAGGCGTGTCGTCGCGACGATCCCGCCGCTCGCCGACGGGAGTGATCAGGGCCCCGTCCCGCCCGCACGGATCTACCCGTTCTGGGCACACAGCGCGTTTCTCCCGCGTTACCCTTGCACGGGCAGCGGCCGGATCACAGGAGACGGCCCGCGCCCGAGCAGCCATAGGAGAGACATGGGCAGCACGGACGGTGGGGCGTTCCGCCGCATGCTTCGGAAGCTCACCAGCGACGTCGACGTCCTGGACGCGGACGACCTGACCGAGGATTCCGAGCGTTCGGGGGCACAGCGCGCGAGCGAGTGTGCATGCGGTCAGGAGGTGACCATGCTGGGTCGCCTCCGCAGTGTGGAGTTCTGCGCCGAGGACGACACCAGCGCGCAGCTCCAGGCGGAGCTGTTCGACGGCACCGAGGGAGTGACGCTGGTCTGGATGGGTCGACGCCGGATCCCGGGCATCGAGCCGGGTCGGACGATGCGCGTCCGCGGACGGATCTCGGTACGGGACGGGCGGAAGGTCCTGTACAACCCGTACTACGAGATCTGCCAGGCCCAGTGACGTCGGGTCCCGAGGGGGACCGGCCGACCACCCGGATCCCACGGGTGGCCGGCGAACCCGCGGACCACGACTCGGACACGGGCCCGATCCCGCGCGTCCCCGCCGACGAGGGCGAGGCCGGGTCCCTGGAGCCCGCTCCGGAGGGCGAGCGCCGGCCCACGCTCATGGAGCAGATGGGCGGCATTCCCGGGATCGTGGCCTCGACGGTCCCGGTGGCCGTCTTCGTCGTCGCCAACGTCCTGTTCGAGCTGAAGCCCGCCGTGATCGCCGCCGTGGCGGCCGGCGTGGTGGTGGCGGTGTTCCGCGTCGCCCGCCGGCAGCCGCTGCAGCCGGCGGTGTCCGGCCTGTTCGGTGTCGGCGTGTGCGCCTTCATCGCCTACCGCACCGGCGAGGCCCGCGGCTTCTACCTGCCCGGGCTGCTCTACAGCGCCGTGCTCGGGCTCGCGTTCCTGGTGTCGATCGTCGTCCGGTGGCCGCTCGCCGGTGTCGTCTGGCACGCCGTCAACGGGCACGGCCACGAATGGCGCCGCAACCCGCGCATGCTGCGGGCCTACAGCTGGGCCAGTGCGCTGTGGGCGCTGGTGTTCGCCGCCCGCCTCGTGGTGCAGGGCTGGTTGTACAACGCCGACGAGGAGACCTGGCTCGGCATCGCCCGGCTGGCGATGGGCTACCCGCTGGTGGGCCTCGCGATCGTCGGCACGGTCGTCGCCGTGCGGCGGGCCGAACGCGCACCCGCCACGAGCTGACGCGGGCCCGGGCCGAGCCGGCCCGGGTCCGGGCGCGAGCCGCTCAGGCGTCGACGACCGCCATCCGGATCTCCTCCTCGACCGCCGCGGTCGCCACGAACAGCAGCTCGTCGCCCGGCTCGAGCGAGTCGTCCGCCTGCGGGACGATCACCCGACCGCCGCGCAGGATCGTGACCAGTGCGGAGTCCGGGGGCAGCGCCAGGTCGCGCACCGGACGCCCGGCGAGCGGGGCGTGGGTGGGCAGCGTGACCTCGACCAGGTTGGCCTGGCCCTGCCGCAGCGTGAGCAGCCGGACCAGGTCCCCGACGGCCACGGCCTCCTCGACCAGCGCCGCGAGCAGCCGCGGGGTGGACACCGAGACGTCCACGCCCCAGTTCTCGCCGAACAGCCACTCGTTGCGGGGGTCGTTGACCCGCGCGACCACTCGCCGGACCGCGAACTCGGTCTTCGCGAGCAGCGAGACGACCAGGTTGACCTTGTCGTCCCCGGTCGCGGCGATCACGACGTCGCAGCTCTCGATGCCGGCGTCCTCGAGCGTCTGGAGCTCGCAGGCGTCGGCGTGCACCCACTCCGCCTCCTCGACGGCCGCGGGGTCGATGTGGCTGAGGTCGCGCTCGATGAGCATGACCTGGTGCTGGTTGTCCACCAGTTCGCGTGCGATGGAGCGGCCGACGGCGCCGGCCCCCGCGATGGCGACCCTCATGACCTCACGCCCTCTCGGGTTCTCAGGAGTCGGCGGGCGGTGCGGCCGCCGCGGCCGTGACGTCGGACACCGTGCCCGAGACCGCCGCCACGTAGACGGTGTCGTCGGCCTGCACGGCGGTCTCGCGGGTGGGCAGCACGCCGGTGCCGAACCGGACGATGAACGCGACGCGGGAGTCCGTGACCTCCTCGAGTTCACGGATCGGGCGGCCCACCCAGTCCTCGTGCAGCGGCAGCGGCAGGATCGCGACGGTGCCGGCGGGCTCCCGCCACGCCGTCGCGACGCCGTCGGGCAGGACCATCCGCATGAACCGGTCCGTGGTCCACGGCACGGTGGCGACGGTCGGGATGCCGAGGCGCTCGTACACGGCGGCGCGCTTGGCGTCGTAGATCCGCGCGACGACCCGCTCCACGCCGAAGGTCTCCCGGGCCACCCGGGCGGACAGGATGTTGGAGTTGTCACCGGAGGAGACGGCGGCGAACGCGTCGGCCTTCTCGATCCCGGCCTCGACGAGCACCTCCCGGTGGAAGCCGAAGCCGACGACCTGGCGGCCGCGGAAGTCCGAGCCGAGCCGGCGGAAGGCCTGGACGTCCCGGTCGATGACGGAGACCTCGTGACCGAGCCGTTCGAGCCCGGCGGCGAGGGCCGCGCCGACGCGGCCGCACCCCATGATCACGACGTACATCGGAGGGCCCTCCCGGGCTCGTTCGGTCTCACGTTCCGACGGGCCGGGGCTCGTCGGGGCTCGTCGACGGCGCACGCTATCGCGTCGGTCCGTTGCGGAGAGCATAGGCTTCCGACGTGTCCAAGCTCGGCGTCGCCGTCAAGCGCATCCTCGTCGGCCGACCGCAACGCAGTGACCGCCTGCACAGCACGTTGCTGCCCAAGCGGCTCGCGCTGCCGGTCTTCGCCTCCGACGCCATGTCCTCGGTCGCCTACGCGCCCGAGGAGATCTTCCTGACCTTGTCCGTCGCCGGTGTCACCTCGTACGCCCTGTCGCCGTGGATCGGCCTCGCGGTCGTGGTCGTGCTGCTCACCGTCGTCACCAGCTACCGGCAGAACGTGCGCGCCTACCCGTCGGGGGGCGGCGACTACGAGGTGGCCACGGTCAACCTCGGCCGCAAGGCCGGGCTCACCGTGGCGAGCGCGCTGCTCGTCGACTACACGCTCACCGTCGCGGTGTCGATCTCGGCGGCCGCGGCGAACATCGGGGCGCTGATCCCGTTCGTCGGGACGCACAAGGTGGCCTTCGCGGTCGTCGCCATCGCCCTGCTCACGGCCGTGAACCTGCGCGGCGTCCGGGAGGCCGGCGTGGCCTTCGCGGTCCCGGTCTACCTGTTCATGCTGGGCATCGCGACGATGATCATCTGGGGTCTGACCCGGGTGCTGATCCTGGGCCAGGCCGTCGAGACCGCGAGCACCGACCTGCGCCTCGTCGCGGAGGGCGACACCTTCACGGGACTGGCGCTGGTGCTGCTCGTCCTCCGCTCGTTCACCCAGGGCGCCGCGGCGCTGACCGGGGTGGAGGCGATCTCGAACGGCGTGCCCGCCTTCCGCAAGCCCAAGTCCCGGAACGCGGCGAACACCCTGCTGCTGCTGGGGCTCATCTCGGTGAGCATGTTCATGGGGCTGATCGCGCTCGGCCGGCTGACCGGGGTCAAGATCGCCGAGGACCCGGCGACGCAGTTCCCCGACGCGCCCCCGGGCTACGAGCAGCAGACGATGGTGGCCCAGCTCGCCGACGCCGTGTTCGACGGCTTCCGCCCCGGCTTCTTCTTCGTCGTGATCATGACGGCGCTGATCCTGGTGCTGGCCGCCAACACCGCGTTCAACGGCTTCCCGGTGCTGGGCTCGATCCTCTCCCAGGACCGCTACCTGCCCCGCCAGCTGCACACCCGCGGCGACCGGCTGGCCTTCTCCAACGGCATCCTGATCCTCGCGGCGTTCGCGATCGTGCTGGTGATCGGGTTCCAGGCGGAGGTCACCCGGCTCATCCCGCTGTACACGGTCGGGGTGTTCGTGTCCTTCACGCTGAGCCAGGCCGGGATGGTGCGGCACTGGAACCGCGAGCTCGCGTCGACGACGGAGGCCCGCGAGCGGGCCCGGATGCGGCGCGCGCAGACGATCAACGGATTCGGCGCGATCATGACCGGGCTGGTGCTGCTCACCGTCCTGGTCACGAAGTTCACCCTGGGCGCCTGGATCACGATCGTGGCCATGGCCGGGTTCTTCGTGCTCATGGTCGCGATCCAGAAGCACTACGACCGGGTCTCGGCGGAGCTGCAGGCGGGGGAGTCCGACGCCGTGCTGCCCAGCCGCAACCATGCCGTCGTCCTCGTGTCGACGCTGCACAAGCCCACGCTGCGGGCGCTGGCCTACGCCCGGGCCACCCGGCCGGACGTCCTGGAGGCGGTCACGGTCAACGTCGACGACGCCGACACGAAGAAGCTGGTCGCGGACTGGGGCAAGCGCAAGATCCCGGTGAAGCTCAAGGTCGTCGAGTCGCCGTACCGGGAGATCACGCGCCCGGTCCTGGACTACGTCAAGCGCGTCCGCTCGGACAACCCGCGGGACGTGGTGACGGTGTACATCCCCGAGTACGTCGTCGGTCACTGGTGGGAGCAGATCCTGCACAACCAGTCCGCGCTGCGGCTCAAGAGCCGGCTGCTGTTCCAGCCCGGGGTGATGGTCACGAGCGTGCCGTGGCAGCTGGCGTCCTCGGCCGCCGCCCAGCCGCTCTCGCCGCACTTCGCGCCCGGCGCCTCGCGCCGCGGCTACCCGTCGATGGAGCAGCTGCCCGGCGAGCAGACGCCGGCCGCCACCGCCACCCGCACCACCGGCCCGCGCAGCACCCCCGGCCGGTCGGACGCGAACTCCTGGAAGGACAGCGGTGACCCGGTCCGCTGAGCGAGCCCTCGACTGGACGGACCGGGTCCTCGAGATGGAGGTCGGCCCGATCGCCCACGGCGGGCACTGCGTGGCGCGGCACGAGGGCCGCGTGGTCTTCGTGCGGCACGCGCTGCCCGGCGAGGTGGTGCGGGCGGTGGTGACCGAGGACAACGGCGGCTCGTTCTGCCTGGCCGACGCGATCTCCGTGCTGCGGGCCTCCCCGGACCGGGTGCCGGCGCCGTGCCCGTGGGCCCGCGCCGGCGGCTGCGGCGGCTGCGACTTCCAACACGTCGCCCCGCCCGCACAGCGCGCGCTGAAGACCGCCGTCCTGCGCGAGCAGCTCACCCGCCTCGGCGGCCTGTCCGGCGGGCTCGCCGCGACCGTCGAGGTGGAGGAGCTCCCGGGCGGCCCGCTCGGCTGGCGGCAGCGGCTGCGGCTGGCGGTCGACGACGAGGGCCGGGCCGGCCTGCGGGCCCACCACAGCCACGAGGTCGTCCCGATCGCGGACTGCCTGCTCGCCCCCGCCGGGCTGCTCGAGGACCTGCTCGACCGGCACTGGCGGCCCGGCGACGAGGTCGACGTGGCCGTCGACGCCCGGGGCGAGCGGCACCTGGGCGGGGGCGTGCCGCCCCGGGAGCGCAGTGCGTCCGTGCAGCACGCCGCCGGCCGGGACTGGGAGCTGTCCCCGGGCGCCTTCTGGCAGGTGCACCCCGAGCTCGCCGACACGCTCGTCGACGTGGTGCGGGACTGGGCCGCCGCACCGGCGGGCGGCACGGCCTGGGACCTCTACGGCGGCGTCGGGTTGTTCGCCGCGGTGCTGGCCGAGCACGTGGGGCCGGAGGGGTCGGTCACCGTCGTGGAGTCGGCGCGGCAGGCCGTGGCCGACGGGGAGCGCGCGCTGCGCGACCTGCCGCAGGTCGCCTTCCGGTCCGGCCGGGTGGAACATCTGCTCGCCGAGCTGCCCGACCCCGACGTGGTGGTCGCCGACCCGCCGCGGAAGGGACTCGGCAAGGCGATGGTGGACCAGCTGTGCGCGCGGGCACCGGAGCGGATCGTCTACGTGGCCTGCGACCCGGCCGCTCTGGGCCGGGACGTGAAGCTGTTCGGCGTCCGGGGTTACGAGCTCGCCGCGTTGCGCTCCTTCGACGCCTTCCCGATGACGCACCACCTGGAGTCGGTCGCGCTGTTCCACCCCGTGCGCGACCATCCCTGAGCAGCGGACACCGGACAGGAGGAGTCGTGGGCATCGCCGAGTACGTCGAGGGCTGGGAGCCCGGGCCGGTCGAGGTGCGGGAGGTGCTGGACCGCGCCCCGTCCGACGCCTTCGCCGGGCTGCTCGACCAGCCCTCGCCGATCGACGCCACCGGGCTGGGCTCGACCGCGCTCCCGCCCCTGTGGACCGGGTTCCACTTCCTCGAACGCCCCGCCACGGCGGAGCTCGGCGAGGACGGGCACCCGCGCGAGGGGCACTTCCTGCCGCCGATCCCGAACCGCCGGCGGATGTTCGCCGGCGGGCGGCTGCGGGTGCACGCGCCGCTGTGCGTCGGCGACGAGATCATCCGGCGCAGCGCCCTGACCTCGGTCACCCCGAAGTCGGGACGCTCGGGCGACATGCTCTTCGTCACCCTGACCCACGAGTACCTCCGCGACGGCGAGGTGGCCCAGGTCGAGGAGCACGACGTCGTCTACCGGGAGCAGGAGCCCGGGGCCTCGCCTGCCGCGGCCCCCGCCGCCCCGGAGGCACGGGAACCGGAGCCGGCGGCGCCGGGGCAGTGGCAGGCGGTGCTGCGCCCCGACGAGGTGCTGTTGTTCCGGATGAGCGCGCTGACCTACAACGCCCACCGGATCCACCACGACCTGCCCTACACCCGGGAGGTCGAGGGGTTCCCCGGCCTCGTGGTGCACGGCCCGCTGCTGGCCCTGATGCTGCTGGAGCTGCCCCGCCGGTTCGCGCCGGACCGCCAGGTCGCCGAGTTCTCCTACCGGCTGCGCCGCCCCGCCTTCGTCGGCGCGCCGGTGGTGGCCACGGGCGAGCCGGACGGCTCCGACCTGGTCTGCGGCGTCCCCGGTGCGGAGCCGAGCATCACCGGGCAGGTCACCTTCGCCTGATCCGGGTTCGGCGCATGCGCGGCCGGGCGAGCGGGGCGGGCGAGCGGGGTGGGCGGAGCGGGACCGACCGCTCCGGTCCCCCCTCCTGACCACCTCGACCCTGCGACCCGACCCCGCCCGCACCCGCCGGGGGACCGCCCGGGGAGGATGGGGGAGTGACAGGTTCGGTTCCCGCAGCGGCCTCCGCGGCCCCCACCGGGGTGGCGTCGGCACCGCAGTCCTCGGCCCAGCAGCCCACCCCCCAGCCGTCGATCGAGCAGCGCATCGCCGACGAGCTGGGTGTGCGCCGGCACCAGGTCGCCTCGGCCGTCGACCTTCTCGACGAGGGGTCGACCGTGCCGTTCGTGGCCCGCTACCGGAAGGAGGCGACGGGCGGGCTCGACGACGCCCAGCTCCGCACCCTCGAGGAGCGGCTGCGCTACCTGCGTGAGCTGGAGGAGCGGCGGACCGCCGTGCTCGAGGAGATCCGCAGGCAGGGCAAGCTCACCCCCGAGCTGGAGCAGCAGGTCCTCGCCGCGGAGTCGAAGGCCCGGCTCGAGGACGTCTACCTGCCCTACAAGCCCAAGCGCCGCACCAAGGCCATGATCGCACGCGAGAACGGCCTCGAGCCGCTCGCCGACGCGCTGCTGGCCGACCCCTCGCTGACCCCGGAGGAGGAGGCGGCGAAGTATCTCGGCGAGAACGTCGCCGACGCCGCCGCCGCGCTCGAGGGCGCCCGCGCGATCCTCGTCGAGCGCTTCTCCGAGGAGCCCGACCTCATCGGCGGCCTGCGCGAGCGGATGTGGAGCCGCGGCGTGCTGGTGTCGAAGGTCCGCCCGGGCAAGGAGGCCGAGGGAGCCAAGTTCGCGGACTACTTCGACTTCTCCGAGGCCTTCACCTCGCTGCCGAGCCACCGCATCCTCGCGGTCTTCCGCGGCGAGAAGGAGGAGGTCCTCGACGTCTCCCTGGAGCCGGACACCGAGGTCCTCGAGCCCGGGCAGCGCAGCGACTGGGAGACCCTGATCGCCGCGCACGTCGGGATCTCCGACCAGGGCCGCCCCGCGGACCGGTGGCTGAACGACGTGGTGCGCTGGACCTGGCGCACCCGGATCCTGCTGCACCTGGGCATCGACATCCGGGTGCGGCTGCGCACCGCCGCGGAGGAGGGCGCGATCGGCGTCTTCGCCTCCAACCTGCGCGACCTGCTGCTCGCCGCGCCGGCCGGCACCCGCGCGACGATGGGCCTCGACCCGGGCCTGCGCACCGGTGTCAAGGTCGCCGTGGTCGACGGCACCGGCAAGGTCGTCGCCACGGACACGATCTACCCGCACGAGCCGCGCAAGGACTGGAACGGCGCGCTCGTCACGCTCACGAGGCTGGCCGCCGAGCACTCCGTGGACCTGATCGCCATCGGCAACGGCACCGCCTCCCGCGAGACGGACAAGCTGGCCGGGGAGCTCGTCGCGATGAACCCCGGGCTCAAGATGACCAAGGTGATGGTCAGCGAGGCGGGCGCGTCGGTCTACTCGGCCTCGGCGTACGCGTCGGCCGAGCTGCCGAACCTCGACGTGTCGCTGCGCGGCGCGGTGTCCATCGCCCGCCGGCTGCAGGACCCGCTCGCCGAGCTGGTGAAGATCGACCCGAAGTCCATCGGCGTCGGGCAGTACCAGCACGACCTGCCGGAGGCGGCGCTGTCCCGCTCGCTCGACGCGGTCGTCGAGGACTGCGTGAACGCGGTCGGCGTCGACCTCAACAGCGCCTCCGCGCCGCTCCTGCGCCGGGTGTCGGGCATCAGCGAGTCGCTGGCCGCGGCGATCGTCACGCACCGGGACGCGAACGGGCCCTTCCGCACCCGCACCGCGCTCGTCGACGTCCCGCGACTGGGGCCGAAGGCCTTCGAGCAGTGCGCCGGCTTCCTCCGCATCCGCGGCGGCGACGAGCCGCTCGACGTCTCCGGCGTGCACCCCGAGGCCTACCCGGTCGTCCGGAAGATGGTCGACGCGGCCAAGGTCGGCATCGACGAGCTGATCGGCAACACCACGAAGCTGAAGAACCTGCAGCCGCAGCGGTTCGTCGACGACCGGTTCGGGCTCCCGACGGTCGGCGACATCCTCGCCGAGCTGGAGAAGCCGGGCCGCGACCCGCGCCCGGCCTTCCGGACCGCGACCTTCGCCGAGGGCGTGCACAAGATCGCGGACCTGCGGCCGGGGATGGTGCTCGAGGGCGTGGTGACGAACGTCGCCGCCTTCGGCGCGTTCGTCGACGTCGGCGTGCACCAGGACGGCCTCGTGCACGTCTCGGCGATGTCCACGCAGTTCGTGTCGGACCCGCGCGAGGTCGTGAAGTCCGGCGACGTGGTCAAGGTCAAGGTGCTCGAGGTCGACGAGGACCGCAAGCGGATCTCGCTCACCCTGCGTCTCGACGACGAGCCGGGCAGGGGTGGTGCCGGCGGCCGGCAGAACCGCGGCGGCGGGGACCGCCCGCGCGGCGATCGCGACCGGCAGGGCGGCGGCAAGGGCCAGGGCGGCCGCGGCGGTCAGGGTGACCGCGGCGGCAAGGGCGGCCAGGGTCGGCAGGGCCAGGGCGGCCGGCAGGGCGGGCAGCGGAACCGCCAGGAGAAGCCCGCCCCGCTGAACAACGCGATGGCCGACGCCCTCAAGCGCGCCGGTTTCAAGTGACCCGTGAGTGGCGATGGTCGCTATGGCGACGATCGCCACTCACGAGGCGTGAGCAGGACGAACGGCGCTCTCGTTCACGAGGAGTGAGCGAGGGCGCCGTTCGTGCGTCGTCAGCCGACGAGGCGGCGGGCGAGCAGGTCGAGGTCGTCCGGGTCGGTCCCGTGCGCCAGCAGGTGCCCGCGCAGGCCGCCCGGGTGGGCGTCCATGTCGTCGAGCACCGCCTCCAGGGCCGCACCGTCGACGCCGACCAGGCCCGCGACGTCGTCGGGCAGCGGGACCCCGGTCGCCTCCAGCCGCGCCCACAACCGGGTCAGGTTCTCGTTGGTGCGCAGGTAGTCGGCCACGACGTGCTCGCGCGGCACCCCGACCGCGCCGAGCACCACCGCCGTGACGATGCCGGTGCGGTCCTTGCCCGCCGCGCAGTGCACCAGTACCGGGCCGCGGGAGCGTGCGACGATCCGGAGGATCCGGGCCAGCGCGGGTGCGGCCTCCGTCACGAGCAGCCGATAGGCCCACGCGATGTCGCGTCGGTCCGCGGGCGTGGCGGCCACGACCTCGGGCGCGAGCGAGGCGCCCAGCGGCACCTCGTGCACGTCGGCGATCTCCGCCAGGGGATGTGACAGGCCGCGCGTCTCGGCGCGCGAGCGCAGGTCCACGACCGTGCCGGGAGCCGGTGTCCCCAGGTCACCGGGCTGTGGGGCGTCGCTGCGCAGGTACTCGCCGGCACGCAGCCGCCGGCCGTCGATGGTCGGCAGGCCACCGACGTCGCGGAGGTTGGCCGGGGTGCGCAGGGCGAAGGGCAGCGAGACGCTCACCTTGCGAGGGTGGCGGTCCCGGGTGAACGACAGGTGGAATGGTGACCGGACCCACGGCCCGGTCGGCCCGTGATCACGGTCGGGTCGCGATCAAGGAGCTGAACAGGGCGGGAACGGTGGGGAACAGGCCGGCCCCGGCAGGTGTTGACCCCTGTGTCGGCGGGCAGGACCGGCCCGCCGCGATCTCCCGCGACCCACGTGTGACAATGGGTGCCGTCGGCTGTCAGCGATGACGTCAGCCGAGAGCCCCATGGTCCTTCT
Source organism: Pseudonocardia oceanicola (assembly GCF_047200735.1). NCBI lineage: Bacteria > Bacillati > Actinomycetota > Actinomycetes > Pseudonocardiales > Pseudonocardiaceae > Pseudonocardia > Pseudonocardia oceanicola. The sequence goes on from NZ_JBJZON010000014.1 coordinate 120,013, forward strand.
CCGGCGGCACCGAGCCGCTCCGGGCCCGCGGGCTTCCCCGCGGGTGCGTCGTCCGTCCGGATGTCGGACGGCCACCCCGCTGCGACGAGGACATGAGTGAGCACTCTGCTGGACCTGCCCGAGAACGACACCACCGACTTCGAGGACGACCTCGCCGCCGGCCCTGAGGCCGACCGCGAGGCCGGGAACGACCCCGAGAACGAGCCCGAGCACGACGGCGGGCCCGACACCGACGCCGCCGGCGGCGGCTTCGCCGAGCTGGGCCTCGCGCCCGGCCTCCTCGGCGTCCTGGCCGAGCTCGGCTACGAGAGCCCCAGCCCGATCCAGGCCGAGGCGATCCCCTCGCTGATCGGGGGCCGCGACCTGCTGGGGCAGGCCGCCACCGGCACCGGCAAGACCGCCGCGTTCGCCCTGCCGATGCTGCAGCGCCTGAGCGGGACCGACCGCAGGGCCGAGCGCCGCCCGTTCGGCCTGGTCCTCGCCCCCACCCGCGAGCTGGCCATGCAGGTCAACGACGCGATCACCCGCTACGGCTCCGAGATCGGCGCGCGCGTGCTCGCCGTGTACGGCGGCGCCCCGATCGGCCCGCAGCTCGGCGCCCTCAAGCGCGGCGTCGACGTCGTCGTGGCCACCCCGGGCCGCGCGATCGACCTGATGAACCGCGGCGCGCTGTCCCTCGACGCGCTCGAGACCGTCGTGCTCGACGAGGCCGACGAGATGCTCGACATGGGCTTCGCCGAGGACATCGAGACGATCCTGCAGGCCACCCCGGACGAGCGGCAGGCGGTACTGTTCTCCGCCACCATGCCGCGGCGCATCGAGTCGCTGGCCCGCGAGTACCTGCGCAACCCCGTCACCGTGCGGATCGCCCGCGAGGAGGTCCCGGCGGGCGAGGCGCCGCGCGTGCGGCAGACCGCCTACATGGTGCCGCGCACGCACACGACCACCGCGCTGGGCCGGATCCTGGAGCTCGAGCGGCCCACCGCGGCCATCGTGTTCTGCCGCACCCGCGCGGACGTCGACGCCGTCACCGAGACCCTCACCGCCCGCGGCCTGCGGGCCGAGGCGCTGCACGGCGGCATGGACCAGGAACACCGCACCCGCGTCGTCGAGCGGCTGCGCAACGGCCGCACCGACCTGCTGGTCGCCACGGACGTCGCGGCCCGCGGCCTGGACATCGAGCAGCTCTCGCACGTCGTGAACCACGACGTGCCGAAGTCGCCCGAGGCCTACGTGCACCGCATCGGTCGGGTCGGCCGCGCAGGGCGCGAGGGCGTCGCGATCACGCTCGTCCCGAACGGCGCGATCCGGCACCTGCGCAACATCGAGCGGCTGATCGGTAAGAGCGTGCCGGTCGCCCCGGTGCCCACCGTCGCGGACCTCAAGCAGGCCCGGCTGGACCGCACCCGCGCGCAGCTGCAGGAGCAGATCGTCGCCGACCTGCGGCAGGACGCGGACTCGGACCCCGACGGCGTCCTCGCCGTGATCGAGTCCCTGGCCGACGAGTTCGACCCGGCGGACGTGGCGGCCGCGGCCGTGCGGCTGGTGCGGGCAGGCACGACCACCCCGGACGACGAGGTCGACATCCCGACCATGTCCGCGCCCCGCGAGGGCCGGGGTCCCCGCGACCGCGGTGACCGCGGTGGCCCGCGCGAGGGCGGCCGCTTCGGCAGCCGTGGCCAAGGCGCCCGTCCGCCGAAGGAGGGCGCGACGCGCCTGTTCGTCTCCGCCGGCCGGGCCGCGGGCATCCGCCCGCAGGACATCGTGGGGGCGCTGGCCAACGAGTCGCGGCTGTCGGGCCGCGACATCGGGGCCATCCAGATCCACGAGCGGCACACGCTGGTCGAGATCCCCGAGCACGCGGCGGACGACGTGCTGCGCTCGCTGCGCGGCGTCACCACCCTCAAGGGCCGGCGGGCCAACGTCCGCCGGGACCGCGCCACGAACTGACCCGCGCAGGTCGAAGGGCCCCGCACCTCACCCGAGGTGCGGGGCCCTTCGCGTGCGTGCCCCGCGGCGGTCGCGCCGGCGACCTCCGCCGGTCACCGGTTCAGTGGATCTCCACCGGGTCACCGACCTCCAGGTCCTCGAACCAGGCGACGGCGTCGTCGTGGGCGAGGTGGACGCAGCCCGCGGAGGGGTTCTGCGGGTTGCCCTCGTGGAAGGCGATGCCGCCGTCGGCGAAGAACACCGAGTACGGCATCGGCGCGTCGTCGAACTCGCCGGACTTGTGGGTCTTGTCCTTCCACTGGACCTCGAAGTCCCCCGTGGGGGTCTCCTTGCCCTGCCCGCCGTGCGAGATGCCGACCGGGCCGCGGGTGATCGTCCCGTCGTGGATCAGCCACGCCTGGTTGCTCGCGAGGTCGACGCACGCCCGCGCGTGCTTCGAACAGGGCGTGCCGTCGGTGTGGTTCCAGTGGTGACCGTCGTCGGCGAACGCCGCGCCGGTGAGGGCCGCGCCGCCGAGCAGCGCGGTGAGCGCGCCGGCCGCGGCGAGCCCGGTGATGCGTCGCCGGCCGCCCTCGGCGCGCCAGGCGTGTCGTGCCATCTTCTCGTCGTCCCTTCGCCCGTTCTCGAAGCCGCAACGACGGCGCGCGGTACAGGTGACGGGCCGTGACCGCAAGTCGACCGGACGTGTCCGGAGTCCGGATCGTCCTTCGTCGATCTTGTGCCCCGAGGGGCTGCCGAGGCGGCCGCGAGGGAGCACGATGGCACGTGGGAATCCGCACCGAGCCCACCACGGATCGCGATCGACGAGGAGTGCCGCATGCCCGATCTCAAGCCCCGGTCCCGCCAGGTCACCGACGGCATCGAGCGCACGGCCGCCCGCGGCATGCTCCGGGCGGTCGGGATGCGCGACGCGGACTTCGAGAGACCGCAGATCGGCATCGCGTCGAGCTGGAACGAGATCACCCCGTGCAACCTGTCGCTGCAGCGGCTGGCGCAGGCGGCGAAGGAGGGCGTGCACCGCGCGGGCGGCTACCCGATGGAGTTCGGCACGATCTCGGTGTCCGACGGCATCTCCATGGGCCACGTCGGCATGCACTACTCGCTGGTCAGCCGCGAGATCATCGCCGACTCGGTGGAGACGGTCGTGGAGGCCGAGCGGCTCGACGGCACCGTCCTGCTCGCCGGCTGCGACAAGTCCCTGCCCGGGATGCTGATGGCTGCGGCCCGGCTCGACCTCGCGGGGGTGTTCGTCTACGCCGGGTCGATCCTGCCCGGCCACGTCGACGGGCGCGAGGTCAACATCGCCGACGCGTTCGAGGCCGTCGGGGCGTGCGCGCGCGGGCTGATCAGCCGCGAGGAGCTGACCGAGATCGAGCGCGCGATCTGCCCCGGCGAGGGCGCGTGCGGGGGCATGTACACGGCGAACACGATGGCCAGCGCGGCCGAGGCGCTGGGCATGGCGCTGCCGGGCTCGGCCAGCCCGCCCGCGGTCGACCGGCGGCGTGACGGCATCGCCCGCGAGTCCGGCGAGGCCGTGATCGGCCTGCTGGAGAAGGGGATCACCGCCCGGCAGATCATGACCCGGGAGGCGTTCGAGAACGCGATCGCGGTCGTCCTGGCGTTCGGCGGGTCGACCAACGCCGTGCTGCACCTGCTCGCCATCGCGGCCGAGGCCGGGGTGCCGCTGGAGCTCGACGACTTCAACCGGATCGGCGACCGCGTCCCGCACCTGGCCGACGTCAAGCCCTTCGGCGCCCACGTGATGAGCACGGTCGACCAGGTCGGCGGGGTGCCCGTGGTGATGAAGGCGCTGCTCGACGCCGGGCTCCTGCACGGCGACGCCCTCACCTGCACCGGGCGCACCGTGGCCGAGAACCTCGCGGAGATCGACCCGCCGGACCTCGACGGCACGGTGATCCGCGCGCTGGGCGACCCCATCCACCCGACGGGCGGGATCACCATCCTGCGCGGCTCGCTCGCCCCGGACGGCGCCGTGGTGAAGAGCGCCGGGTTCGACGCCGCCGAGTTCCGCGGCCGCGCGCGGGTGTTCGACGGCGAGCAGGGCGCACTCGACGCGGTCGGCGACGGCACCGTCGTCCCGGGCGACGTCGTGGTGATCCGGTACGAGGGCCCGCGCGGCGGCCCGGGGATGCGGGAGATGCTCGCCGTCACCGGGATGATCAAGGGGGCCGGGCTGGGCAAGGAGGTGTTGCTGGTCACCGACGGCCGCTTCTCCGGGGCGACGACCGGCCTGTGCATCGGGCACGTGGCGCCGGAGGCGACCGACGGCGGCCCGATCGCGCTGGTGCAGGACGGCGATCCGATCGTGCTGAACATGGCCACCCGGACCCTCGACCTCGACGTCGGGGAGGAGGAGCTGGAGAAGCGGCGGGCCGACTGGACGCCGCGCGACGCGGGGCGGCGTCGGGGCGTGCTGGCCAAGTACGCGAGACTCGTGGGGTCGGCGGCGCAGGGGGCGGTCTGCTCGTGAGGACCGGCCCGCGCCGGAACGCGTCCGAGGAGCGGTGTGGGGAAGAAGCAACAGTCGCGGGGCCAGAAGCGGGCGGCCAAGGTCGCGGCGCGGCGGAAGAAGGTCACGCGGCCGCAGGAGCGGCCGCGCCCCGTCGTGACGCTCCCCGGTCTCGACGAGTACGGACCGGCCGACGCCTCCGCGCCTGATCCCGGCGGGGAGCTGGCGGCCGTCGAGGAGATGCGCCACGCCGTCGCGGAGATCCGTACGGTGCGGGCGGTCGGCCCCTACGACGGCAACCCCGAGTGGCTCGAGGTGCTGGAGGGCAACGTCGACGCGCTCGCCGGGGCCGACGAGCACGACCTGGTCGTCGAGATCATTGACGACCGGGTCCGGCGGGCCGTCGCGGACACGCTCGCCTCGTCGTCGCCGGAGCCCGCGCGCGAGGAGGTGCGGTGCCTGGTGGCGTCGGACGGTGAGATCGCGCCGCCCGGACCGTCGCCGGACGACCCCACCGCGGCGCCCGCCCAGGCCCTCGCCTTCGCGGTCCTGCTCGGCTGGCTCGCCAACCGTGGCCCGCGCCCGATCCCGGCGGCCGCGCGTGCCCGCGTCCCGGAGTGGGTGCGGTCCACGCTCGGCGAGGAGCCCGCGGCCGCCGTCGACCGGGTGATCGGGATCCTGGGCTCCGAGGAGGAGCGCTCCGGGGCGATCGGCCCGGTCGCCGAGGAACTGGGCGACGACTACCTCGCCGCCCTCATGTGGATCGCCGCCGGCCTCGTCGCCCTCTACGGCGACGGCTCCGTGGACGACCACCTGCCCACCCCGGCCGCGGAGGGCTGAGTACGCAGGTGCGCGGGTGGCCGGCAGCTACCTGCGCCACTCGTACGTGCTCGCGAAGGGCGCCGAACTGGTCGCCGACGACACCGGCGGCCGCCTCGTCCTCGGGCTCGGGGTCAGCCACCGGCCGGTCAACGGCGCGCTCGGCATCGCCATGGACGACCCGGCCGGCGACCTGGTGCGCTACACCGCCGAGCTGCGGGACTGGTTCGCCGGCAAGGGTCCGACCACGCACCTGCCGCAGCCCGCACCGGTCGCGGTCCCGTTGCACCACGCGACCCTCGGCATGCGCGCCGCCGGGACCGCCGACGGGATCATGCCGACGATGTGGTCGCCGGAGCGGCTCACAGGCTCCTCTCAGCGCCCTGCTACCGCTCGGAGAGCGGTTCGGGCCAAGGTCGAGGGGTGGTGCTGAGGGGGAGACGAGACACGGGGGAGCGCGCGAGGCGGCCGGACGGACCGGACCGGGAGACGGTGGCGCGGGCGTCGGCGGGGGATCCGGCGGCCGTCGCGGAGGTCCTGCGGATCGTGCGGCCGTTCGCGCTGCGCTACTGCCGCGCGCGGATGGGGACCGTCCTGCCGGGCCTGACGGCCGAGGACCTGGCCCAGCAGGTCTGCATCGGGGTGCTCGGGGCGCTGCCCCGGTACGAGGACCGTGGCCGGCCGTTCCTGGCGCTGGTGCACCGGATCGCCGTGCACGAGGTGGGCGACGCCTACCGCGCCGCCGCGCGCAGTCCGGAGCTGGCCGACCTGGTCCCGGACCGCCCGGACCGCTCGGCCGGACCCGAGGAGCGGGCGCTGGTGCACGACGACGTCGCGCGCCTGCGGCCGGCCCTCGACCGGCTGAGCGCGGCCGCCCGCGAGGTTCTGGTGCTGCGGGTCGCGCTGGGCCTGTCCGCCGACGAGACGGCGGCGGTCGTCGGCAGCACGCCGGGCGCGGTCCGCGCGATGCAGCACCGCGCGCTCACCACCCTGCGCCGGCACGCGGAGGCCGAGGGGATCTCGCCGCCGACGACCGCGGGGATCACATCCCGCTGAGCTGCGGCTCGCCGCGATGTCCGGCCCCCTTACCTCCCGGTAACGCGCCGGATCCGGTGCGGACACACGGGAGATCCACCGTGGCGGTATGCAGGAGAGCGTCGGGGGCCCCGTGGGCGGTCGTGTGCACGGCGCGGAGGCGCTGGCGGCGCCCGGTCCGTCGCCGACCTCCGGGGTCGGGGTCATCGTGCCGTTCGACTTCGCGCTCGACCGCGAGCTGTGGCGCTGGGTGCCCGACGACGCGGCCCTGCACGTCACGCGGACCCCGTTCGTGCCGTCGCCGGTCACCGCCGAGATGGCGCGGGCGATCTCGGACCCGGAGCCGGTCCGTCGCGCGACCCGCGACGTCCTGGTCCCCGAGCCGGGCGTGGTCGCCTACGCCTGCACCTCGGGCAGCTTCGTCGACGGCGCGGCGGGCGAGATCGCGCTGACCGGGGTGATCCGCGAGGCCGGCGCGCCGCACGCGCTCACCACGGCCGGAGCGCTCGTGGCGGGCCTGCGCTCGCTCGACGCCACCCGTGTCGCCGTCGTCACGCCCTATGTGGACGACCTGACCCGACGGCTGGAGGAGTTCCTCGTCGCGCACGGGATCGAGACCGTCGCGAGCGTCGGGTTGGGGCTGCTCGGCCAGATCTGGCGGGTGTCCTACGAGGAGGTCGTGCGCGCGGTCCGCGCCGCGGACCGGCCCGAGGCCGAGGCCGTCTTCATCAGCTGCACCAACCTGTCCACCTACGACGTGATCGCGCCGCTCGAGCGGCTGCTCGGCAAGCCCGTGATCACGGCCAACCAGGTGACGATGTGGGCCGCGCTGCGGGCGGTCGGGCACCGCGCCGTCGGGCCCGGCCAGGCGCTGATCCACGGCAGCGCCGCGGCCACCCCGCCCCCGCACCTGCGCCTCGTCCCGGACCAGCCGGCGCCGCGCGAGGAGCAGCCTGGTGGCCGGGGCGGCGGTGGCCCCGAGGACCCGCAGGTCCTGCACAAGGTCCGCGTCCGGCTGCCCGACGAGTCCGGTGCGCTCGCCCGGCTCACCGAGGCGGTCGCCGGCGCCGAGGGCAACATCCTCGGGCTCGCCGTGCACGGGCAGGACTCGCGCTCGGTCGTCGACGAGATGTTCGTCGGGTCCGCCCGCGGCGCCGACGAGCTGGCCCGGGCCATCCGGGAGGGGCTCGGCACGAAGGATCCGGGTGCCGTCCTGGTCACCCCCGCGGACCCGCACGACCTGGTGGACGCGCCCACCCGCGCCCTCGACCTCGCCGTCCAGGCGGTCGGCGGCGCCGCCGCGGGTGACGACTCCGCGCTGGCCCGCGGCCTGGGTGCGCTCGTCCATGCCGACGACGTCCGGCTCCGGCCGGTCGAGCCGCCGCACCATCCGCACGTCCTCGCCGTCCCCGCCCCGCACGGCGGCTGGCTGGTCGCGATGCGCGACTGGGCGCCGTTCACGGTGACCGAGCAGGCCCGCGCGGAGGCGTTCCTGCGCGCGGCGCACCTCGAGCCGGTCCGGCCGCGGTGGGACATCGTGCTGCTCTCCGGCGACGAGCTGGTCGCCGAGCCCGCTACCGGGGACGAGGTGGGTGCCCTCGAGGACCTGCTCTGTGCCTGCCTGGCCGCGCTCGGGCCGGGGGAGAGCTACTCCGCCCGCTGGACCGACCGCGAGCTCCGCCAGCTGCTCGTCACGCCCCGGGGGCCGGCCCTCGTGGTGCGCGACGAGACGGGCACGCTGGTCGGGCTCGGTGCCGCGCTGGAGGGGTCGGCACCGGGCGACGAGGAGGTCGTCCTGCTCGTGCACCCGCACTACCGCGGGATGCGACTCGGGCGGTGGCTGCGCAGGCGCCTCGCCGCACGCGCTCCGGCCTGACGCCCCTTAGGCTGGCGGGCGTGTCGTTGCCGGAGAACTGGTCGCAGTGGAAGGACACGGTCGACGTCGGCCGCTACGACGAGCGCTGGGCGGCGCTCGCCGCGGCCGGGAAGAACGTGCACGGCGAGGCGGATCTGGTCGCCGCGTACGAGCCGGCGTCGGTGCTCGACGGCGGCTGCGGTACCGGGCGCGTGGGGATCGAGCTGGCGCGCCGGGGGATCGCGGTGATCGGCGTCGACCCGGACCCGGACATGATCGCCGCCGCGCGCGCCCGGGCCCCGGAGCTGCGCTGGATCCAGTGCGGACTGGAGGACCTGGCGATCCCCGAGCGCTTCGACGTCGTCGTGCTGGCCGGCAACGTGATCCCCTACGCGCGGGAGCGGGCCGGGGTCGTGGCCGGCAGCGCCCGACACCTGGGCCCGGGCGGCCGGCTCGTCGCCGGGTTCAGCCTGCAGGTCGGCTGGCCCGGCCTCGACGAGTACGACAGCTGGTGCGCCGCCGCCGGGCTCGTGGCCGAGGACCGCTTCGCGACCTGGGACCGCGAGCCCTACACCGGCGGCGGCTACGCGGTCTCGGTCAGCCGGAAGCCCTCGTAGCCCGGGCGGCGACGTCGTCGCAGATCTGCCGGTAGGGGCCCACCCCGCCGACGTACGGCAGCAGGACCCGGGGCTTGTCCGGCACGTTCGCGCCCAGGTGCCACGAGTTCGCGTGGTGCATCACGGTCTGCGCGCCGGCCTCGGCGACGTGCGCGGTCCACCGTTCCTGAGCCTGCTCGTCCGCCTCGATCGTCCGCGCGGCCGGCGCGGCGAGGCAGTCGGTGATCCACTCGACGTGCTGCTCGATCGACACGAGCAAGTTCGACAGCACCGACGGGCTCCCCGGCCCGGTGACGGTGAACAGGTTCGGGAACCCGGCGATGCCAGGCCCAGGTAGGTGCTCGGGCCCGCGGCCCAGGCGTCGCGCAGCCGCACGCCGTCCCGGCCGCGGACGTCGACGGCCAGCAGCGCGCCCGTCATCGCGTCGAACCCGGTGGCGAGGACCAGGTCGTCGACCTCGACGAGCTCGTCGGTGGTCCGCACGCCGGTCGGCTCGACCGCGACGATCGGCGTCTTCCGCAGGTCGACGGGCCGGACGTGCGGGAGGCGTGAGGTCCGGGCACGGACAGGCAGCCCGTCGCGAAGACGCGGTGGGTGGCGGTCAGCTCCTCGCCGCCGTCCGTCCGGATCTCCCAGCGGCCGTCCCGCCAGGTGGTGTGCGGCTGAGCGTTCGTTCAGGATGATTCGCCGAACGGTCGCTCAGGCCCGCGCCAGGATCTCGCCGTGGGGCACGAGGAACCAGCCGTCCGGGCTCGCGGCCCAGGCCCGCCAGCCGGCGGCCATGTCCTCCAGGTCGGCGCGGGCGGCGAGGCCGCGCTCCACCGCCTGGGTCGCGATCGACGACGACACGATCCGCTCCGCCCACAGCCCGCCCCACCAGGCGCGGGTCTCCGGCGTGGCGTAGCACCACACCGAGGCGGACGGGGTGATCTCGGCGAACCCGGCGGCGCGCGCCCAGGCGAGGAGGCGCCGGCCGGCGTCGGGCTCGGCGTGGTTGCTGTGCGCGACGGCCCGGAAGAGGACGAGCCAGGCGTCGAGCCGCTCGTCGTGCGGGAACCAGGTGAAGGCCGCGTAGTCCGCGTCCCGCGCGGCGACGACCCCGCCGGGGCGGGCGACCCGGCGCATCTCGCGCAGCGCGGCGACCGGGTCGGACAGGTGCTGCAGAACCTGGTGGGCGTGGACGACGTCGTAGGACTCGTCGGGGTCGGCGAGCCCGTAGACGTCGTCCACGGCGAACTCGACGCCCCCGCCCGCCGCCCGGGCCTCCGCGAGCGGTGCCTCGACGAGGTCGATCCCCTTGACCCGACCCGGCGCGACGCGCACGGCGAGGTCGTGGGTGATCGTGCCGGGGCCGCAGCCGACGTCGAGCACGTCGAGCCCGGGCCGGAGCAGTGGCGCGAGGTACGCGGCCGAGTTCTCGACGGTCCGGTTGCGGTGTGAGCGCAGGACCGACTCGTGGTGGCCGTGGGTGTAGGTGCCGCTCACTCAGCGGACCCTACGGATCCGGATCGGCCCGCGGGCGGTGTCCGGGTCGACGACCTGCGTCGCGTCCGCCGTTCCCCGGACGGCCCGACCCTGTGCGCTGCGCCGATCGGCCGCTTCGGCGGGCCGTCGATGTCGGTACCCTGGCCCGCCCACGGCCGTGCCTGCTCACGACCCGATCGCGTCCGCGATCGGCACGCCACACGACCGCCTGTCGAGGCGGCCGGGTTGAGAGGTGCGTCATGACCATCACGCTTGCCCGTGCCGACGGCTCCCGCGAGCAGCTGTCCGACGACGTGCTCGACGAGCTGGACGGCGCCCTGCGCGGGCCCCTGATGCCCGGCGGCGAGGCCGGTACCCCCGAGCCCCGCCGGGAATGGAACGCGATGTACGGCGACCGGGCGGCGCTGACGGCGCGGTGCACCGGGACGGCGGACGTCATCGAGGCGGTGCGCTTCGCCCGCTCGCGCGGACTGCTGGTCGGCGTGCGCGGCGGTGGCCACTCCGTCGCTGGTCTGTCGAGCATCCCCGACGGCCTGCTGATCGATCTGTCGGCCATGCGGGGTGTGCAGGTCGACCCGGAGCGCAGGCTGGCGCGGGTCCAGGGCGGGGCCGTCCTCGGCGACGTGGACCGGGAGACCCAGGCGTTCGGCCTGGCGACCCCGCTGGGGCGCGTGTCGGAGACCGGCGTCGCCGGGCTGACGCTGGGCGGCGGTTACGGACACCTCAACGCGAAGTACGGGTTGTCCTGCGACAACCTCGTCGAGGCACAGGTCGTGTGCGCCGACGGCAGCGTGCGGACCGCGTCGGAGACCGACAACCCGGACCTGTTCTGGGCGATCCGCGGCGGTGGCGGAAACTTCGGCGTCGTCACCTCCTTCACCTTCCGGCTGCACCCGGTTGGTCCGGTCGTCGCGTTCGCCGCCGTGCTGTACCCGCTGGAGGACCTCGGCGTGATCGAGCGCGGCTGGCGGGAGTACGCCGCCGCGGCACCGGACGAGGTCACCACCTTCATCGTGACCCTGACGTTCCCGGCTGCGCCCGGCATGCCCGAGGTCATCCACGACCGACCCGTCGCGATCGTCGCCGCGGTGCACTGCGGTCCCGACCCGGACGAGGGGATGCGAGTGCTGCAACCACTGCGGGAGCTGGGCACGCCGGTGTTCGACATGTCCCAGCCGATGCCGTACGCCGTCGTCCAGTCCTCGTTCGACCCGTTCTTCCCGCGGGGCGGACTCCGCGCCTACTGGAAGTCCCAGTACCTCGACGAGCTCACCGACGAGGCGATCGACGCCCTGGCCCGCCGCGCGCTGGACCGGCCGGCCCCGCTCACGCTGGTGAACACCTTCCGCCTGGGCGGGGCCGTGCACGCGGTGGACCCGGAGGCGACCGCGTTCGCCGAGCGGACCTCGCCCTGGATGGTGTCGTTCGACGTCATGTGGACCGACCCGGGGCAGGACGAGGCCGCGGTCGCCTGGGGCCGAGCGGCCTGGGAGGAGATGACGAAGTACGGCAACGGCAGGGTCTTCCTGAACTTCACCGGTCGGCAGGACGAGCCCCTGCAGGCCGGCACGGACACCGCCTTCGGTCGCAACCTGCGTCGCCTCGGCCGGATCAAGGCCGCCCTCGACCCGGACAACTTCTTCCAGTTGAACAACAACATCGTCCCCGTTCCGGGCTGACGACGCGGCGGGCCGGGGCGCAGACCCGTCCCGGCCGGGCCCGGGGACCGCGTGGCCGCCCTGTCCGAGCCGGGGGTCCGGTGCGCTACCGGCGTCGCTCAGGGCCCGACCCCACGGATGCGGACCGGGCCCCGGGCGGTGTCCGGATCGACGACCTCGCCGCGACGGGTGATCTCGACTTCTCCCGCTGCGACCAGGCGCCGGGCGGCCAGCAGGTCGAGGATCGCCCGCTCGGCGGGGTCGGTCACGGCTCGAGCATCGCACGAACGGCCCGTTCGTGCGGTAGGTCCGCACAAGAGTGCCGTTCGTGCGGGTCAGGAGCGGGCGAGGACCGCCTTGTCGAGGGCCGTGCGCATCGCGTCGGCCGGGCCGGGCCGCTCCGTCATCAGCTCGACCTGCGCGACCGCCTGGTGAAGCAGCATGTCCAGCCCGCTCGCGACCCGGCAGCCCGCGGCGGCCGCGCCGGCGCCGAGGGCCGTCGGCCAGGGGGCGTAGATCACGTCGAGCACCACGGTGGCCGGGTTCCAGCGCAGCCCGCCGAACTCGTCGGCGGCCCCGGCCGGCAGCGTGGAGATGACGACGTCGGCCTCGCCGAGCAGGCCCGCCGCGGCGGTGGTGTCGGCCGCGGTGTCGGTGAGCAGCGCGCGGATGTCGGGCTGCACCTCCAGTCGTTCGGCCGCGGCGGTCAGCTCGCCGGCGCGGCCGGCGTCCCGGACCAGGACGACCGGGTCCTTGGTGCCCAGTTCGCGCAGCGCCGCGAGCGCGGCCTGGGCCGTCCCGCCCGCGCCCAGTACGACGGCCCGCTCGACCGCCCCGACCCCCGCCGCCTGCAGCGCGCGGACGATCCCGGCCACGTCCGTGTTGTCCGCCAGCCGCCCCTCGGGGCGCAGGACCAGGGTGTTCGCGGCGCCGGTGGCGGCGGCGAGCGGGCTGACCCGGTCGGCGACCTCGAGGGCGACGCGCTTGAGCGGCATCGTCAGGGAGAGCCCGGCCCAGGTGTCGTCGAGCCCGTCGACGAAGGCGGGGAGCCCGGCCTCGTCGACCTCGTGCGCGGTGTAGGACCAGCCGGTGAGGCCGAGCGCGTGGTAGGCCGCGCGGTGCAGCACCGGGGACAGCGAGTGGCGGATGGGGGAGCCGAGCACCGCGGCCCGTCGTTCGCCGGTCACCGGGTCAGTATGGTCCAGCGCTCGGTGAGCGCCGGAAGGCCTCCAGCGTGACGTGCTCGTCGGCGGCGAACCGCGCCGCGGCCTGCTCGATGCCCGCCATGGTCGCGACGGACTGGGCGCAGCCGAAGCCGTACTTCTGCCGGACGCGCTGGTCGGCGATCCGCATGCAGGTCCGGCTGGTGTCGACGAAGTGGCCCACGGGGTAGGTGTGACCCGCGCGGAAGTACTCCTCGACGATCAGCGACGGGGAGGAGAAGGACTGTGTGGAGCCGTCCGGCCAGCGGACGTCGAAGAGCACCTCGGGCACGGCTCGACCGTAGGTGGGCCGTGTTTCGCCGGTGTTGCGGCTACCACGGCTACGGCGGCTTCAGCTCCGGCTCGGCCTGCAGCGGCGACGGCGGCTACTCCGACATCCACGCCGGCACCGGCGTGACCGTCGCGAACGCCGCGATCGCCACCGGCTCGCTGTCTCCCGGCCGCGCGAGCAGCTCGACCACCTGCGACGTCACCTTCACCGTGCCCGACGTCCCGGTCGGCGAGGACTTCTACCAGGTCGAGGTCTCGCACGCGGCACGCTGCCCTACACCGCCGACGAGCTGCGCGCGGGCCTCGGCCTCTCCCTCGGCGGCCGACCGTCCCTGCGAGACTCCCGCCCATGACCGGGACGCTGCTGGTGCTGGGTGGGCGGAGCGAGATCGGGGTCGAGGTGGCGCGGCGGCTGGCGGGACGCGAGGCCTCGACCGTGGTCCTCGCCGCCCGCCGCAGCGACGATCTCGACGCCGAGGAGAAGGCGGTCCGGGAGCAGGGCGCGGAGGTCGAGCGCGTCGAGTTCGACGCCGACGACCTCGCCGCGCACCGCCCCCTGCTCGACGACGTGGCCGCGCGGCACGGGGGGATCGACGTCGCCGTCGTCGCGTTCGGACTGCTCGGGGACCAGGTGCGCGCCGAGGCCGACCCGGCGCACGCCGTGCAGATCGTGCACGCTAACCTGCTCTAATGACACACGTCGCGCGCTGCGTGATCTACCTGCGGATCAGCCAAGATCGGCTCGGCGAGGGGGCCGGAGTCGATCGGCAGCGCGCGGACTGTGAAGCCCTCGCCGAGCGTCGAGGATGGACGGTCCAAGCCGTTTACACGGACAACGACGTGTCGGCGGCAGAGGGCAAGGCGCGCAAGGGATTCGAGGACGCGCTAGCCGACCTCGACGCGGGCCGGGCGACCGTCCTCGTCGGCTGGACGCTGGACCGTGTCTGCCGGTCACTGCGGGACCGCGTGCGCCTGCTCGAACTCGGCCAGGAGCGCAAGATCACCATCGCCCTGGCTCGCGGATCGGACCTGGATCTCTCGACGCCGTCCGGGCGCCTCACGGCGGACGTCCTCGGCGCGTTCGCGCGGCAGGAAATCGACGCCAAGGCGGACCGGCAGCGCGCGGCGCACCGGCAGCGGGCCGCGCAGGGCAGGACGCTCGGCGGACGACGCGCGTTCGGGTACGAGCAGGACGGGACGACGGTCCGGCCGGATGAGGCGGTGGCAGTGCAGGCCGCTTACCGGGACTACCTCGCCGGGACCCCGCTTAACGAGATCGCCCGCCGCTGGAATCGTGCGGGTCTGCTGTCTGGCCAGCACCGGAAAGACACGGGTGAGGCGACCGAGTGGAATAGCTCGGGAGTCCGCTGGATTCTACGTAATCCTCGTTACTACGGGATGCGGCGTCACCGCACCGACGGCGAGGAATTCCTTTACCCGGCCGCATGGCCTCCGCTGGTCGACGAAAAGACGTGGCGCGCCGTCAATGCGCTACTAGATTCTGCCAGTGCGGCGCTTAAGCCCCGGGGCGGTCGCCGTCTACTCTCCGGCGTCGCGGTCTGCGGGAAATGCGGGCTAACCGTCCAAGCGGGGCGAGGTCGAAGCGGTGGGGCGCAAACGGACGGAGTTTACCGGTGCCCGACGGGTCATATGATCCGCAAGGCTAAGCCGATCGAGGATTTCGTATTAGGGCTGATCGCGGACCGGCTCGCCATGCCGGACGTCCTCGCGTCCCTGCGACTCGAAGCCACCCCGGACGGCCTAGACCTGGCAGCGGAGGCCGACGAGCTGCGGCGGGAGCTGGACACCCTCGCGATGGAGCGCGCGACCCGGAAGATCACGCCGCGCCAATTCGAGATCATGAACCGCGAGGTTCTGGCCCGGCTCGCCGACGTCGAGGCCAGGATGGGCGCCGAGACGGCCGCTGACGGCCTGTCGGTGCTGGCCAGGGGTGAGGACCCCCGTGCCGCCTTCCTCGGCCTCGACACGGGCCAGCAGCGGCGCATCGTCGAGGCCTTCGTCTCGATCACCCTGTACAGCGCGGGCAAGGGCGTCCGGGAGCTGCGGCCGGAGACTTTGAAGATCGAATGGAAACGAGGCAATGTGACCTCAAACACGGATAAGAAGTAGCAGGATCTGTCAGCAAGAGTCAGCGAGGGGCAGGATCGGTAGCTCCGTCCACTGTGGCGCCGGGGGTGTCCGGTGTGGAGGGTCTTGCGGAACCGGATCGGAACCGCATAACGTCTGCGGCGTCGGGCAAACCGGAACGGCAAAGCCGATAATCCGGCCCCAGAGCGAAAGCTCAGAAAATGTCTCAGGTTCGTTTGCGGACTCGAATCGCCGCACAGATTGCCAGTCTCAACCGGTTTCATCCGGACAGCCCCCGCATTCCGGAGCTTCGCGAGGAACTTGCTGCGGCGGAACTTCGTGAGCACATTGACCGGCTCGCACCTCAGCTCCGACCGTGGCACGTCGAGGATCTTTGCTCGCATCTGCGTGAGTCGGTGAAGAGCAATGGCTGAGATTGTCGACCTCGAAGAGTACCGGAAGGCTCTCCTCGAAGCGGCCCCTCCGATTACGGAGGAACAAGCAGTCATTGTGCGCGATAGCGGATATGAACGGGCCGTCCTCGTCGCGCTTCGTGAGATTCACCTTATGACTTCCGAGATTCTAGAGAAGGTTGGGAAGCTGTGAGAACTCCGCTCGACGTGATCGCTTTCGTCATCATCGCCATTTGGGGCGTCGCGATTCTCAGCATCGGTATCTATTGCTTCGGTCAACTCCTGACTGTCGCTGCGTCAGGTATCTGTCAGTAACATCTAACCCGCGGTCAGGGCGAACGGAGGCGCTGAGACCGCAGTCCTTTAGCGGAGGGGACACTCCCCATGAGTATCGAACTGCCTTTTGCAACTTTCCCCAAGCCTGAGATCGTTAGCTGTCCGATGTGGGCCCGGGTCGTGTTCTATCGAGAAGCGAGCGACTGTTTCGACTTCAAGAACGTTCAGGTCTCCGCATTCGTTTACGAGGTCAACGATTCGACCTCCGACGAGGATTGGGTCGACTGGCGGACAGAGCCGGCCATTTACGATAACGGCGTATTCACTCCTCTCAGGGATCTCCTGAGCGACAACGGCGCTATCTATGAGATCGTAGCCGATAAGTCCGATACTGCCGACGAGTTCAAGATCCGGCGCGGTAAGGCCGTCATCTACCGGGCGCGTAAGGGGCTCGGCCTGAGCGTTGACACTCGGGCGTGGCGTGAGTTCGTCGCAGAGGGTGGCATTTGAGTGAACCTCCCTCCCGAGTTTTGGGAGGCGCGGGCGTCGCTGGCCAACGTTAGACGGGCGGCGTATTCCCGATTCGCCTGCCCCGATGCCGTCCTCGGCGCCGTGCTGGCCCGTTTGTCGGCAATCACTAACCATCGGCTCTACCTTAACACTGGAGTTAAGAACCCCGAGTCGTCGCTCAACATGTTCGTTGCGCTGGTGTCGAGGTCGGGCGGCGGAAAGTCGTCCTCGGCCTCGGTGGCTCGGAAGCTCATCACGACGCCGCGCTTTCTGGAGAAGAACGCTGAGGGGGAAGTCCAGTTTTGGGACGGCGTGCCTATCGGGTCCGGTGAGGGTATCTCCGAGTCGTTCATGGGATGGCTTAAGCGGGACGAGACGACCACAGGACCGGACGGCGAACCTAAGCGTAAGACGGTCAAGGTTCGGGACGTCGTTAGGCATAACGCCTTCCTCTTCGTTGACGAGGGCGAACAGCTCACGAAGATTAACCAACGCAACGGCGCAACGATCGGCTCCACTCTCCGCTCGGCGTGGAACGGCGAAGCCATCGGCAACATGAACGCGTCCGAGGATCGGCGTCGGCTCGTCCCGGAGGGTGACTACAGCCTCGGGCTACTCGTCAACTTTCAGATGAGCACCGCCCAACCCATGCTCGCCGATCATGGCCCTGGGACGCCACAGCGCTTCCTGTGGCTGCCGACGGACGACCCCCGGGCACCGGAGGACCCTCCACCGTGGACGGGGCCTCTCATGGACGCTGAGACGGCGAGCGGGCTACACGCGAGGACGGGTGCCGTCCTGTTCGCTCACACGATCACTCAGGAGCTGCGGCGTGAGGCTGTTCGCATCCTGCGAGGGGAACCGGCCAGCACCGGGGGCAACCCGCTCGATAGCCACAAGTCGCTCATGAAGGCTAAGGCGGCCGCGCTTCTCGCTTTATTCGACGGCAGGGACTCGGTAGCGGGCGAGGATTGGCAATTGGCGGAGCTGTTGTGGCTAACGTCGTGCAGCTTCCGGGACAGCGTTGTCCAGTGGGGCGAAGAGCAGGCGGAAGAGGAACGGCAAGAGCGCGAGTCCAAGATTACCTCAGCGCAGATTCAGCGTGACAGGAAGCGCGCCAATAAGGAGTTCGACGTTCCTAAGGTTAAGCATTCGATCCACCGGAAGTTGTGGAGCGAAGGGGCTTCGTTGAAGAGGGCTGCACTTCGTAAGGCAGTGCGATCCGATCTGCGAGAGTTCTTTGACGCCGCACTCGGGGAACTCGTGACCGAAGGTAAGATCGTCAGAGAGGACGATCTGAGCTACCGAGCCACACGCTCTCCGTGACTCCGATGGTGGACAGGGAAGGGTGGACAGGGTGGACAGCTGTCCACCCTGTCCCTGTCTCTCCTCATCATGTGAAGTTCATAAATTCATGATCGTTAATATTTTACCTGGTAGATGGGTTGCAGGTTCTTAGGTGACCCTAAGCGGATTCGCTCGGATTCGTCTCTCGACGCATCCACCCTGTCCACCCTGTCCACCCAGTCCGAGGAACGGATCATGAGACGCCCTTGTATCGAGCCCCAGTGCCCCCGGTTCGCGGTAGGCGGGAGACGGGGTGCCCGGTGCCCCGAGTGCCAGGGGGCGTACGACCGGAGGCGCAACGCCAAGCCGGAACGTCAGGCCTACGCGGACAGTCGGTACCGAAGCATCCCGGTACGGGGTAGGCGTTGCGCCCTTAGGTATCCAGGTATCTGCACCGGAGAAGCCACGACCCGTGACCACATTACCCCGTTAGACAAAGGTGGAACTAATGATCCATCTAACATTCAACCAGCGTGTCGCGCATGTAATTCTTCTAAGCGCAATCGGTTACGGTAATCGACTAACCACTGTAATCATGGCAGCTTCGGAACGCGGGGGACCGCGAAAAGTTCGCGAACCGAGGCGGCCAGTTCACCCGCCGAACCCCAAATTTTGCGTATAAAGGTTAGAGCTGGGCAAAGCCTAATCGGCAAGGTCGCAGGTTAGTCCTGCCGTTTTTCCTGGTCAGAGACCCGGTTCACTCGTTTGGCGGGGGTCAAGTGACCCCCGCCATCCGGGCGGTAGTGCTTGACGTTGTCCTCGTCTATGCCGGTCGCAGAGCTGATGGCGTGGGCGGTGGTGCTGGCCCGGCCGCAGGCCGTAGACGAGGCGACGTAGCTCCATCCGTCAACCCTGGTTGACGCCTGAACAGGGTGCAACGTATCTTGTTCACAGTCGGAGGACGTGTGCCCCACGTCCACCGACGGAGCGCCGCGCAGTCCGCTCCCCAGTACCCCCTCAGACAGCCTGTCAGCAACGCAGAGGCCGTCCCCGGTATCGGAGACCGGGGACGGCCTCTCGTCGTGTCTGCGGCCGTCTGAGGGGGTCGGGAGAGGGGCGCCGGGGCGGCTCCCCTCTCAACGAGTGAGGTCGTGGTCTCCGATGCCATCCGCCGGTAAGGGCGGTAACGCCCGTAGAAAGCAAGATCGGTACGACGATGGTCCGTGGATGAAGTGGCCCGAAACGGACTTAGCGGAACGGGCCGAAAAGTTCATTAGCACATATTGTCGTTCGCCCAAAGGTTACGGTTATGGTAAGCCACTTAGACTTGCCCCGTTTCAGCGGGAGTGGCTGAGGCAAATCCTCGCCCCCGGTGTAACGGCAGCCGTCGACCAAATGCCACGCGGTCAGGGAAAGTCGACGTTTCACGCCGCGCTTGCCGTTTGGGCACTCTTCGATCGTTCCGATTCCGGTGAGCCGCAAATTCCGATTATCGCGACGCGCGTGCAGCAAGCCGCACGTTCCGTTTATGACCCCGCCGTTAAGATGGTGCAGGCCGAACCGGAGCTAGCGTCCCGGTCGCTGGCGTTCACTGCCATTGGAACTAACCGCATCGTCTGTGAACAGACCGGCGGCGAACTGTTCCCTATGGCTAATAACCCGGATGGCTTGCAGGGCTTGGACCCGTCACTAGCCATTGTCGATGAGATCGGCTTTCAGTCGCTCGAATCGTGGGAGTCGGTAATCCTCGCGTCCGGCAAGCGTCCTCGCTCGCTGGTCGTCGGCGTGGGCACGCCGGGATTTGACCGAGACAACGCCCTGTGGCACCTCCGGTCCGCATACCTTGAAGGGCGGTCGCCTGAGGGCTTCGTTTTTCGTGAGCACAGCGCACCCGAGGGTTGCGATATCCGCGACGAAGAAATGTGGCGGCTCGCTAATCCGGCCCTGGATGGCGGTTACCAGAATATCGCCGCCCTTCGTACTGCGGTCGAAATGAGTACCGAAGCGCACTTTAGGACGTTCCACTTGGGCCAGTGGGTCGACGGAACGGACGCGTGGCTCGGTAATGACGGCCGCAAGACGTGGGACGCTATCGCCGATCCCTCTTTCAAGTTCGTCAAGGGCGCGCCTACGTGGCTCGGCCTCGACGTCGGCCTTAAGCATGACTCCACGGCGCTGGTAATGCTGCAATATCGACCCGACGGTCGAATTCACGCCGCATGCAAGCTCTGGATGCCGGCCAAGGATGACGTGGTCGACGTGACGGCGGTAATGGAGCAGATTAGACGCCTGGATCGGCTGTATAAGCTCGTCGAGGTCGCTTATGACCCCCGTCATTTCGAGTTTCCGGCTACACAACTCGCCGACGAGGGTATCCCGATGACCGAAATGAATCAGTCATTGGAGCGCATGACGCCGGCCTTCGGCACGCTTTACGAGGTCATTAAGGGCGGAAAGATGACTCACGACGGTGATAGTCGATTCGGTCAGCAGGTCCTCAATGGCATTCCACGGTATAACGAGCGCGGTTTTACGCTCATGAAGGCCAAGAGTCGCGGGAAGATTGACGCTGCGTACGCCTTGGCAATGGCTTATGACCGCGCGCAGCACGGCATGCCTAAGTCGAGGCCAGATTTCGCGTGTCTGTAATCCTACTTAACGATAGGACATTTAAATGAGGTGGCCCTGGAAGCAGGATGAGCATGAGGAGCGCAGTCGAAGCATAACCGCTCCGAGTAACCCGCTAATTGATCCCGTATTCGCCGCAATGCTCGGCCTCAATATCGGGTCGGCTGCGCACGTGTCGGAGGCAACCGCACTCAGTCTATCGGCCGTGTTTCGGTCAGTCTCGCTCATCGCGGACGCGGTTGCGGGTCTCCCGCTGCGGACGTTAGAGGAGTCGGACGGTCAGCAGCGGCGCGTAGCGAGCTTCCTCGACGAACCGGGCGGCGAGCGATTCACTCGCTTTGAATGGGCACAGCTCGTCATGGTCCACCTGCTATTGCAGGGCAACGCGTATCTACAGCACATGTTTAACGGTGCTGGCGGTCTCGTCGGCCTGTATCCGGTTCATCCAAGCATGGTGACGCCGGTTTGGGATGACGCGCGACCAGGCGGTAAGCGATTCGATATCAAGGTTAAGGGGTCCGATGGCCTCGACCGCATCGTTTCGCTGGACTCGTCGACGATGACTCACGTTATGGGTGTCTCGCTCGACGGTTTGCAGGGCGTTTCGCCGATTACTCTTGCTCGAATGTCGCTGCACACCGCAATTTGCGGTGATCGTGCCGCAAACACACAGTTCCGTAACGGCCTCATGGTCGCAGGCATGATTACTCCTCGCGAGGGTGAGGATGACATGACCTACGAGCACACCGTAGCGCTAAAGAACGCGATTATCGACCGTTACGGCGGTACGCAGGGCGTCGGTGACATTATGGTCATCAATCGGAAGCTCGAATTTCAAAAGTGGCAGCTTTCGCCAGAGGACGCGCAGTTTATCCAGAGTCGGACTTTCCAGGTCGACGAGATCGGGCGATGGTTCGGTATTCCGCCGCACCTTCTCGGTCTTACGGAAAAGTCGACCTCCTGGGGGCAGGGCATTGCGGAGCAGAATCGCGGTCTTGCTCGCTACACGCTTACCGCGTGGACGAATCCCATTGAGCAGCGCGTGTCTAGGTTGCTCTCGGCGTCTCGTAAGGCCGAGTTCGACTATTCGGCATTCATTAAGCCGGCCCCTGAGGACGAAATTCGCCTACTGATCGACCAGGTCAATTCTGGCCTGCTCACGCTGAATGAGGCGCGGCGAATTCGGAATCTTCCGGCGGTCGAAGGGGGCGACGTACCGCGTCTGCCCGCAGGATCGCTCCCGGCGGATCAGCAGACGCTAGGGGCGGCTAACGGTGGGGAATCGAGCCCCGCGGAAGGAGGGGCCGCGTGAACGCCGTTACGCGGTTCGCCGTAGAGATCCGTTCAGAGATTACGGGCAATAAGCTGCACGGTCACGCAGCGGTTTTCGGTCAGGCGGCGGACCTTGGCTCGCACCTGGAGCAGTTGGCGGTTACGGCCTTCCGGTCGGTGCTGGCCGATGTAAACACGGACGTTCGGGCTCTGTGGAATCACAACTCGGACCACCTGCTCGGTAGGCAGTCGTCGGGAACCCTGCGACTGTCTACCGACTCCGAGGGACTGCAATTCGAGGTGGACCTTCCGGATACGACCGTAGGGAGGGACGTAAGAATTCTCGCCGAAAGGGGTGACCTTACCGGGGCTAGCTTCGGCTTTGTGCCTGGGCAGGATAGTTGGTCGACCGTTGGGGAAAGGCGAATGCGCACGCATACTAGCGTTAGCCGCTTGGTTGACGTATCGCCAGTTACTTTCCCGGCATATGACGGAGCCTCCGTCGCCATGCGTGCGTATTCATTCGGCAGCCCGAACCGTCGGGCGTCGCAACTCATTCGGGCGCGTGCCCGTGTGCGCCTTGGGAGGGCGTGAAAATGCTTAAGACCACCGAGGAATTGATCGCCGAGCTTCAGGCGATTCTGGACGGCGCTGAGGAGCGCGACCTCACCGACGATGAGGTCGCCAATTACGAGGCGATCGAGGCGCAGATTGAGTCTCGCCGTAAGCGCGAGGAAATCGAGAAGCGCAACGCCGCGTACAAGGCCGTGCGCACTCCGGCGCTGCAGACTGGCGCAAAGCCTAAGGACGATGAAACGCTAGAGCGTGCGTTTAATCACTACCTGCGCACCGGTAAGGAGGACGCCGACCTCGTCGAGCTTCGTGCGCAGAGCGAGGGGACCGGTTCCGAGGGTGGCTATCTCGTTCCGGATGGTTTCCGGAATAAGCTGGTCGATCGGATGAAGGCGTTTGGTGGAATCGCCAACGTCGTCGAGGAGTTTACGACCTCGACCGGTAACAGCATTGAGTGGCCGACCGTTGACGACACGTCCAATACCGGTGAGATTGTCGCCGAGGGTGGCACCTTCTCGTCGGGCGCGGACCTCGTCGTTGGTACCGCCAATCTCGGTGCGTACAAGTATATGGCCGGTGGCGGTTCGAGCACTCCGCTTCGCGTTTCCGTGGAACTGCTGCAGGATGCCGCATTTGATATCGAGCGCCTGGTTTCTAATAAGCTGGGGGAGCGTATCGCGCGCATTCAGGCGTCGCACCTTGTTACCGGGACCGGCGTGTCTCAGCCGCAGGGCATCGTGACCGGCATTGTCGGTCAGGAAATGTCTAGCGATGGTCCGGTCTATAACGATCTCGTGGACTTCATTCACGCGGTCGATCCGGCCTATCGGGACAGTGGTAATTGCCGTTGGGCATTCAATGACGCGAGCCTGGCGACGCTTAAGAAGATGGTCGACTCTAACGGTGACCCGATCTGGCGTCCGACGGACGCGAACATGGCCACAGATCTCGGCGGCGGCGTTCTGATGGGTTACCCCGTCACGATTGACCAGGCGTTCGGCGATATTGTCGGATCGAATGGTGCGGACGACAACTGGGGCGTGTTCGGTGATCTGCGTGAGGGCTACGTGGTCCGTCGCGTCAAGGAGATCACGCTCGTTGTGAACCCGTGGACCCGTGCAGCCTATGGCCAGGTGGAGTTCACCGCGTGGGCCCGAATGGACGCCGCGCAGCAGAACACTAACGCCTACGTCGCCCTCGCTGGCTACACGGCGTAACAGGAGGACAGAGACAATGCCTATTCAGGATCTGTTTAGCGCGGACTTTAAGATTCTCGGTTCGGCTAAGGTCTCGATTAGTTCCGCGACCACGTCTAATTTTGACTTTGGCACGCCGAACGATCTGGACCTCGCGTCCCTCTCGAATTATGAGCCGGGGGACAAGGTGCTCGTCGTGTTCGTGGCCAGCACTTCTGGCAGTACCGACATCGTGTCGTTTTCCGTCCAGGACGCGCCCGATTCGGCGGGCTCGATCGGCACCCCCGCCACTGCGGTCACGGATGGCACCTTGACCGGTGGGACGGGCGATCAGTACGCAAAGACTGCCGTTCGCCTGCAGCCTGGTCGTCCGTGGCTTCGTTGCCGGGTCACGAGCAATGGCGCCAGCGACACGTTCGTCGCGCAGTGTGTTGTCCTGGCTCTCCCTCGAGCCTGATTGAATAGCGGAGGCAGCGGTAATGGCATGGGCACCTGATTACGCCACAGCAGCGGATTTACGTGGTTACGTTCGTATTGTCGACACGGACGATGATACGCAACTGGGCTATGCCATTACCGCTGCCTCTCGCGCCATTGACCAGACGTGCGATCGTCAATTCGGTGAGGCGGCAGGGAGTCGCTACTACACGCCGACATGGAGCAGGAGTGAACGGCGGTGGGAAATCGAGATTGACGACGTGCAGAACGTTACCGGTCTAGAGATCCATTACGACTCCGCAGGGGATCAGTCCTACTCGGAGGAGATTACGAGCTACCGGATGCTGCCGATCAACGCTGCGGCCAAGGGGCGGCCCTACACGCGCGTGGCGGTCCTCCCGGCTAGCACGGTGCAGCCGGACTCCTGTGAGGGCTCCGTGCGCGTCACGGCCCTGTTCGGGTGGTCCTCCGTCCCTACGGCGGTGGTGCAGGCCACCCTATTGCAGGCATCCCGGCTTATCGCTCGTCGAGACGCGCCGTTCGGGGTCGCAGGCAGTCCGGAGAACGGTTCGGAGGTCCGTCTCCTCTCCCGCGTTGATCCTGACGTCGCGGTGTCCCTGCGCGCTTACATGAAGGGGCCAAGGGTCGCATGAATTTGGGTGCCGTTATGGACGACCTTGGGTCCGCTTGCGATACGGTCACCGGTCTCCGAGTGTTCCCGTACTGGGCGGACCGAGTCACACCACCCGCTGCGGTGGTCGGATGGCCGGAGCCGCTGACGTACGACGAGACGTTTACACGTGGTGGCGACCGGGCCGAGCTGCCGATCATGGTCCTCGTCGGCAAGGTGGACGCGCGTACCGCGCGGGACCGGCTTTCCGTTTACGCGGACGGTTCCGGCTCGGCGTCGATTAAGGCGGCGATCGAAGCGCACCCGGCAACTGCTTATAGCTCTGCGCGGGTCACCCGGGTTGAGTTCGGAGTTATCACCGTGGCGAACGTCGAATACATGGCGGCCACGTTCTACATTGATGTGATTGGGACAGGAGCCTGAGATGGCATTCGTTCATGGTAAGGGCGTCGTCACCTCGATTGACGGTGACGATCTTTCGGCGTTCGCGAACAGCGTGCAGTTTAACCGCTCCGCTGATTCGCATGACGTGACCACCTTCGGCAAGGATTCGAAGGTGTACGCGCCGGGTCTCAAGGACGGCACCGCGACGATTCAGGGTATCTATGACAGCACGGCCAGCACCGGTCCGGGCGCAGTGCTCCGGCCGCTCGTGGGCGCCGCTGCGGTAACCCTGCTCTACCAGCCGGAGGGGACGGGCTCCAGTAAGCCTCAGGCTTCCGTGGACGTTCTCGTTACCGCTTACGAGGAGACGGCGCCGGTCGCCGACATGATTTCGTGGAGCGCTACCTTGCAGCTTAGCGACGACATTGATGACACGGCGCAGTCGGTCTGATTTCTTTCACCTGGGAGCTGAGATTTAAGATGATTGCCACTAAGGAATCGCTGCTGGCGTCTCGCATGCCAACGGACGAGGTAGAGATTCCCGGGGTCGGCACCGTTCGGGTGCGGGCTCTTTCGAGGTCGGAAGCCCTGAGCATCAGGAGTGGAGAGCTTCCGGTTCTGGAGTTCGAGCGCACGCTTCTCGCGTTGGCCGTTGTCGAGCCCGCTCTTAGTAAGGACGACGTGCAGGCCTGGCAGGACGCGTGCCCGGCAACGGGGCTGGAGCCGGTAATCGGCAGTATCCTCACCCTCTCCGGTATGCGCAAGGAGTCGCCTAAGGAGGCGATGCAGTCCTTTCGAGAGTAACTCGGATCTCGAATTCGAGTTTTTCTTGGCGGATCGGCTAGGCATGACCGTTGGGCAACTCCGCAATGAGATGAGTAACGGCGAGTTCGTCCAATGGGGTATCTACTACGCACGAATCGGTCAGCGTCAAGAGTTGGCCGAGAAGATGGCTAAACACGCGAGGTAACAGTGGCGCTGGTCAAGCCGATTAGGGTCGAGGGGCTTCGGGAGTTTTCCCGGAGCCTTCGCCGCATGGACGCCGACTTGCCGAAGGGGCTTCGCGAAGCCGGTAACGCGGCAGCGAAGATCGTTGTTAACGCGGCTAAGCCGAAGGTCCCGACGGGACCTGGTAAGGGTGGTCACGCCAAGAGCAGTATTAAGGCGGCCAGCACCAGGACGGCAGCTCGCGTGCAGGGTGGCGGCAAGAGGTTCCCCTATTATCCGTGGCTCGATTTCGGCGGCAGGGTCGGTCGGAAGCGGAGCATTAGGCGTCCGTTTCTCCGCGAGGGTCGATACATTTGGGCTGCATATGCGGCCAACGACGAGCGCATCCAAGAGGAGCTAGTCGACCAGCTTAAGAAGGTCGCTCAGAATGCAGGTTTGGGGGTTTCCGGTGACTGAGGCTGTTATGGTCGCCCTCGTTTCCGCGATTGGCCTCATTATGTCGGGAGTGCTAGTCGAGCTGATCCGCTCTCGTCGTCGTCAGGAGACCGTGGTGCAAGCCGTCACGCCGAACCACGGTTCGAGCATTGCCGACTCCACGAAGCGGATCGAGGAGGACGTTAGGTACCTCCGTACGGAGGTACATCGGCACGGTGAGCGACTGGCCACCGTAGAGGCGATTCTTGGAACGGGGCGTAGCTAATGGCCAGCCTCGGACCTACGGTGAAGCTCACCTTCGCCGGCGACTCTAAGGACCTTGAGAAGACTTTCGATAAGGTCGGCAAGGGCGCGGACAGCATGTCCCGCGATGTCGATAAGTCGATGGACCGGCTCCGCAAGTCCGGCGATAAGATGGACGGCTTTGCCGATAAGGCGGGCGAGGTTGACACGAAGGCCATGGGTTTTCGTGACACCATTACCGGTCTCCAGGATTCGTTTAAGGGCCTGACCGATGACAGTCTCCCCCTCGGCGACCGTCTTTTCACTCTCGGTATGGGTGTCGGTGACCTCGCCTCCGGTTTCGAGAACTTTCTTATTCCACAGGCCAAGGGCGCTTACGGGTGGCTTAAGAACAAGCTGCCGGGCAGCGCGGGCGCCAGTAAAAAGGCGCTTGGCGAGATTGGCGACGCTGCAGAGGATGCAGCGTTGGCGTTGGGTGAGGGTGGCGGTAAGCGTAAGCGCAAGGGGCTTAAGGGAGCAATTAAGGGTCTGGGTGCGGTCGCCGGGATCGCCGGTCTTGGCGCCGTGACGATTGGCCTGGACGAGGTTTCGCAGAAGGCCGGCGTCGCCGATGACGATATCCTTGGAATGCAGGATAGCCTTCACAGCTTATCCGAGCTCGCCAAGCGTGTATTCACTGGTGACTTCGAAGGCATTGCGAAGAAGGCGCGTGAAGAGTGGAACAACGCGTTTAACTCGATCAACTTTAGCTTTGAACTGGGGCCCGCACGGCAACAGGTAAGTGATCTGATCTCGGACGTTAACGGCGAGAGCGGCACCGTCAATATCTACGGGCGAACCGAGCCGGCCGGTCAGGCTCTCAGTGAGGTCATCCAGGCTATTAAGGACGGACGCGAGAGCGTCACGATTGACGGGCAGCCGATTCCCGCACAGGACGCGCTGAACCGGATCGTCGCACAGATTGACGAAGCGTATGGCGTCGTCAACATTAACGGCAACTCTATCCCCGCCGGTCAAGCCCTTCGCGACATGCTCTATCAGGTCAACGCCGCGCGGGGCGTTTTCGACATTGCGGCCGATACTTCTGAGGCTCAGTGGCAGGTTAACCAGTTCATTCGGATGAACGACGGTCGGAAGATTAGGATTTTCACGACGAGTCTAGGCTCCGGTGGTATCGCCTCGGCCGGTCGGCTCGCCTCCGGCGGCCCGGTCGTGGGCCCCGGTACGGGCACCTCGGACACCGCTGGCCTCTTCGCCCTGTCCAACGGTGAGTACGTCCTCACCGCGCGGGACGTGGCCCGGCTCGGCGGCTTTCAGGGCGTGGACCACATGCTCAGCTCCATCCGCGGCATGGCCGACGGAGGTCCAGTCGGGAGGGCGCCGATGGTGGGTGCGGGCCGGTCCCTAGAAATCCAGTTCTCCGGCAACGTCGATTCGGCCTTTGCTACCGCGTTCATGAAGCTGGTCCGGACCGGGCAGATTCAGATTAGGAGTTAAGGCGTGTCGGACTTCATTTTGCCTGCGCAGCTCGACGCGGAGTTCACCGTAGAAATCGCATGGGGCGCCGATCTCACCGATTTGACAGGCGCCACGTGGACGTGGACCGATGTTACGGGGGACGTTTATCAGGCTGATTCGGACGCGGTTTCGATTAAGGTTGGACGCTCCGATGAGGCGTCTACCGCGCAACCGGCGGCCTGCACCCTCACCCTGGACAACTCGGCCGGGCAATACAGTCTAGGTGGAGGATCGCCGAACTGGCCGAACGTGCAGCGGAACACTCCATTGCGGGTCCGTCTCGACGCCGGGGCTGGCCCGGTCCATCTGTTCGTTGGACATATTGACGGTTTCACTCCCTCATGGAACGTGCGGGGCAACGTGGCTACCGTGCAGGTGTCCGCGTCGGGTGCCCTGCGTCGTCTCGGCCAGGGGATCGGGGCTATTCTTTCACCGTTTCGGCGGGCGGCCACTAGCTCGACGATGAGTAACGTCGTCGGGTACTGGCCCTTAGAGGATGGCGAGGGTTCCCCAGTATTCGTGTCCGGTCTCGACGGGCACCCTCCGATGGAGTATTCCACAGATCCCGATTTGGCCTCGGACTCGTCGTTCAAGTGTAGTCGGCCGTTACCGTCGCTTTCGTCGGGTGCAACTCTGGTCGGTTCGATCCTGTCCTATGCCGGGACCGGTGAGATTCAGGCTCGGATGCTACTTAAGGTTCCCGAGAACGGTGTCAACGTGGAGACCGTTCTCATGCGCATCGTGACTACGGGAACCATTTACCAGTATGCCCTTCTGCTGAACCCGGCCGGGAGTCTGCGTCTGGTCGGTTACCGGAACGTTATTACCTCGTCCACCACGGCGTTTGACTCGACCTATATCGCGTTTGGACTGAACGGCCAAGCTGGACAGGTTGGCGTGCAGCTAGCTCAGAACCTGTCCGATATCGACTGGGATATCGACTTCCTCGCCGTTGGCGCGTCCTCTTCGGGTGGCTATAGCGGGACAGATACCGGCGAGACGTTGGGCGTCGCCACGAGCATAGAGATTAACTCCTCGCCCGACTTTTCCGCTCCGACGGACGACTCGGGGCTCGTGGTTGGCCACGTCCTAGTGCAGGCGGAGATTACCGCCGAGGCTGACAATATCCTCGCATTGAACGCATACACCGGCGAGACGTCCCGGTCGCAACGGCTAGTGAGGATCGCCGACGAGGGTGGTGTTGCGCTGACGCTTTACCACACAGTCGACACTCCGAACGTGGCAGGCATTACCGACACGATGGGCCCGCAGGCACCGACGCCCTCACTTCTGGAGCTTCTACGGGAGTCTGAGACTGTCGACGGCGGCGTTCTTTATGACGGTCCGGCTATTGGCCTCGTTTACACCTCGCGTCGCTATTTAGAGAACCGGACGCCGACGGTCACGATCGCTGCGACACAGCTTTTCGACCCGTTCGAGCCTGTTCACGACGACGCGGGCATCGTCAATAAGGTCTCCGTTTCTCGGTCGGACGGTTTCACTGCAACCTACGAAGATGTGGCCGGCGAACTCGGTACGGCGGTAATCGGCACCTATGACTCGTCGCTGGACGTCAATTATGAGTCAAGCGACGCCCTACCGGTGCGGGCCGGTTGGGAAGTGCACTCGGGTACACAGGTCGGATATCGGTATCCGACGGTATCGGTGAACCTCGCGTCAGCTCCGGAGCTTGCCGCGGACCTGCTCGACATTCAGGTCGGACACCGGATCGACGTGAGCGGTTTGCCCTCGACTCTCGCCGGTCATCCGGCGGGCACGGTTAGCCTCACTGTAGAGGGATATACGTGGTCGATTAGCAGGTATCAGGTTACTTTTCAGGCGAACTGTTCCCCGTTTGATCGCTGGCGTATCGCGGTTATTTCCGAAGACGCCGACGACGACGGCGAGTTCGTATGGCGGCCGGATACCTCAGGCTCCACGCTTGCCTCGTCCGCGTTGGCAGGAGCTACGTCGCTCTCTGTCTCGACGCCATCCGGCCCGCTGTGGACGACTACGGCCGACGATTTCCCGCTGACCGCCGAGATCGGCGGCATTCCGGTGACGGTGACTGCGATCACGGGCGGGAGCACTACGCAGACATTTGCCGTAGACGGATCGACAGTAACTAAGGCATTGGCCGCCGGAGCGCCGGTACAGCTCTACCACCCGGCAGTTCTCGGACTTTAAGGAGTCATCATGGCGTTTACCGCCGGACAGAAGGTCCGGGCCGCAGACCTTAACGACGCCCTTGCTGCCGCAGGCTGCGAAGCGCAGTTCAATATGGCCGTCGACCAGAGCGCGGCGCATGCAACCGTCGTGCCGGTTCTATTCGGCACAACGGTCGTTTCGTCAACCCTGGTCACTAAGGGGACGTCTGGAAGCGGATCGACTTTCACTCTGAACCGCGCAGGCGTTTGGACAGCATCCGCGACCATTCGCTACCAGAGCGGCGGATCGTCGGCTTTCTCGTCGGTGTACTGTACCCTCAACGGGACACAGATTGTGTCTCAGGCAGTGACGACCAGCTCGATTCTCGTTCTGCATGTTGCGCTTACCTTCCGGGCCAACTTGAACGACGTCCTCACGATCAACGTTTACCACGAGCGCGGGTCCAGCGTGACAATTAAGGCTGACAATACGAACGCTCTCGGCCGCCTCAATCTCGCTTGGCTCCATCCGTAATTCTTTACCGCGAAACGGTCTTGGCCCCCCTTGTCTCCCCTCAGCTCCGGAGGCAAGGGGGGCCTTTTCGTCTGTCCGGTTTACGTGTGTTGCGGGTTAGAGATCGTGCACACCGACTACGTCGCGCACGTGCAGGTCCTCACCGAGCTCGCGCAGGTCATACGAGCCCGGGGGAGCGGCACGATCGTCGTGTTCTCGTCCGTTGCGGGAGCGCGCGTCCGCCGCGCGAACTACGTCTACGGCAGTGCGAAGGCCGGGCTCGACGGGTTCGCCTCCGGCCTCGCCGACGCGCTGCACGGGTCGGGGGTCCGGCTCGTCCTGGTGCGGCCGGGCTTCGTCATCGGACGGATGACCGAGGGCATGCGGCCGGCGCCGTTCTCCAGCACCCCGGACCAGGTCGCCGAGGCCACGGTCGCCGCGGTGCGCGCCGGGCGGGACGAGGTGTGGGTGCCCCGGGTACTGCAGCCGATCTTCGCCCTGCTCCGGCACGCGCCGCGCGCGCTCTGGCGGCGCATGCCCCGCTGAGCACCCCGACTCGCCGAAGCCCAGGGCGCGACTCGCGGGAGCTCAGACCTCGACTCGCGGGAGCCCAGACCTCGACTCGCGGGAGCCCAGACCTCGACTCGCGGGAGCCCAGACCTCGACTCGCGGGAGCCCAGACCTCGACTCGCGGGAGCCCAGACCCCGACTCGCGGGAGCTCAGGGCCCGACTCGCGGACAGTCGACAGATGCGTGACGCGCCACGGCCTCCCTCTTCCCCTTTTCCGGAGCCGGCCATAGTGTCTGGTGCGCATCTCCCCATGTGACGACGGTGTCCCAGGAGGAACAGGAAGTGCAGACCCGCGGAGCAGTCATCCGTCAGGCGCCGGGCAAGTACGAGGTGGTCGACCTCGAGGTGGACGACCCGCAGTCCGGCGAGATCCAGGTCAAGATGGTCGCGTCCGGCATGTGCCACTCCGACGACCACGTGGCCACCGGCGACATCCCGGTCGGGGTGTACCCGTTCGCGGGCGGGCACGAAGGTGCCGGCATCGTGACCAAGGTCGGCCCGGGCACGCGGGGCTACAAGGAGGGTGACCACGTCGTCTTCTCGTTCCTGCCCGGCTGCGGCCGCTGCCGGTGGTGCGCCACCGGGCAGCAGAACCTGTGCGACCTCGGCTCGACCCTGCTGCAGGGGTCGCGCTGGGACGACCCGGAGAGCTTCCGGCTCCACCTCGACGGCCGGCCCGTCGGCCAGATGTGCGGCATCTCGACCTTCTGCGAGACCACCACGGTCGCGATCGACTCGGCCGTCGTGGTCCCGGACGACATCCCGTTGGACAAGGCCTGCCTCGTCGGCTGCGGCGTCGGTACCGGGTGGGGCTCGGCGGTGAACTCCGCCGAGGTCAAGCCGGGCGACACCGTGATCGTCATGGGCATCGGCGGCATCGGGATCAACGCCGTGCAGGGTGCCAGGCACGCCGGTGCGTCGAACATCATCGCCGTGGATCCGGTGGCCTTCAAGCGCGAGAAGGCGCAGGAGCTGGGCGCCACGCACGCGGTCGACTCGATGGAGGAGGCCACCGAGCTCGCCAAGCAGTTCACCAACGGCCAGGGCGCCGACTCGGCGATCGTGACCGTCGGCGTGACCAAGGCCGAGCACGTCGCGCAGGCCTTCGGCGCGATCCGCAAGGCCGGTACCGCGGTCGTCACCGGCCTGGGCGACATCTCGGAGGTCGGCGTGCCGATCGCGATCTCCGAGCTGACCCTGTTCCAGAAGCGCCTGCAGGGCTCGCTGTTCGGTGCCTCCGCGCCGAGCTTCGGCATCCTGCGGCAGCTGGAGATGTACCAGCAGGGCCACCTCAAGCTCGACGAGCTGGTCACCAAGACCTACTCGCTCGACCAGATCCAGCAGGGCTACCAGGACATGCACGACGGCAAGAACATCCGTGGCGTGATCCTCTACTAGGCCGACCCGCCGCGGGCCTCCAGCCGGGTCCGCAGCTCCCCGGGCAGCAGCTCGCGCAGCTGCTCGGGGAGGAGCGGGAGGTCCACCAGGCTCGGCTCGACCCGGCTGCGGGGCGCCCGGACGTCCGGATACAGCCGGACCACCCGCCCGGCCGCGGTCTGCACGGCGATCTCCACCCGGTCGTCGGGCCCGACCTCGCCGTGGCCGATCCCGTCCGCCTCGAGGGCCAGCGCCCCGCACCGCGGGGTGAGCTCCAGCCGCACCGTGTCCGTCTCGGACAACACCAGCGGCCGAGAGATCCCCGACGTCGGCACCGAGGGCGTCACCACGATCCCGCTCACCGAGGGCGACGCCACCGGTCCACCGGCCGCGTAGCCGTACACGGAGGACCCCGCCGTGGCGACGACCAGCGCGTCGCACCGTGAGGAGGCCCGGGTTGCCGAGGACGTCGTCGCGCGGCGGCAGGACCAGGGCCAGGCGGGCCACGCGGGGGAGCCGTCCACGCGGCCCAGTCTGCCGGTCCACGATCACCGGTGCACACTGCTCGGCTGTGCACGCCACCGACCTGCTCTCCGGCACCCCGCTGATCGACGGCCACAACGACCTGCCGTGGGCCCTGCGCACCCTCGACGACCCCGAGCCCGACCTGGCCCGGGGCGAGCCGCGGCTGCACACCGACCTGCCGCGGCTGCGCGCGGGGAAGGTGGGTGGGCAGTTCTGGTCGGTCTACGTGCCCTGCTCGTTCACCGGCGACGCCGCCGTCCGCGCCGTCGTCGAGCAGGTGGAGCGGGTGCACCGGCTCGCCGAGACCTACCCGGCCGAGCTGCGCGTGGTCACCACCGCCGAGGAGGTGGAGGCCTCCTTCGCCGACGGCTGGATCGCCTCGCTGCTCGGCGCCGAGGGCGGGCACAGCATCGGCGGCTCGCTGCAGGTCCTGCGGGCGCTGCGCCGCTCCGGGGTCCGCTACCTGACCCTCACGCACAACCTGAACACCGAGTGGGCCGATTCCGCGACCGACGAGCCGGTGCACGGCGGGCTGACGGACTTCGGCCGCGCGGTCGTCGCCGAGATGAACCGGATCGGCATGATCGTCGACCTGTCGCACGTCGCCACCACCACGATGCGCGACGCCCTCGCCACCACCACCGCACCCGCGCTGTTCACGCACTCGTCGGCCCGCGCGGTCACCGACCATCCCCGCAACGTGCCCGAC
The DNA here is from genome assembly GCF_047200735.1 of Pseudonocardia oceanicola. Taxonomy (NCBI): domain Bacteria; kingdom Bacillati; phylum Actinomycetota; class Actinomycetes; order Pseudonocardiales; family Pseudonocardiaceae; genus Pseudonocardia; species Pseudonocardia oceanicola. The sequence continues at coordinate 154,078 of NZ_JBJZON010000014.1, forward strand.
GACGTCCTGGAGTCGTTGCGGCGCAACGGCGGCGTCTGCATGGTGACCTTCGTCCCGCGGTTCGTCTCCCGTGCGGTCGCCGAGTGGGACGCCCGGCTCGCCGAGGCCATGGCCGCCGCCGGGCAGGACCACCGGGACCTGCGGGCGCGGGAGGTCTTCGCCGCGGCCTGGGACGGCCCGGCGCCGCCCGGCGCCACGCTCGACGACGTCGTGGCCCACCTCGAGCACGTGCGCGAGGTCGCGGGGATCGACCACATCGGGATCGGCGGCGACTACGACGGCGTGGCCGAGCTGCCCGCCGGCCTCGAGGACGTCAGCGCCTACCCGCGGCTGTTCGACGCCCTGCTCGCCCGCGGCTGGAGCGCCGCGGACTGCGGGAAGCTGGCCGGCCGCAACGTCCTGCGGGTGCTCCGCGCGGTCGACGAGGTCGCCGTGTCCTGAGGCGGCGAGGGCCCGGGCCGGCGGGGTTCGGCGACGGGCGTGGCTCGGGATCGGCGGGCTCGGGATCGGAGGGGTCGGGATCGGCGGGGTCGGGATCGGCGGGGTCGGGATCGGCGGGGTCGGGAGCGGCGCGGTCGGCGTCGCCGGTCCCGGTCAGGGGCGGAGGGACGGGCGGAGGTCCTCGGGCGTCACGCCGTCCGTGGTGCCCGCCCGTTCGATCCGCGCGGCCAGGGCGAAGCCGTGGTCCTGCAGGCCTCGCAGGTCGAGGCCCGCGGGCGGGTCGCCGACCCAGCGGGCGATGCCGTCCGAGGCGCGCTCGAGCAGCGAGACGGCGCCGCGGGCGTTGCCGCGCTGGGCGTGCGTGAGCCCGGCGCCGTACTGGGCGAGGGCTCGCCACAGGTCGCGGGTCTCCGGCCCGGCGGACTTCCACGCCGCCTCCAGCACCTCGTGCGCCTGGAACGGCAGGCCGTCGTCGAGCAGCCGCTGGGCCTCGGCGACGGTCTCCTCGGGGGTGAGGTCGAGATCGTCGGGGATCTGCGGGACCCCGGGGGCGCCGTAGGGGAGGGGGCGCCCGGCCGCGTCGCGGGGGCGGGCGTTGCGCGCCCGGCCCGCCTCGTCCCGATCACGGACCCGTCGCGCGCTCACGTCGTCGACCCTGCCACACCGGTCGCGCCCGCTCACGTCTCGAGCGGGCGCAGCTCATGGTCGAACGCGTCGAGGAAGCCGCGCCAGGAGCCGACGGGCGTGGCCGGGCGCACGACGAACTTGGACAGCCCCGCGTCGACGTACTCGCGGATCCGGTCGCGTGCCTCGGCCCAGCCGTGCGCCACGATCTTCTGCGGGTCGACGTCCGGGCGCCGGTCCAGGGAGGCCGCGAGGGCGGCGTCGACCTGCGCCGGGGTGGCCTCGGGCGGGACGACGGCGAGGTTCGTCCCGTAGTGGTCCTCCTCGACCTCCCGGCCGGCCGCGGCCGCCGCCCGTTCGATCGTCGCCCGGCACTCGGCGGCCTCGACCGGTGTGACGAAGCTGCCCAACCAGCCGTCGGCGAGCCGGCCGATCCGCTCGAGCCCGACGGGCGCGCGCCCGCCGAGCCAGAGGTCGAGCCGCCCGGGCGGACGCGGGCCGATCGTGACGTCGTCGAGGTCGAAGAACTCGCCGTGGTGCGTGACCCGCTCCTCGGCCAGCAACCGCCGCACGACGAGGAGCGCCTCCTCGAACACCGCGGCCCGCCGGCCCTCGGGCACGGGGTAGAGCTGGCGCTCCCGCGGCCGGGCCGACCGGACGCCGAACACGGGCAGGACCCGCTTGGGCGCCAGCGCCGCCAGGGACGCCAGCTGCGCCGCGACCAGCGCGGGGTTGCGGCCGGGCAGCACGACCACCCCCGTGCCCACCTTGAGCGAGCGGGTCCGGCCGACGGCGAACGCCATCCCGGTCAGGGCGTCGACGGAGTCGGTGCCGACCAGGTCGGGCAACCACAGCGAGTCGATCCCGCGGGCCTCCAGCTCGTCGACCAGCTCCGCGAACCCGCCGACCTCGCCCGTGCCGTTCCCGACGGGCAACGACCCGATGCCGATCCTGACCTTCACGGGCGTGACGCTAGGCGCGCGTCCGCGCCCTTGTCGACCGGCCGACGGACGGGACTCCTCAGCCCGCGCCGGGACGCTGCCCTTCCGCGGCAGGCGATCCCGAGGTCGCCGGCGGCGCGGCGGGCGCCACGGGTGAGGGGTCCTCGGCGTGCAGCTCGGCCCTGAGGATGCGGGCGGACCGGCCCAGGCTGCGCGCGGCCTCGGGCAGCCTGCGTGCGCCGAACAGCAGCACGAACACCGCGAGCACGACCAGCCAGTGCCAGACGCTCAGCTCACCCATCGTCGACCTCCCGCTCGTCCGAGCCGCCAGTGTGCGCCTCCCCGGAATCGTCTTCCAGAGCCGGGTCCGCAATTCCCGAACGGTCCCCGGGAATCGCGTCCGAATTGCTGATGATCGTCCGGAAGAGGTGTTTCGCGACGCCGTCCGGCTCACCGGCGGCCCACGGTCCCTGCTGGTAGACAATGCACCCGTGGGTCTCTCCTGGGGTGTGCGGAGGCTGGTGGTGCTGGCCGTCGTGGCCGGTGTCCTGGTCGCCGGAATGCTGTTCCCGTTCGCCGGCGGAATCGGGCTGCTGGCGGACGCGGTGAGCGATTCCGCGGTCGGCACGAACGCGGACCTGGAGGCCGGGGTCCTGCCCGCGGTGACCACGGTCCAGGACTCGCGCGGCCGGACCGTCGCCTCCCTCTACGACCAGTACCGCGTCCCCGTCGCGAGCGGCCGGATCTCGCCGGCGATGAAGGCCGCGATCGTCGCGATCGAGGACCGGCGCTTCTACGAGCACGGCGGCTTCGACCCGATCGGCGCCGTCCGCGCACTGGTCAACAACTCGAACGGCGGGGCGACGCAGGGTGCCTCGACGCTCACCGAGCAGTACGTCAAGAACTACGACCTCTACGTCGCCGCGCGTACCGACGCCGAGCGCCGGGCCGCGGTCGCGCCCAGCTACGCGCGCAAGCTCAAGGAGGCTGAGCTCGCCGTCAGCCTCGACCACGAGCTGTCGAAGGACGAGATCCTCACCCGCTACCTCAACGTCGTCTACTTCGGCCACGGGACGTACGGCGTGCAGGCCGCGGCCCGGACGTACTTCGGCGTCGACGCCTCGGTGCTCACCGTCCCGCAGGCGGCGTTGCTGGCCGGCATGGTGCAGAGCCCGGCCGAGTACGACCCCGTCGCGCACCCCGACGTCGCCGCCGGCCGGCGCGACGTCGTGATCGAGGCGCTGCGGCAACAGGGGGCGATCACCCCGGACCAGGCCGCGGAGGCGGCGGCGGCGCCGCTCGGCGTGGTGCCCGACCCCTCGATCCCGGCCGAGGGCTGCATCGGCGCCGGCGACGCGGGCTACTTCTGCGACTACGTGCTGGCCTACCTCGAGCGGTCCGGCTTCCGCACCGAGGACCTCGCCGGCGGCGGCTACACGCTCCGGACCAGCCTCGACGCCGACGCGCTCGCCGCGACCAAGGCGGCGATCGACGAGCAGGTCCCGCCGCGGCAGCCGCACGTCGCCGACGTCATGGCCGTGGTCCGGCCCGGTGCCGACACCCACCGGGTCGTCGCGTTGGCCGCCAACCGCACCTTCGGCAACGCGCCGGGCCAGTCGAGCTACGGGCTGCCCTACGAGCCGGAGAACATGGGCGCGGGGTCGGTCTACAAGATCTTCACGGCGGCGGCGGCGATGGAGCAGCACCTCGTCGGGATCGACACGGTGATCCCGGTGCCGCCCAGCGGGTACACCTCGCCGATCTACCGGAACGGCGCCGGGCGGCCGATCCCGGTGGGCAACGCCGGCACCTACCGCACGGCGCTGACCCTGCAGGACGCGCTGGCCGAGTCGCCCAACACCGCCTTCGTCAAGCTGGAGGAGAGCACCGGCGTCGCGCCCGTGGTCGACATGGCGGTCCGGCTGGGACTCACCTCCCTGGCCGAGACGCCGTACAGCGGCACGCCGGGCACGGCCTCGATCGCCGACGTGATGAAGCGGCAGAACCAGGCGTCGTTCACCCTCGGCGTCACGCCGACCAGCGCGCTGGAGCTGGCGAACGTGCAGGCCACCCTCGCGAGCCACGGCACCTGGTGCCCCCCGTCGCCGCTGCAGGCGGTCACGGACCGGACGGGCGCGGCGGTGCCGGTCACCCGGCCCGCCTGCCGGCAGGCGCTCGACCCCGCGATCGCCGACACCCTGATGACCGGCCTGTCGAAGGACGACGCCGCGGGCGGGACCTCGGCTGCCGCCGCCGACCAGATGGGCTGGAACCGGCCGATCGCGGCGAAGACCGGGACGACGCAGGAGTACAAGTCCGCCGCGTTCGTCGGCGCGACGCCGCAGCTCGCGGGCGCCGCCATCGTGTTCGACGACTCCCGCTCGCCGAGCCCGATCTGCGACGGCAACCCGCCGCACACCTGCGCGGGCGGCACCATCTACGGCGGCAAGGCCCCCGCGCGCACCTTCTACCGCGCCTTCCGCGACATCCTCGCCGGGCAGCCGGTGGTCCCGCTCCCGCCCACCGACCCCCGCTACCTCACCGGCACCATCCCGTCCGTCCGGGTCGCCGCACCGCCCGCCCCCGACCAGGGCGACACGACCTCCACCCGCGGGAACGACGCCGGCACCGAGAACAGCGGGAACGACGGCGGCGGCAACGGCCCCGGCGGCGACAACGGCTGACTCGCGAGTCGCGCGTTCCGGCAGCGCGAGTCGGGAGTTCCGGCAGCGCGGGTTGCGAGTTCCGCGGCGTGAGTCGCGCGTTCCGGCGGCGTGAGTCGCGCGTTCGGAACGGGGTCGCGGCGACGACCGCGAGGAGCACTGCGACGAGTCGACCGGTCGCCCTCCTCGGTGCCCGACCCTTGTCCACCCTCTCGAAAATCGATAGATTACTGTCGACGATCGAGAGGATGGTGCTCATGGGGACTCTGGCGACGGGTGCGTTGCGCGCCGTGCTCGTGGCGGTGCTCGCCGGCACCGTGTTCGTGCAGGCGGGGATGGTATGGGCGTTGGCCACCGACCCGGAGGACGGGACGCTCCCGCTGACCCCGCTGCGCGTGGTCACGATCCTGGGCATGGTGTCGGTCCAGGTCGCCCTGGTCTGCATCTGGCGGCTGGTGACGATGGTGCGGCGAGGAACCGTGTTCTCCCACGCCGCCTTCCGGTACGTGGACGTCCTGACCGGCACGATCGTGGCGGCTGCCCTCGTGTGGTTCGCGGTCACGGTCCTCAACGCGCCGGGCCAGCGCGACGACCCGGGCGTCACCGTCATCATGGGCGGGGTCGGCGTGGCCGTCCTGGGGGTCGCGCTCATCGTGCTCGTGCTGCGGACGCTGCTCGCCCAGGCCGTCGCGCGCGACGTCGAAGCGGCGCAGATGCAGGCCGAGCTGGACGAGGTGATCTGAGGTCGATCGCCGGCGACGTCCCCGTGACGCTGGTCAGGCGGAAGCCACCCGCGGGCGAGAGGTCCGGCTACGGGTGGGCGTAGGGCCGGTGGGTCAGCGGGGGCCGAGCGTCTCCGTCAGTGCGCGGTCGAGGTCGGCGACGAGATCCCGCGGGTCCTCGAGCCCGACGGAGAAGCGCAGGTGCCCCCCAGCGCCGGAACTCCTCCGGGTAGGCGGCGGCGCGCTCGTCGCCGGCCGAGACGTGCACGATCAGCGACTCGTCGTGCCCGAGCGAGACCGCGGACGTGATCACCCGCAGGTTCGCGACGAACCGGTTCTGGGTGTCCGCGTCCCCGCGGACCGCGAACGCGAGCATCCCGCCGAACCCCGACATCGTGCGGATGGCGCCGGTGCCCGGGTCGACGTCGTTGCCCGCATGGACGCCGAGGGTCTGGAGACGGGGCCGTTCCACAGCGGCATTGTCGCCGCGCCCCCGGCGGCTACCGGGTCGGGGACCAGTGGGGGTCGCGACCGGCGTGGCCCAGCACCCGGTGGAAGACCGGGGCTCCCTCGCCGACGGGGACGGCCGGCCCGAACAGCCCCTCGACCGCGTCGCCCTGGGCGAACGACGAGCAGAACTCCAGGCACGCGGCCGCGCTCGCGGCGTCGACCGAGAATCGCTGCCGCGTCGCGCGGGCCAGGTCCCACCCGTGCAGCACGATCTCGTCGAGCGCGACGACGCCGTGCACGTGCGCCGGCAGCACGACGCCACCGGCCTCGGTCTCGCCCTCCCACGCGGCGGGCTCGCGCCAGGCGGTGACCAGCGCGGCCAGCCGGTCCGGCAGCTCGGTGCGCCAGTCGGGGTCGAGGTGGTCGGCCGACGGCGTCGGCGCGCCACCGGTCGGGGTCTTGTGGGCGGCGTCGGTGAAGGCCGTGGTGAGGCCCATCAGGTGGTCGAGCAGCGCGGCGACGGTGAAGTCGGGGCACGGCGTCGGGTCGGTGAGCTGCTCGGCCCGGATCGCCGGGAGCAGCGCGGCCAGCCGGCGCGCGGCGGGCTCCAGGTCGAGGGTCGGGACGGTGCGGGCGGTCGCGGCGGTCACGGCTCCTCCTCGGTGGTCGGGCTGTCGTACGGGTGACCGGGCCCGCCGCCGGAACTCATCGCCGACGTGGAGTTCGACACCCGGTAGAAGTTGCGCGGTCGTGGTGCGGCACCATGGAGGGGGACCGCCGATCCGGACGAACCAGACTGGGAGCGCGATGAGCACGAGCACCGACCCGACCACGTCGAGCACCGTCACCGGTATCGGCCGGCTCTTCCGCGCCGTCGCGATCGCCGAGGCCTGCTCCTGGGCGGGCCTGCTGATCGGCATGTTCTTCAAGTACGTGGTCGTGCAGAACGAGATCGGCGTGCAGGTCTTCGGCCCGATCCACGGCGCCCTGTTCGTGCTGTACCTGGTCGTGACGCTGCTCGCCGCCCGCCGCCTCCGCTGGAGCGCCGGCACCCTGGTCCTCGCCCTGATCTCCAGCATCCCCCCGCTGATGACGGTCTGGTTCGAGCGCCGCGCCGCCCGCCAGGGCGCGCTCACCGCCCGCTGATCACCGGCTGTGGAACGCACTCCGCGCTCAGCACGGACGTCGTTCCACATCTGACGATCACGCCGCGCGGCGGAGGGCTGTCCGCAGTTGCGCGACGACGGCCTCGGGCCGGTTCACGAGGTCGTGCCAGGTGAACCGGAGCAGCGTCCACCCGTCGATCACCAGTGCGTTCTGCTTCCGCCGGTCGGCGCGGAAGCGCTCGACGTCGACGTGCCATGCCCAGCCGTCCACCTCGACGGCGACCCGGGCGAGCGGGAACGCGACGTCGACCTCGCCGGCAGGGGTCTGCAGACCGAGCACCCAGCCGGTGATGCCGGCTGTCCGCAGGAGGGCGAGGAACCGCCGCTCGGCCTCCGACTCCGCCCGGTCCGCCGCGGCGGCGATCAACCGGCCCGTCCGCTTCCAGCCGCGCGCCCCCATGTTGCGGTGGTAGGCGCGGAGGACCGCGGCGAACCGCACGTGCCGCTGCAGGGCGCGGTCGAGGAACGCCGAGCCGTCGGGTAGGGCGAGGGCGGTCTCCAGGGCGGTGAGCGGCGCCGCGGTCGCCCGGATGCCCTCCACGACCTCGACATCGGCCGGGGCGAGGTCGCGGCGACGGAGCGTGATCCCCGGCGTCGGTCGGCGTCGGAGCCGCGCGGGCACCGTGACCTGCACCATCGGCGGGCACCGGGCGAGCATGCCGTGCAGGTGCGCGGCGGTGGCCCCGGAGAGCGCACCGGTCGGACCGGCCCACAAGGAAGCGGCCCGGATGCGCGCCTCGTCGCCCCGGCGGTGGCCGGCGACGAGGAAGACCCGCGGGTGCAGCCGGACCCAGCGGCCGCTCGCGACGCGGCGGGCGATCTGGTCCTCGGACAGCCCGCAGTCCAGCGCCTGTGCCAGGCCGACGACGCCCGCCTGCCGTTCCACGATCCGATCCAGGGACATGCCGGGCAGGATGATCCGCGCGGTGGTCGCTGCGGGCCGTTTCGCGAGAACTCGTGCCGACATCCCGATCGTGATCGCCGGGAGTGGAACGCAATCCGCGCTCAGCGCGGACTTCGTTCCTGGTGCGACGATCATGCGCCAGCCCCGCCCCCCTGCGGTGACGGGGGAGAAGCCGCCGTGTACCCTGCGGAATGCGACCACCCCGTCGCGCGTTGCACCGCGCGTCAGGGCGATCAAGTGGAGCCCCGCTCCCACCCGCTCACCGCCTGACAGGTGTCCGGGTCACGGTCCGGCGGACGCCATCGAGCGGTCCGCCGATCGACGGGTCTTTGCTTGTCGTCGCGGGACATGACGGCACAACGAGGAGACCCCATCAGCACAGAGACACGCATCAACGACCGCATCCGCGTTCCCGAGGTCCGACTCGTCGGCCCGAACGGCGAGCAGGTCGGCATCGTGCGTATCGAGGACGCACTGCGGCTGGCGCAGGAGGCCGAGCTCGATCTCGTCGAGGTCGCGGCCCAGGCCCGCCCGCCCGTCTGCAAGCTCATGGACTACGGCAAGTTCAAGTACGAGAGCGCGCAGAAGGCCCGGGAGTCCCGGCGGAACCAGCAGCTCACGGTGATCAAGGAGCAGAAGCTCCGGCCGAAGATCGACACCCACGACTACGAGACCAAGAAGCGCAACGTCGTGCGCTTCCTCGAGGGTGGAAACAAGGTCAAGGTCACCATCATGTTCCGCGGTCGTGAGCAGAGCCGGCCCGAGCTGGGCTACCGGCTGCTGCAGCGGCTCGCCGAGGACGTGCAGGAGCTCGGGACCGTCGAGGCCGCCCCGAAGCAGGACGGCCGCAACATGACGATGGTGCTCGCTCCGACCAAGAAGCCGGCCAAGCGTCCGGCGGCCCAACAGGCCGCCGCCGCGGAGGCCGAGCCCCAGGCCTGAGTCTGCAGCAAGCGGCACGAACCTCCCGGTCCCGGCCGGGAGGTCCCCCACGGTGCGTCCCCGGGCGCACCGCGACACCGAACGGATCAGCCATGCCCAAGAACAAGACGCACAAGGGAACGGCCAAGCGGGTCAAGGTGACCGGCAGCGGCAAGCTCCTGCGCCAGCAGACCGGTCTGCGCCACCGCCTCGAGGTCAAGTCGAGCAAGGAGACCCGGGACCTCTCCGGCGTCGTCCCCGTGAACAAGGCCGACGTCAAGCGCGTCAAGAAGCTGCTCGGCCGCTGAGCGGAGCTCGCGTAGCGAACGTCGATGCGAGCGGAGCTCGCGTAGCGAACGTCTGCGCGAGGCTCGCCGCACCCACCCGCTGAACCGGCCTGCCCAGCCCCCGGGGCCGGCCACCCGAGAGACAGGACAGACCCATGGCACGCGTGAAGCGCGCGGTGAACGCCCAGAAGAAGCGCCGGACGATCCTCGAGGCGTCGAGCGGTTACCGCGGTCAGCGGTCGCGGCTGTACCGCAAGGCGAAGGAGCAGCAGCTCCACTCGATGACCTACGCCTACCGGGACCGTCGTGCCAAGAAGGGCGACTTCCGGCAGCTGTGGATCACCCGCATCAACGCCGCGGCCCGCGCCAACGGCATGACCTACAACCGCTTCGTCCAGGGCCTCAAGGCCGCGGGCGTCGAGGTGGACCGCAAGAACCTGTCGGAGCTCGCGATCAGCGACCCGACCGCGTTCGCCGCCCTGGTCGAGGTCGCCAAGGCCAACGTCCCGGCCCAGGCGGCGCAGAACGAGAGCGCCGCCTGACCGAGCAGATGCTCGGAACGGAACGCACCCCGCGCGTCGTGGCAGCCCGCAAGCTGCTGCGGCGCGCGGGCCGTGAGAAGGCCGGTCGCTTCCTCGTCGAGGGTGCCCAGGCCGTCCGCGAGGCCGTCACCGGAGAGGTCCGGGTGCACGAGCTCTTCGCGACCCCGTCGGCGATCGAGCGCAACCCCGACATCATCGGGACCGCCGAGGGCCAGGGCATCCCGGTGACGACCGTGGGCGACCGGGTCGCCGAGATCCTCTCCGACACGGTCACCCCGCAGGGCCTGGTGGCGGTCTGCGACCTGATCGACGTCCCGGTGGCCGAGGCGCTCGCCGGCTGCCCGCAGCTCGTCGCGGTCCTCGCCGGCGTCGCGGAGCCCGGCAACGCCGGCACGGTCCTGCGCGCGGCCGACGCGGCGGGTGCCGACGCCGTGCTGCTGGCCGGGGACAGCGTCGACCCGCACAACGGCAAGGCCGTGCGGGCCTCCACCGGCAGCGTCTTCCACCTCCCGGTCGCCCGCGACCGGGACACCCCCCGGGTGCTCGCGGCCTGCCGCGACGCCGGGCTCACCCTGCTCGCGGCGGACGGGCACGGCGAGCTCGACCTGCACTCCCCGGAGGCCGCCGAGGTCCTCGGCGGCCGGGTGGCATGGATTCTCGGCGGGGAGGCACACGGGCTCCCGGAGTCCGTGCTGGAGGCCGCCGACCACCGCGTCCGGGTCCCGCTGTACGGCCGCGCCGAGAGTCTCAACCTGGCCGCCGCCGCGGCGATCTGCCTGTACGCCAGCGCCGCGCAACTCCGTCAGACCCGCCGTTCTAGGATCACCGACCGTGCATGAGGGAACCCGATGACCGAGAACCTGCTCGACGCCGCGTCGCTGGACGCCGCCGTCAAGGCCGCGGTCGAGGCGTTCGACGCCGCCGGTGACCTCGACGCCCTGGCCGCGGTCAAGCCCGCGCACCTCGGCGACAAGGCCCCGGTGCTGCTGGCCCGCCGCTCCCTCGGCAGCCTGCCCGGCCCGGAGCGGGCGGACGCGGGCAAGCGCGTGAACGCCGCCCGCCAGGAGGTCCAGGCCGCCTTCGACGCCCGCCGTGAGGTGCTCCTCGCCGAGCGCGATGCGCGTGTGCTGGCCGAGGAGTCCGTCGACGTCACCCTGCCCTGGGACCGCCGGCCCCGCGGTGCCCGGCACCCGATCACGCAGATCGCCGAGCGGATCGCGGACGTGTTCGTCGCGATGGGCTACGAGGTCGCCGAGGGTCCCGAGGTGGAGTCCTCCTGGCTGAACTTCGACGCGCTCAACTTCGGCAAGGACCACCCGGCCCGCACCATGCAGGACACGTTCTACCTCGCCGACGAACGATCCGGGGCTGCCGGGCAGGACTCCGGCACGGTGCTGCGCACGCACACCTCTCCCGTGCAGGTCCGGGCCCTGCTCGAGCGCGAGCTGCCCGTGTACGTGGTCTGCCCGGGCCGGACCTTCCGCACGGACGAGCTCGACGCGACCCACACCCCGGTCTTCCACCAGGTCGAGGGCCTGGCGGTGGACGAGGGGATCACCATGGCGCACCTCAAGGGCACGCTCGACGCCTTCGCCCGCGCCATGTTCGGCGAGGAGTCCACCACCCGCCTGCGACCGAGTTTCTTCCCCTTCACCGAGCCGTCCGCCGAGGTGGACGTCTGGTTCCCGGAGAAGAAGGGCGGCGCCGGCTGGGTCGAGTGGGGCGGCTGCGGCATGGTCAACCCCAACGTGTTGCGTGCCTGCGGCGTCGACCCGGAGGTGTACTCCGGCTTCGCGTTCGGCATGGGCCTGGAGCGCACGCTGCAGTTCCGCAACGGTCTGCCCGACATGCGGGACATGGTCGAGGGCGACGTCCGGTTCAGCCGCGCGTTCGGTATCTGAGGAGTATTCGGTGCGAGTCCCCCTGTCCTGGCTGCGCGACCACGTCGCCGAGGTGCCCGTCGACGCGGAGGCGGTCGGCGAGGCCTTCGTGCGCGTCGGACTGGAGCTCGAGGAGGTCCACGCGACGCCGGAGCTCACCGGCCCGCTGACCGTCGGGCGGGTCCTGGAGATCGAGGAGCTCACCGAGTTCAAGAAGCCGATCCGGTTCTGCCGGGTCGACCTCGGCGGCGGGGCGGGTGGGCAGACCAGGGGCATCGTCTGCGGCGCGCGGAACTTCGTCGCCGGCGACCTCGTGGTGGTCGCCCAGCCCGGTGCCGTGCTGCCCGGGCCGTTCCCCATCTCGGCGCGCACGACCTACGGCCGCACCTCGGACGGGATGATCTGCTCCGCCAAGGAGCTCGGCCTCGGCGCCGACCACTCCGGCATCCTCGTGCTGCCGCCCGGCACCGCGGAGCCCGGCGACGACGCGCTGCCGCTCCTGGGGGTCGACGACCCGGTCGTCGAGCTGGCCATCACCCCGGACCGGGGCTACTGCTTCGCCGTGCGCGGGATCGCCCGCGAGCTGGCCGCCTCGCTCGGCGAGGACTACACCGACCCCGCGCGACGGGTGCAGGTCCCGGAGGCGGAGGGCCCGGCCTGGCCGGTGCGCATCGCCGACGAGGCGGCGTGCCCGCGCTTCGTCACCCGCCGGGTCACCGGTGTCGACGCCGGCGCGCCCACCCCGTGGTGGATGCAGCGCCGGCTGCTCGCCGCGGGGATGCGCCCGATCTCGCTGACCGTCGACGTCACCAACTTCGTGATGCTCGACCTCGGCCAGCCGATCCACGCCTACGACGCGACCCGGCTGCAGGGCGACATCGTGGTGCGCCGGGCCGAGGCGGGGGAGAAGCTCCGCACGCTCGACGACGTCGAGCGCACCCTCGACCCGGACGACCTGGTCATCGCGGACGACTCCGGCACGGTCGGCCTCGCCGGCGTCATGGGCGGCGCGTCCACCGAGATCCCGCTGGACAAGACCGGGTCGGTCGACGTCGTGATCGAGGCCGCGCACTTCGCGCCGACCGTGATCGCGCGCGCCGCGCGCCGGCACAAGCTGCCCAGCGAGGCGGCCAAGCGGTTCGAGCGGTCCGTCGACCCGCAGCTGCCGCCGATCGCGGCCGAGCGCGTCGCGAACCTGCTGGTGGAGCACGGCGGCGGCCGGATCGAGCCGGGCCGCACGGACATCGGCGCCGCGCCGGTGCTCCCGCCGGTGCGGATGCCGCTGGACCTGCCGGACCGCACCGCCGGTGTCATCTACGAGCGCGGGGCCACGGTCGCGCGGCTCACCCAGGTCGGCTGCTCGGTCGAGCTGGAGACGAGCGGCGTCGGCCGGACCGGCTCGACCACCACGGTCGTCGCCACACCCCCCTCCTGGCGACCGGACCTGGACCTGCCCGCCGCCCTGGTCGAGGAGGTCCTGCGGCTCGAGGGCTTCGAGACCATCCCGTCGATCCTGCCGCCGGCGCCCGCCGGGCGCGGGCTCAGCCCCGCCCAGCTGCGGAAGCGGGCCGTGTCCCGCGCGCTTGCCGAGGCCGGGCACGTCGAGGTGGAGCCGTTCCCGTTCGTCGGCGACGCGGCCTGGGACGCGCTGGGCCTGCCCGCCGACGACGTCCGGCGGCGCACCGTGACGGTCGCCAACCCGCTCGACGCCGACCGCGACCGGCTCGCGACGACGCTCCTGCCGGGGCTGCTCGAGATCCTGGTGCGCAACAAGGCCCGCGGGTTCGACGACCTCGCGCTGTACACGGTGGGGCAGGTCGTGCTCCCGCACCACGATCCCGTGCCGATGCCCGACCCCGGCGTCGACGGGCGGCCGACCGACTCCGAGATCGCGAGGATCGGGGCGGCGCTGCCCGCGCAGCCCGTGCACGTCGGCGTCGTGCTGTCCGGGGACCGCGAGCCGCGCGGATGGTGGGGCCCGGGGCGTCGGGCCGGCTGGCAGGACGCGATCGAGGCGGGCCGCCTCGTGGGTACGGCGGCGGGCGTGGTCCTGCGGGTGACCCAGGCCGACCTCGCGCCGTGGCACCCGGGCCGGTGCGCCGCCCTGCGGGTGGGGGAGTGGGTCGTCGGGCACGCCGGCGAGCTGCACCCGAAGGTCGTCGAGGCGCTGGGCCTGCCGCCGCGCACCTGCGCGATGGAGCTCGACCTCGACGCGATCCCGCTGCGCGACGAGCGTCCCGCGCCCCGGATCTCGCCGTACCCGCCGGTCTCGGTCGACGTCGCCCTGGTCACGGACGAGGCCGTCCCGGCCGCCGACGTCGCCGCGGCGCTGACCGAGGGCGGCGGCGAGCTGCTCGAGGAGGTCCGGCTGTTCGACGTCTACACCGGCGCACAGGTCGGTGACGGCAACCGCTCGCTGGCCTACGCGCTCCGGTTCCGGGCGGCGGACCGCACGCTCACGAACGAGGAGGCGAACGCGGCGCGCGACGCCGCGGTCGCCCTTGCCGCCGAGCGGGTCGGGGCCGTCCTGCGGTGACGCCCCGCCGGCCTGGGGGCGCCCCTAGACGTCGTCCCGGCCGGTGATGCCCATGGCGTTGGTGACGCGGTCGCCGAGGAACGGCACCACCGCCCAGACCCCGAACGACCAGGCGCCGAGCAGCGGGAACAGCGGGATGGACACCAGGAAGGCGAATCCGGTGATCGCCGAGGGTACCCAGCCGTAGCGGACGAGCTGTTGCGGCGTCCCCGGGATGAACCCGCGGGTGCGGCTGAGGACCGCGAGGACGGCGGCGAACGTCCCGATCTGCAGCGTCTCGGCGAGGGCGTACGCGGCGAAGCGGGCGAAGTCGATGTGGTCCTCGGCGATGAGCCGGGTGAAGAACGGCGTGAGCACGATGATCAGCAGCCACAGCATGTTCAGCCAGATCAGCGGGAGCGTGGCGCGCCCGACGTAGCGGAACACCCGGTGGTGGCTGATCCAGTGCCGGGCGATCACCGCGAAGCTGATGAGGAAGGCCAGGTACTCGCCGCGGTTGGCGGCGAACCCGGCCGCCAGCTCGGCGACGGTGTCGCCCTGGGGAACCGGAAGGTCGACCGCGAGCAGCGTGATCGCGATCGCGACGACGGCGTCGGAGAAGAACGTCATGCGCTCGGCCGCACCACGCTCGGTCGGCGCGAACTCCTCGTCGGTCACCTGAGCGGGGGTCTCGGCCATGCAGCGGACTCTAGCGAGAGCGCCTGACCAGGGGAGACGTCCGCGCTAGCCACGGGCGAGGCGCACGAGCTCCCGGGCCGAGGTGTCCGGCAGGTAGGCGCGGGTCAGCGCGACACCCAGGCGCGGCAGGTCGGCCTCGTCCCGGAACACCAGGTGCATGGGCTCGTACCGCGGCTGGAACTTCGCCTTGAACGCGTGCAGCGAGCGGAAGCCGTAGAGCGGTTCCAGCCGCGCGCCGAGAGTGTCGAGGAGCCGGTCGAGCACCGCGGTGTCCCCGGCGACGTCGGTGCGGGCCAGCGGTGCACCCGAGAGCGACACGACCCTCGCTCCCTCCTCGCGGAACGCCAGGCAGGCCGAGGCGATGAGGAACTCGACGACCGGCCGGAACCCGCCCTCGCGCCGTCGCATGACGTCCAGCGTCCAGCCCACCACGGTCCCGCCGGGCGCGTGGACCGGCAGCCACGAGGTCACGCCGTGCACCAGGCCGTCGGCGTCGACGGCCAGACCCACGCGGACGTGCGGGTCGAGTGCCTCGTCGACGCCGCCCAGGGTGAACCCCATCTCGGGCAGCCCCTTCTCGCCCACCCACTGCTCGGAGAGCTCGCGGACCTGGTCGACGACGGCGCGCCGCTCCTCGCCGAGCCGGACGAGCCGGTGGGTGATGCCCTGCTTGGCCGCCTTGTTCAGCGCCGACCGCACGTCCTGCCACGCCTTGCCCCGGAACTCCAGTCCGGGCAGGTCGACCAGCGTGTCCTCGGCGACCTGCGCGGTGAGCCAGCCCGCCCCCCGAGCGGCGCGGGCGGTCGCGTCGGAGGCCGAGAACAGGCAGGGGACGAGCCCGGCCGTCTCGTTGCGCACCGCGAACTCCTCGAGGGCCGGGAGCGGCTCCGGTCCGATCGGGTCGCCGAGGCCGATGGCCACGCCCGCGTGCCGCTGGAAGGCCACACAGGCCTCGCCGTCGGCCGTCACGAACCACTCGTTGTCCGGCCAGGTGGCCATCCACGAGACGGTCCCGCCGCCGTGCCGCTCGAGCAGCCGGACCGCCGTCTCCCGGTCGGTGATCCCGCCGACCGCCCGCCGGGCCCGTCGCGAGGGCACCCGCCACGCCCGCCGCCCGACGAGGAGCAGCACCAGCAGGGCCGCCCACGCGAGCCGGTCGGCCACGAACATGCCCGGCTGGTCGAGGACCGCGGTGGCGTCCTCGAACAGCGCCGCCAGGACGAACACGACCGCGGCGAGCAGGCCGACGGCCACGTTGGCCCCCGCCAGCCCCACCGCCCAGCGCCACGCCACCCGGTACCCCTTGCGCAGGCCGTTCACCAGAAGCGCCACCCCGACGAGGGTGATGACGAGATCCAGCCAGCTCGCCTCCGGGTCCCCGGTGGGGCCTAGCGGGCCGTCGTTCGGGACCAGGAAGCCGAGCACCGATCCGGCCGCCATGAGGAGCAGCAGGAACACCGCGAGCAGCCGCCACTCCCGGCGGCTCGGCCGGCCGGCCGGCACCGCGCGCCCGCGGACGAGCCGTGGCCCCACCGCCAGCGCGATGAGCACCGCGACCAGGTGCTCGAGATCGGCGAGGGTGCCGAGGTAGGCGGCCGAGGCGAGGACGTAGAGGGTCAGCGCGAGCCGCAGCCGCAGCCGCCACGGGGGGCGCAGGGTCGCGCTGGTCACCGCGAGCGCGGCGAGCGCTCCCGCCGAGAACCCGACGTCGAGCAGTCGACTGGTCGCCTCCGCCCACGGCCAGCCGGTGCCGCGCACCAGCAGCAGGAAGACGAGTGCGGCGAGGATGCCCACCAGCTGCCCGGCGACCGCCGTGAGAGCGGCGAGCCCGGTGCCCAGCCGCCACTCCGCCCAGCCCACGAACACCGCGAAGCTGCCGGTCATGGCCAGGTAGAAGGGCGGGACCACGGCGAGGAACGGCCCGGTCAGCAGCGTCCACCAGCGCCCGCTCTCGAGCGACGGCACGCCGTAGGCGATCCAGGGGTACCAGGGCTGGTCGGCCGCGGCCCGCCAGAAGGCGCCGGTCGCGAGCCCGGCGACGATCATCACGAGTACGACGGCGCTGGTGAACGGGGTGCGGCGGACCAGCGTCGTCGCCCGGGACGCCAGCGGGACGAGGGCCGGGAGGAGCCGGGCGTGGGCCGTCGTGCCGTCGGTCATCATCGCCTCCCCGCGGCGGGCGTGCCGTGACCGCCGGTCCTCTGGTGGCTGTTCGGCGGGGTGCCGGCGGCGTTACGGTCGGTCCGTGTGCGACGAACGCGCGGGCCGGGCCGAGGTCGGGCGGAGCGTCCCGCGGCCGGCCGAGGGGCCCGCGGTCGACCCGATCCGCCCTGACCCGATCCGCCCTGCCCACGCTCAGCCCGGCGGGTGAGCTGGCACCGGAGGTGCTGGTCCCCGGCCACTGCACGGGCTGACGCGCCCAGCACGCCCTCACCGCCGCCCTGCCCGCCGCGTGGATCGCCCCGAGCGCCGGGAGCACCTACACCCTCTGACCGCGGGGCTACAGGTGTTTGAGGGCTTCCCTCCGTGACAGGGGCGAGAGCTCGGGGTGGGCGTCGACGAACTCGCGCACCCAGAGCGGGTCCGTGCGGGCGAACTGGCGCAGCGCCCAGCCGATCCCCTTGCGCAGGAAGAAGCCCTCGTCCTTCAGGCTGGCCTCGATGGCGTCGGCGAGGAGGCCGACGTCGGTGTCGCCCTTGGCCTGCAGCTGGCAGAGGATCGCCGTGCGCCGCAACCACGGGTCGGGGTCGGTGGCCCACTGCCGCATCACCGGCGTGACGCGCCCGGGATCGCCGCGCAGCAGCGGCCCGACCAGGCGCGAGGCGATCTCGTCCACGTGGTCCCACCAGGCGCCCGTGACGACCCAGTGCCGGTAGCGCGGGAGCCAGTCCGCGTCGGGCCAGCGCGCGTACGTGCGGTATCCCGCCAGCGCGGTGGCCAGGTAGCGCTCCTCGCGGAACTCCGCCCCGTCCCACAGCGCCTCGACGGTGGCGGCCAGCGCCCCGTGCGTCGGCGGCGGCATCGCCTGCACGCCCTCCCGCAGGATCCGCGCACGGACCGGTTGCGGGACACCGCGGAAGGGCATGTCCGACTTCATGTACGCCTGCATGGCGGGCGCGGCCTCCGGGTCCGCGGCGGCCGCGAGCCCGGCGCGCAACGCGTCGGCCAGGGTGGTCATGAGGTCAGCCTAAGGCCGGGCGCCACCTCCTTCGGGGACACCGACCGGGGAACCGCTTTGCATGAGATTTCACGGTCCTGCATAATCTTGCGCGTGGTACGGATCGCGGTGGCGGGAGCCAGCGGGTACGCCGGGGGAGAGCTGTTGCGTCTCCTCCTGCAGCACCCCGAGGTCGAGATCGGTGCGCTGACGGCGGGCGGCAACGCGGGGCGACGACTGGGCGAGTTCCAGCCGCACCTGCTGCCCCTGGCCGACCGCGTGCTGGAGGAGAGTACGGCGGAGGTGCTCGGCGGGCACGACGTCGTCTTCCTCGCCCTGCCCCACGGGAGGTCCGCGGAGATCGCGGCGCAGCTCGGCGGGTCCACTCTGGTGATCGACTGCGGGGCGGACCACCGGCTGCAGGACGCCGACGCGTGGGACCGCTGGTACGGCGGCGAGCACGCGGGCCACTGGCCGTACGGGCTGCCCGAGCTGCCCGGCGCGCGGGACGCGCTGCGGGGCACCACCCGGGTCGCCGTGCCCGGGTGTTTCCCGACCGTCTCCTCGCTGGCCCTCGCGCCCGCGCTCGCGGCCGGCCTCGTGGGCCCGGAGGTCGTGATCACCGCCGTCACCGGGACGTCCGGGGCGGGCAAGTCCCTCAAGCCGCACCTGCTCGGCGCGGAGGTGATGGGGTCGCTGTCCGCCTACGGGGTGGGGGGCGTGCACCGCCACACGCCGGAGATCGCGCAGAACCTGTCGGGGGTGTCCGGTAAGCCCGTCTCCGTGAGCTTCACCCCCGTCCTCGCCCCCCTTCCCCGGGGCATCCTCGCGACCTGCACCGCGCCGCTGACCGGCAGCCAGGACGATCAGCGGGGCTCGCCGGCGCGGGAGGTCTACGACAAGGCCTACGCGGCCGAGCCCTTCGTGCACCTGCTGCCCGAGGGCCAGTGGCCCACGACCAAGGCCACGCTCGGGTCGAACACGGTCCACCTGCAGGTGGCGGTCGACGCCGACGCGGACCGGCTCGTGGTCGTCGCCGCGATCGACAACCTGGCCAAGGGCACCGCGGGCGGGGCCATCCAGTGCATGAACATCGCGCTGGGCCTGCCCGAGGTCACCGGCCTGCCGACCGCGGGGGTCGCGCCGTGAGCCTCACGCGTCCCCGAGGTTTCCGGGCCGCCGGGATCACCGCCGGGATCAAGGCCAGCGGCAAGCCGGACCTGGCCCTCGTCGTCAACGACGGGCCCGAGCAGACCGCCGCGGCCGTGTTCACCCGCAACAAGGTCAAGGCCGCCCCGGTGCTGTGGTCCCAGCAGGTCATGACCACCGGCACGCTGAAGGCCGTCGTCCTCAACTCCGGCGGGGCCAACGCCTGCACCGGCCCCGAGGGCTTCCAGACCGCGCACGCCACCGCGGAGAAGGCCGCCGAGGTGCTGGGGGCGGGCGCGATCGACGTCGCGATCTGCTCCACCGGCCTCATCGGCGCCCAGCTCCCGCGGGACGTGGTGCTGGCCGGGGTCGAGAAGGCCGCCGCGGCCCTGGAGGCCACGCCCGAGGCGGGCCTGGCCGCCGCCACGGCGATCATGACCACCGACACCGTCGCCAAGCAGGCCGTGTCGGAGCAGGCGGGCTGGTCGGTCGGCGGGATCACCAAGGGCGCCGGGATGATCGCGCCCTCGATGGCCACGATGCTGTCCGTGCTGACCACGGACGCGTCGGCCGACGCCGCGACCCTGGACCGCGCGCTGCGGGCCGCCGTCCGGGTCAGCTTCGACCGGCTCGACGTCGACGGCTCGATGTCCACCAACGACACCGTGGTCGTCCTGGCCTCCGGGGCCTCGGGCGTCACGCCGTCGGAGCAGGACCTGACCGCCGCGCTCACCGAGGTCGCGAAGGACCTCGCGAGGCAGATGCAGGCGGACGCGGAGGGCGTCACCAAGCGGATCCTCGTGCGGGTGACCGGGGCCGCGAGCGAGGACGACGCCGTGGTGATCGCCCGGACCGTCGCCCGGGACTCGCTGGTCAAGACGGCGCTCTTCGGCTCCGACCCCAACTGGGGCCGGGTCGCCGCGGCCGCCGGCTACGCCGACGCCGACCTCGATCCCGACAGGCTCGACGTCACGGTCAACGGCGTCACCCTCTGCCGGGGCGGAGTGGCGGCCGGGGACCGCGGGCTGGCCGACCTCTCCGGCGAGGACGTCCTCGTCGAGGTGGCACTGGGCCTGGGGTCCGGCGAGGCCGAGATCCTCACCACCGACCTCTCGCACGCGTACGTGGAGGAGAACAGTGCCTACTCCTCCTGACACGCCGGGGCGCCTCAAGCGGGCCGGCGAGAAGGCCGGTGTGCTGGCCGAGGCCCTGCCCTGGCTGCAGCGCTTCCACGGGCAGGTCGTCGTGGTCAAGTACGGCGGCAACGCGATGGTCGACGAGGAGCTGAAGCAGGCCTTCGCGCAGGATATGGTGTTCCTGCGGCTCGCCGGCATCCACCCCGTCGTCGTGCACGGCGGCGGCCCGCAGATCAGCTCCATGCTCAAGCGACTCGGCCTGCCCGGCGAGTTCCGCGGCGGGCTGCGCGTCACCACCCCCGAGACGATCGACGTCGTGCGGATGGTGCTGGTCGGGCAGGTGGGCCGCGAGCTCGTCGGGCTGATCAACCAGCACGGGCCGTACGCCGTCGGGCTCTCCGGTGAGGACGCCGGCCTGTTCACCGCCGAGAAGCGCACCGCGCTCGTCGGCGGCGAGCCGGTGGACATCGGCCTGGTCGGCGACGTGGTCGAGGTCAACCCGGCCGCGGTGCTCGACATCGTGAAGGCCGGCCGGATCCCCGTGGTCGCGGGCGTGGCCCCGGGTGCGGACGGGCAGGTCTACAACATCAACGCCGACAGCGCGGCTGCCGCGCTGGCGGCCGCCCTCGACGCCGCGAAGCTCGTGGTGCTCACGGACGTCGAGGGTCTCTACGCGAACTACCCCGACCCCGAGTCGATCATCTCCGCGCTGACGGCCACCGAGCTGGAGCCGATGCTCCCGGAGCTGGAGAGCGGGATGGCGCCGAAGATGGAGGCCTGCCTGCGGGCGGTGCGGGGCGGGGTCCCGCAGGCGCACGTGATCGACGGGCGGGTGCCGCACTCGGTGCTGCTCGAGGTGTTCACCAGCGAGGGAGTCGGAACGATGGTGGTGCCGTCATGAGCACGTACGCCGAGCGCTGGCAGCACGCGCTCATGAACAACTACGGCACCCCGCCGCTCACCCTGGTGCGCGGCGAGGGCGCGGTGGTGTGGGACGCCGAGGGCCACCGCTACCTCGACCTGCTCGGCGGGATCGCGGTGAACTCCCTCGGTCACGCGCACCCCGCCGTCGTCGAGGCGGTGACCCGGCAGATCTCCACGCTCGGTCACACCTCGAACCTCTACATCACCGAGCCGCCGCTGCAGCTCGCCGAGAAGCTCCTGGAGCTGCTCGGGCAGCAGAGTGCGCGGGTGCTGTTCTGCAACTCGGGCGCGGAGGCCAACGAGGCCGCGTTCAAGATCGCCCGGCGGACCGGGCGGCCGCAGATCGTGGCCTGCCGGGACGCCTTCCACGGCCGGACGATGGGAGCGCTGGCGCTCACCGGCCAGCCCGCCAAGCGCGAGCCGTTCGAGCCGATGCCCCCAGGCGTCGTGCACATCCCGTTCGGCGACGCCGAGGCGCTCGAGGCCGCGGTCTCCGAGGAGACCGCGGCGGTGTTCCTGGAGCCGATCCTCGGCGAGGCCGGGGTGATCGTGCCGCCGGAGGGCTACCTCGCGGCCGCGCGGGAGATCACCTCGCGCCAGGGTGCCCTCCTGGTGCTCGACGAGGTGCAGACCGGCATCGGCCGCACCGGGGCGTGGTTCGCCCACCAGGCCGCCGGCGTGGTGCCGGACGTCGTCACCCTGGCCAAGGGGCTCGGCGGCGGCCTGCCCATCGGCGCCTGCGTCGGCATCGGCGCGGCCGCGGATCTGCTCGGGCCCGGTCAGCACGGCACCACGTTCGGCGGCAACCCGGTGAGCTGTGCCGCGGCCCTGGCCGTGCTCAGCACGATCGACAACGACGGGCTGCTCGGGCACGCCGACCGGCTGGGCAAGGAGATCCGCGCGGCCGTCGAGGGGCTCGGGCACCCGCTGGTCACGGACGTCTCCGGGGCGGGCCTGCACATCGGCGTCGGGCTGGGCCAGCCCGTGTCCGCCGGGGTGGCGGCCAAGGCCCGCGAGCGCGGGTACCTGATCAACAACGCCGTGCCGACCCGCGTGCGGCTCGCCCCGCCGCTCGTCCTCACCGAGGAGCAGGCGCGGGGCTTCCTGCAGGACCTGCCCGGCATCCTCGACGAGTCCGGCGGGACGGTCTGATGAGCGTCGTCGCTGGTCCGACGCGCGGCGTCGGGACGGGCAGGGCACGGCACTTCCTGCGGGACGACGACCTGTCGCCCGAGGAGCAGGCCGAGGTGCTGGCGCTCGCCGCGGAGATGAAGGCGGACCGGTTCGCCCACCTGCCGCTGGTGGGGCCGCGGCCGGTGGCGGTGCTGTTCGACAAGTCGTCGACCCGGACCCGGGTGTCCTTCGAGGTCGGGATCACCCAGCTCGGCGGGCAGCCAGTGATCCTCGACGCGGCCGGCAGCCAGCTCGGCCGGGGCGAGACGATCGAGGACACCGCACGGGTGCTGTCCCGCTTCGTCGACGCGGTGGTCTGGCGGACGGCGGGCCAGGCCCGGGTGGAGGCCATGGCGGGCGCGGCCACGGTCCCGGTGGTCAACGCGCTCACGGACGAGTTCCATCCCTGCCAGGTCCTCGCCGACCTGCTGACGATCCGGGAGCGGTTCGGCCGCACGGGCGGTCTCACGCTCGCCTACCTCGGCGACGGCGCCAACAACATGGCGCACTCGCTGCTGCTCGGCGGCACGCTGGCCGGGATGCACGTGCGGATCGGGGCGCCCGCGGGCTTCGCCCCGCACCCGGACGTGCTCCGGGACGCGAAGGCCCACGGCTCGGCCACCGGCGGGTCGGCCGAGGTGGTGTCCGACCCACGGGCCGCGGTGGCGGGCGCGGACGTCGTCGTCACCGACACATGGGTCTCCATGGGCCAGGAGTCCGACGGGCTGGACCGGGCGGCGCCGTTCCGTCCCTACCAGGTGAACGCCGAGCTCCTGGCGCACGCGGGCGAGCGGGCGATCGTGCTGCACTGCCTGCCGGCACACCGCGGCGACGAGATCACCGACGAGGTGCTCGACGGCCCGGCGAGCGTGGTGTGGGACGAGGCCGAGAACCGCCTGCACGCGCAGAAGGCGCTGCTCGCCTGGCTGATGGACCCGGCGCGGTCGGGCCGGCGGTGAGCACGTCCCGGACGGCGGGAGCCCGGACGGCGGGAGCCGGGAGGGCTGCACCGTGACGGAGGCGCGCACCGGTGCGGCGACCCGGGCGGCCCGGCAGGCCCGGATCGTCGAGATCCTCAGCCATCGCGCCGTGCGCAGCCAGGGCGAGCTGCTCACCCTGCTCGACGCCGAGGGCATCGGCACGACCCAGGCCACGCTCTCCCGGGACCTCGACGAGCTGGGCGCCGTCAAGGTCCGCGGGGCGTACGTCATCCCCGACGACGGGAGTCCGGTTCGCGGCGTCGAGGGCGGCACCGCCCGGCTGTCCCGGTTGTTGGGGGAGGTGCTCGTGTCCGCGGACGCGAGTGGCAACCTTGCCGTCCTGCGCACCCCGCCCGGTGCGGCCCACTACCTGGCGAGCGCGCTCGACCGCGCCGCCCTGAACGACGTCGTCGGCACGATCGCGGGCGACGACACGCTCCTGGTGGTGGCCCGCGAGCCCCTCACCGGGGCGGAGGTCGTCGCGCGGCTGCTCGACCTGTAGACCAAGGAGAATTCGACGTGAGCAAGGTCCTGACCTCCCTCCCGAAGGGCGAGCGCATCGGCATCGCCTTCTCCGGGGGCCTCGACACCTCGGTGGCGGTCGCCTGGATGCGCGACAAGGGCGGGATCCCGTGCACCTACACCGCCGACCTCGGACAGTACGACGAGGCGGACATCTCCGGTGTCCCCGACCGCGCGAAGGCCTACGGCGCCGAGATCGCCCGCGCGGTCGACATCAAGCCGCAGCTGGTCGACGAGGGCCTGGCCGCGTTGGCGTGCGGCGCCTTCCACATCCGGTCGGGGGGCCGGACGTACTTCAACACCACGCCGCTGGGCCGCGCCGTCACCGGGACGCTGCTGGTGCGCGCGATGCAGGCCGACGGCGTGAACATCTGGGGCGACGGCTCCACCTTCAAGGGCAACGACATCGAGCGGTTCTACCGGTACGGGCTGATGGCCAACCCCGAGCTGCGCATCTACAAGCCGTGGCTCGACGCCGACTTCGTCCAGGAGCTGGGCGGGCGGGACGAGATGAGCCGGTGGCTCACCGCCCACGGACTGCCCTACCGGGACTCGGCCGAGAAGGCGTACTCCACGGACGCGAACATCTGGGGCGCGACCCACGAGGCGAAGACCTTGGAGCACCTCGACGTGTCCCTGGAGACCATCGAGCCGATCATGGGGGTGAAGTTCTGGGACCCGTCGGTCGCGATCGAGTCCGAGGACGTCACCGTCACGTTCGAGGCGGGGCGGCCGGTGGCCGTCAACGGCAGGCGGTTCGACAGCCAGGTCGATCTCGTCCTGGAGGCCAACGCCATCGGCGGGCGGCACGGCCTGGGCATGTCGGACCAGATCGAGAACCGGATCATCGAGGCCAAGTCGCGCGGCATCTACGAGGCGCCCGGGATGGCGCTGCTGTTCGCCGCCTACGAGCGGCTGCTGAACGCGATCCACAACGAGGACACCCTCGCGAACTACCACTCCGAGGGCCGCAAGCTCGGCCGGCTGCTCTACGAGGGCCGCTGGCTGGACCCGCAGGCGCTGATGACCCGCGAGTCGATCCAGCGCTGGATCGCCTCGCTGGTGACCGGCACGGTCACGCTGCGCCTGCGCCGCGGGGACGACTACACGATCCTGGACACCGAGGGCACCGGCTTCTCCTACCACCCGGACCGGCTCTCGATGGAGCGCGTCGAGAACGCCGCCTTCGGGCCCACGGACCGGATCGGCCAGCTCACCATGCGCAACCTCGACATCGCCGACTCCCGTGCCAAGCTGGAGGCCTACGCCGACCAGCCGGCCGAGCAGGGGACGGTGCTCGTCGAGCACGGCACGCTGTTCGGCGAGCTGCCCTCGGGCGGCTTCGACCGGATCGCGGCGACCGACCGGGCCGGCGAGCGCGATTCGGAGAAGTCCCTCGACGCCGCCGCCCTGGAAGCAGGGAACGACTGATGGCGGGCTCCGGGCTGTGGGGCGGGCGGTTCAGCGGCGGCCCGGCGGACGCGCTGGCCGCGCTGAGCAAGTCCACCCACTTCGACTGGCGGCTCGCCCCGTACGACATCCGCGGCTCGAAGGCGCACGCCCGCGTGCTGCACCGGGCCGGGCTGCTCACCGCGGCCGAGCTGGACGGGATGCTCGAGGCGCTGGGCAAGCTCGCGGCGGACGTCGAGTCCGGTTCGTTCGGGCCCGCGCCCGCGGACGAGGACGTGCACAGCGCCCTGGAGCGCGGCCTGATCGAGCGGGCCGGGGCGGACCTGGGCGGCAAGCTCCGGGCCGGCCGGTCCCGCAACGACCAGGTCGCGACCCTGTTCCGGATGTGGCTGCGGGACGCCGCGCGGCGGATCGCGTCGGGCGTGCTGGACGTCGTGGACGCCCTGGTCACGCAGGCCACCGCGTACCCGAACGCGCCCATGCCGGGCCGTACGCACCTGCAGCACGCGCAACCGGTGCTGCTGTCACACCAGCTCGCGGCGCACGCGCAGGCCCTGCTCCGGGACGTGGACCGGCTGCGGGACTGGGACAAGCGGGCCGCGGTGTCGCCGTACGGGTCGGGCGCGCTCGCCGGTTCGTCGCTGGGGCTCGACCCGGAGGCCGTGGCCGCCGAGCTGGGCTTCGACTCGTCGGCCGAGAACTCGATCGACGGCACCGCGGCGCGGGACTTCGCGGCGGAGGCCGCGTTCGTGCTGGCGATGGTCGCGGTGGACCTGTCGCGGCTGTCCGAGGAGGTCATCCTCTGGGCCACCGCCGAGTTCTCCTACGTCACGCTCGACGACGCCTTCTCCACCGGCAGCTCGATCATGCCGCAGAAGAAGAACCCCGACGTGGCGGAGCTGGCGCGCGGCAAGGCGGGCCGGCTGATCGGCAACCTCGCCGGGCTGCTCGCCACGCTCAAGGGCCTGCCGCTCGCCTACAACCGTGACCTGCAGGAGGACAAGGAACCGCTGTTCGACTCGGCCGAGCAGCTCGAGCTGCTGCTGCCGGCCGTCGCGGGCATGGTCGAGACGCTCGTCTTCCACACCGACCGCCTCGCCGAGCTGGCTCCCGCCGGGTTCACCCTGGCCACCGACGTGGCCGAATGGCTCGTGCGGCAGGGCGTGCCGTTCCGGGTGGCGCACGAGGCCGCCGGCGGGTGCGTCCGGGCGGCCGAGGCGCGCGGCGTCGGGCTCGAGGAGCTCGCGGACCGCGAGCTGGCCGCCGTGCACCCCGCGCTCACCCCCGCGGTCCGCGAGGTGCTCACGGTCGAGGGCTCCATCGCCTCGCGCGACGCCCGCGGCGGTACCGCGGGCGAGCGCGTCGAGGAGCAGCTCGACGGCCTGCGTCTCGCCTCCGCGGACGCGCGGGCCTGGGTGGGCGCCCCGGCGGTGACCGGCTGAGGTGGCCGCCCCGACCCGGCCGTTGATCGCCCGCGAGGAGCTCGCGGCGGACGTGCTCCCCGCAGCCGCCCGGCTCCTCGGCTGCACCGTCGAGGCGGACACCCCCCAGGGCCCGGTCGCGGTGGAGCTGGTCGAGGTGGAGGCCTACCGGGGGGCGGACGACCCGGCGTCGCACAGCTACCGGGGCCGGACCCCGCGCAACGCGGTGATGTTCGGCCCCGCGGGGCACCTGTACGTCTACTTCGTCTACGGCATGCACTTCTGCGCGAACGTGTCCTGTCTGCAGGACGGCGAGGCGGGGGCCGTGCTGCTGCGCGCGGGGCGGGTGGTGTCGGACCGGGGGATCGCGCGGGTCCGCAGGCCCACCGCCCGGCGGGACGTCGATCTGGCCCGGGGTCCCGCCCGGCTCGCCTCGCTGCTCGGGCTGGGCCGGGAGCACAACGGCGTCGACGTGACCTCGCCGGACTCGCCCGTGCGCGTGGTGGCGGGCGAGCCGGTGCCGGCCGAACGGATCCGCACCGGGCCGCGCGTGGGCGTGGCGGCCGCGCACGACACCCCCTGGCGGTTCTGGGTGGACGGGGCCCCGGAGGTGAGCCCCTACCGCCCGGGCCGGGTCCGGCCCGGGGCCGGACCTACGGGTCCCGAACTGGACACGCAGGATAGGTGACCCTAACCTTCGTGCCGTGTTCGATGATCGTCGGCCAGGCCGACTTCTCTCGCTCGTCGGCCTGGTGCTCGCCGGCGTCCTCGTCCTCGCCTCGTGCGGCGGCTCGGGCGGTGAGCAGTCCGGATCCGGGAGCACCACGCCGTCCGGCACGTCCGGCGCCTTCCCGACGACCGTGACGCACGAGTTCGGCTCCACGACCGTCCCGGCCGCACCCCAGCGCGTCGTGTCGTTGGGCTACACCGACCAGGACGCGATCCTGGCGCTCGGCGTGGTCCCGGTCGCGATCCGCGAGTTCACCGGCGACAAGCCCTCCGCGACCTGGGAGTGGGCGCAGGACGAGCTGCAGGGCCGGCAGCCGCAGGTGCTGCCCGTCGGCGAGGTCGGCACCGAGACGATCGCGGCGCTGCGTCCCGACCTGATCGTCGGCATCTCCGCGGGCCTGACCCGGGAGCAGTACGACACCTACTCGAGGATCGCGCCGACGATCGCGCAGCCCGCCGGCTTCGTCGACTACGGCACGCCGTGGCAGGACGCCACCCGACTCACCGGGCAGGCGCTGGGCAGACCCGCCGAGGCGGAGAAGCTCGTCTCGGACCTCGAGGCGCGGTTCGAGCAGGTGAAGCAGGAGTACCCGGTCCTGCAGGGGAAGACGGTCGCGGGCGTGCGGCCGAGCACGGCCGACACCGCGTCGTTCTTCGTGTGGAGTTCGCAGGACCTGCGCGCGCGGTTCTTCGAGTCGCTCGGGATGACGGTCCCCGCCGAGTTCGACCAGCTCGCCGGCGACAGCTTCTACGCCACGATCAGCACCGAGGAGATCGGCACGCTGGACCCGGTCGACGCGCTCGTGCTGATCACCGCGAGCGACCAGGAGACCCGGGCCTTCCAGGACCTCCCGGGGTACTCCACGCTCGCACCCGTGCGGGAGGGCCACGCCTTCACGCCGAACCCCGAGCAGAGCGCGGCCCTGTCCTTCTCCAGCGTGCTGAGCCTGCCGGTCGTGCTCGACACCCTGCCCGGCCAGATGGCGGCCGCCCTGGGCTGACCATGAGGATGGCGTAGCCGGTCCGGAACTGGTGGGCCGGTGGTCGACGACCCCGGACCGAACCACCCCGGGCCGACCACCCCGGGCCGACCATCCCGGGCCGACCACCCCGGCCGACCGACCCCGACCCCACGGCCCGTTCCCCGTGACCCGCGGGGGCGGGCCCGTGTCGTCCCCGGGCCTGCGCATCGGGGAGGATTGGCCCGTGAGCATCCTCGACGAGCTGGAATGGCGCGGCCTCACCGCGCAGACCACCGATCTCGACGCGCTGCGCCGGGACCTCGAGGGACCCGAGCCGCTCACGCTGTACTGCGGGTTCGACCCGACGGCCCCCAGCCTGCACGCCGGGAACCTGGTGCCGCTGCTCACCCTGCGCCGGTTCCAGGAGGCGGGTGCCCGGCCGATCGTCCTGGCCGGCGGGGCGACCGGGCAGATCGGCGACCCCCGGGACACGGGGGAGCGGAACCTGCAGACGGTCGACACCGTGGCCGAGTGGGCGGGGCGGATCCGTGGCCAGCTCGAACGGTTCGTCACGTTCGACGACTCGCCGACCGGCGCGCTCGTGGTCAACAACCTGGACTGGACGGGCGGCCAGAGCGTCCTGACGTTCCTGCGGGACGTCGGCAAGCACTTCTCGGTCAACGTCATGCTGGCGCGGGAGACGGTGAAGCGCCGGTTGGCCGGGGAGGGGTTGTCCTACACGGAGTTCAGCTACCTGCTGCTGCAGTCCCAGGACTACCTGGAGCTGTACCGCCGGCACGGCTGCCGGCTGCAGATCGGCGGGTCGGACCAGTGGGGCAACATCGTCGGCGGGGCGGACCTGATCCGTCGGGTGGACGGCGGGACCGCGCACGCGCTGACCACACCGCTGGTCACGGACTCCGAGGGACGCAAGTTCGGCAAGTCGACCGGTGGGGGCAACATCTGGCTCGATCCCGAGCTGACCTCGCCGTACGCCTGGTACCAGTACTTCGTCAACGTGGCCGACGCCGACGTCGGCCGGTACCTGCGGCTGTTCACGTTCCTGCCCCGGGAGGAGATCGAGGAGCTGGAGAAGGAGACGGCCGAGCGCCCGCACCTGCGGCTGGCCCAGCGCAGGCTCGCGGAGGAGCTCACCACGCTGGTGCACGGCGCAGGGGCGACGGCGCAGGTCGTCGCCGCGTCGTCCGCGCTGTTCGGGCGGGGGGAGATCGGCGGGCTCGAGGCCGGGACCCTGTCCGCCGCGATGGCGGAGGTGCCGACCACCGACACCTCTCTCGCGGCCGGCGCCACGATCGTCGATCTCCTGGTGGAGACCGGGCTGGTGGACAGCAAGGGCGCCGCCCGCCGCGCGGTGAAGGAGGGCGGGGCGTACGTGAACAACGTCAAGGTCGACGACGAGGGGTGGACCCCGTCGGCCGGGGACCTGCTCGCCGGCGGCTGGCTGGTGCTGCGCCGCGGCAAGCGCAACCTCGCCGGCGTCCGCGTGGCGGGCTGAGGACACGGGTCGCCGAGATCACACCCACGGGATCCGGGCCCGGCACGCTCCCACAGAGGAACGCGCCGGGCCCGTTCACATCCGGGAGCGGCGGCACCGGGCCGTGTCGACCGCGGGGGGCGATGGCAGGGAGCGGCCGAGCGGTCGTCCCGGGAAGCTCGTCGACAACCCGGAGTTGACCTGCGTGAACGGCAAAACCGACCCCCCGGTTTTCGGAGCCCCGGAGCGGGTGTGTAACTTTCTCTCTCGTCGCCACGGCGGTCAGCACGACAGACCGGGACGGGTTCTCCGGCCCAGAGTCAGACCGCAGGCGGGCGATGACAATCGGTCCGACCGGGCTCCTCGGGGCAGGGTCGGACCAGCGCGGAACCCCGGTGCTTGACTCGGCCGGTGGGCATGCGTAACATGGGGAAGTTGCCTCCGAGCGAATCGCTCTGGTAGGGTGACCATCCGAGAAGGAAGCCCCGGAGCGGGATCGCGGACGCGGTCCGGTGAT
>NZ_JBJZON010000015.1:0-181030 GCF_047200735.1 Pseudonocardia oceanicola
TGCAGCGGTGCTGCGGGGCTTTTCTGTGTTGCTGGGGGCCCTTCCCGCGTTCCGCGCGACTGCGGTCAGAACCACCCCGCGTCGGCGGAGGGCGAGAAGCCGCGTTGTGGAACCATAACGCGCTCACACGGCCGGGATAGGCGCATTATGGAACCATAGTGCGTCCCAGTAGCTCGCAAAGGCCGTTACGGAACCATGACGCGTTGCCACCGTCCGGGAAGGCGCGTGATGGAACCGACGCATTCCAGCAGCTCGGAAAAGCGCGTTGTGGAAGCATAACGCGCTCCAGCGGGTTGGAAGGTCGCGCTGTGGAACCATAACGCTTTCCAGCGGCTTGTGTCGTCGCGTTGTGGAACCATAATGCGCTCCAGCGGCTTGGGTCGTCGCGTTGTGGAACCATAATGCGCTCCAGTGGATCGCGAGAGCGCGTCATGGGTGCATCACGCGGTCGGCCGGGGCGCGGAACCTGCAGCGGCGGGTAGCCGACCTCGGTCGAGCGGCCGCTTCTCCCGGTGCAGTTGGCGGCGGCCCCAGCACCTGCCACCGACACTTCGCCCTCACTTCCTGCGCGGTCCGCGAGGGCTGTCCCCATCCCGGTCCGGTTATCCACAAGGTCGGCATTCGCGTCGTCGAGCCTTCGTGTCGGCCGCATGCTCGACGCACCGGATCGATCGACACGAGGAGCGAGAGCGATGACCGAGATCCTGACGACCGTGGTGGGCCGGCTGACGAACGCACCCGTCACGCGCGACCTGGGCGGCGGCCGCGAGGTCGTCTCCTTCCGGATGGCGTGCAATCACGGCTACGTGGACCGCACGACCGGGCAGTGGAAGGAGTCGTCGACCTCCTACGTCTCCGTCGACATCTGGCGCCGACACCTGGGGCGCAACGTGCAGGGGTCGTTCACCAAGGGTGACCCGGTCGTCGCGCACGGTCGGCTGTACGTCCGTGACTACGAGCAGGAAGGGCGTACCCGGACGGCCGTCACGCTCGTCGCCGACGCCGTCGGGCCCGACCTGAACACGGCCATGGCCGTGGTCACGAGGGTGCGGCGAACCGCCGACGGCAGCCTCGTGGAGGAAGCCGGTATGGCGATGGGCGGTGAGGAGGACCGCGGGCAGGAGCACGTGCCGATCGAGGCCCGGTCCACAACGGGCGAGGAACGGCCGGCACCGGTGCCCGGGGCCGTACCGGCCTGAGGCCCCGGACCGGGCGGAACTACCATCGTGGGCGTGGCGGAGTTCATCTACACCATGAAGAACGTGCGCAAGGCGCACGGCGACAAGGTCATCCTCGACAACGCCTCGATCAGCTTCTACCCGGGAGCCAAGATCGGTGTCGTGGGGCCGAACGGCGCCGGCAAGTCGAGCGTGCTGCGGATCATGGCGGGGCTGGACCAGCCCAACAACGGTGACGCCTACCTGGCGCCCGGAGCGACGGTCGGCATCCTGCAGCAGGAACCTCCGCTGAACGAGGAGAAGACCGTCCTCGGGAACGTCGAGGAGGGTGTCGGCGAGATCAAGCAGAAGCTCGACCGGTACAACCAGATCGCCGAGCAGATGGCGACGGATTACTCGGACGCGCTGATGGAGGAGATGGGCACCCTCCAGGAGGAGCTCGACCACGCCGACGCCTGGGAGCTCGACTCCCAGCTCGAGCAGGCGATGGACGCGCTGCGGTGCCCGCCGCCGGACGCCGAGGTCAGCCATCTGTCCGGTGGCGAGCGGCGGCGGGTCGCGCTGTGCAAGCTCCTGCTGTCGAAGCCGGACCTCCTGCTGCTCGACGAGCCGACCAACCACCTCGACGCGGAGAGCGTGTTGTGGCTGGAGCAGTTCCTCAGCTCCTACCCGGGCGCGGTCCTGGCCGTCACCCACGACCGGTACTTCCTCGACAACGTGGCGCAGTGGATCCTCGAGCTGGACCGCGGCCGGACCTTCCCGTACGAGGGCAACTACTCCACCTATCTGGAGAAGAAGGCGGAGCGGCTCGCGGTCCAGGGCAAGAAGGACGCGAAGCTGCAGCGGCGTCTGAAGGAGGAGCTGGCCTGGGTCCGCTCCAACCCGAAGGCCCGCCAGGCGAAGAGCCGCTCGCGTCTCGACCGCTACGAGGAGATGGCGGCCGAGGCCGACCGCCACCGCAAGCTGGACTTCGAGGAGATCCAGATCCCGCCGGGCCCGCGCCTGGGCAACTCGGTCGTCGAGGTCTCGCACCTGGACAAGGGCTTCGACGGCCGACAGCTGATCAAGGACCTGTCCTTCTCGCTGCCCCGGAACGGCATCGTGGGCGTCATCGGACCGAACGGTGTCGGCAAGACCACGCTGTTCAAGACGATCGTGGGTCTGGAGAAGCCCGACTCGGGCGATGTGAAGGTCGGCGAGACGGTCAAGCTCTCCTACGTCGACCAGAACCGCGCCGGCATCGACCCGAAGAAGAACGTGTGGGAGGTCGTGTCCGACGGGCTCGACTACATCCACGTCGGGCAGACCGAGATGCCGTCGCGGGCCTACGTCGCGGCGTTCGGGTTCAAGGGGCCGGACCAGCAGAAGCCGGCGGGTGTGCTGTCCGGTGGTGAGCGGAACCGGCTGAACCTGGCTCTCACACTCAAGCAGGGCGGCAACCTCATCCTCCTCGACGAGCCGACGAACGACCTCGACGTCGAGACGCTGGGGTCCCTGGAGAACGCCCTGGAACAGTTCCCGGGGTGTGCGGTGGTGATCTCCCACGACCGGTGGTTCCTCGACCGCGTCGTGACCCACATCCTCGCGTGGGAGGGCACGGACGAGAACCCGGCCAGCTGGTTCTGGTTCGAGGGCAACTTCGAGGCGTACGAGAAGAACAAGATCGAGCGCCTCGGACAGGAGGCCGCGCGACCGCACCGTGTGACGCACCGTAAGCTGACCCGTGACTGAGAGCTATCACTCTCCGGTGACCTGAGGTCACGGAGCGGCAGCGGGAGCGACCCCGGAGTCGGGGTGCACGGGAGGGTGCATGTCCGAAGTGGTCCGGCACGACAGGGACCAGATCTCCGGGGCGGCGATGATCGACGTCGCCTCGTCGCTGCGGTGGAGCAGGCCGGATCTCACGGCCGACCTCGCCGGCCACCTCGCCGACGGTGTGCGGGCCGCCGACCCGGCGTTGTGGCTCGCGGCCCTCGGGTGGCGGGCGCACGGGATCGCCGCAGTGGGCGACGGCCGGTCGGCGGTCGTCGAGGCCCTCGCAGCGCTCGGGACCTCGGACGTCGACCTCGCCGGCCCGGAAGGGGCGCGCCTCGTCGTGGAGGTCGCCTCGGCCTGCCGGGACAACGGCGACGTCGCTCTCGGTCGACGACTGGCCCGGGCGGTTCTGGCTCGCCCCGACGCGTCGCCCGGGACCCGGCTCGATGCCCGGCTCGTCCTCGTGCGCTGTGCCTCCGGCGAGCAGGACGACGAGCTGCACAGCCTGATCGACGCCGCCCGTGCCGAGGCGCGCCGGTTGCCCGGCCCGGCCTTCGCCGCGGCCGTGGCGCTCGCGCAGGCGTCGGCCGCCCGCGAGCGCGCGCGCCCGGACGAAGCGGCCGACGCCGCCGCGGAAGGCCTCCGGATGCTCGGAGCCGGCGACGGTTCGGGTCCCGTTCCGGCAGCCCCCCACCTGGCCGACGCGCTCATCGCGCACCGACTCGGCGCGCTGCTCGAGACAGGGCAGCGCGCCGGCGCGCGGGCGCTGGCGGGCCGTGTGGCCGGGAGGGAACGGACGAGGGCCACCCGGCAGGCCGCTCAGCTCCGGCTCGTCCTCGCCCAGGTGACCGCCGACGACGGTCCCGCGGCCGAACGGGCCTTGGCCGAGGCCGCCGAGTTCGCGGCCGCGGTCGACTGTCCGGGACTCGAGGGGGCGTGCCGCGTCGCACTCGGCGACCTGGCGGAGAAGCAGGGCCGGCTCGACCTCGCCCTGGCCGCGACCCGGGCCGGGCTCGAGGCGGAGCACCGCGACACGGAGCGCGGCCAGAGGTTCCGCGAGCTGGTCACGGCGGCCGCCGAGCGGTTGGTCGGCGCCGGCACCGCGGCGGGGCGGCGTGCCCACGGCGGTAGCGGCTCGTCCACCGGCCGTGGAGGGGACGGACCGAGGCCGGTACGGGCCGGGGCTCCCTCGACCGGGGGGGCCTCGACCGGGGTGTCCTCGGCCGGGGCGGCCGGGTCCGACACCCCGACGCGCAACGGGGCAGCCCCGGCGCAGGGACCCGGGGTGGGCGCAGGAGCGACCAGCGCGATCGACGCCCTTCTGGACGGGCTCGACGCCGGTGTCCGCCCCTCGCCACCGGGTGCCGCGAGTGCTGGTTCGCGAGCCGGATCCCGGTCGGCGGGTCGCCGTCGACAGGCGTCCGAGGCCCCGCCCGAGGACGGGCGTGGTGGCCGGCGGCGCCGCTCGGCGGCCGGCACCACGGGAGCGGAGGCGGCGGGATCGACCGCGCTCGGCAGCGATGAGCCGGGCGCGTCCGACGGCGGGCAGAACGATCGTGTGGCCGAAGGGGAACCGCGAGCAGGACGCCCCGACCCTGCGGGCACGGCGGCGAACGCCGGCACCGTGAACTCGGCGCCGGAAGGCGAGCGGGTCGACCGGCGGTGGTCGGAGCTGCTCGGTGAGGTCGCGCGGGCGGTCCACTCGTCCGCCGAGCTCGGCACATCCGCGAGCGTGGAGCAGACCCCCGCGAGGCCGCGACAGCGGACCAGGGCGACGGCGGTCCCGATCGACGCTCCCGACCGGGGTGGGGCGTGGTCCTCCGGAGCTCTGCTCGGGGACGCCCTCATCTCCGAGCTGCGCGCCTCGGGCCGGTGGAACGACGACGACCGAGGCCCGTCCTGGCCGCGTCCGCGGGTCGAGGACGGTCGTCCCGGTGTCGCCGCCGGTCAGGGCGGTCGCACCGACAGGGCGGCCGACGCGGCGGCCGAGGGACCCGGCGAGCGGGGTGCGGCGGACGTGCCCGACACGTCGGCCGGCGCGGACGAGCGGGACGACCTCCGGCGACAGCGGCGCAGTGACGGGCTCGAGCAGCGCGGCGACGACACACATCGCGAACGGCAGGGGTACGACGCCCCGGCTCCCCACAGCCCCCGGGACGAGGAGCGCGGCGCCGACGCGCCGGCCTTGCAGCTCCGGGACCACGCCGACGAGCGGCCTGCGGAGGACCCGGCGACGGTCCTCGGTGGCCGGGAAGCGCGCCGGGCCCGCGACGGTGCGGTCGCCGAGAGCGACGCGAGCGGTGCCTCGGTGACGATGGGCGGTCGGGATGCGGACCGGTCCGCCGAGCCGCGCGGTGGCACCGTCGGGACCGATCTGGCTGCCGGCGGGAACGGCAGGCGCGGGTCGGGCGGCGGCGCGCGGTCCCGGTCCGGACGTTCGTCACGCGCGGGTTCGGCTGAGGCACAGGACGGAGCGCGTCGCTTGGCCGACCTCCTCGCCGCTGCCGACGGAGGGGGTCGCGCGGCGCGGCGGCGGGCCCGTGAGGCGGCCGAGGCGCAGGCCGAGCTCGGGTCGGTGACATCGCCGACGCGTGCAGGGACGTCCGGGGAACCCGAGGGCGTCGACGATCTCGGGCGCACCGACGACCTCCACCCCGGGGGTGGGCCGGGACGCTCGGGCGGGGCAGCCTGGGCAGGCGAGTCGGCGCGAGCCGCCGCCCCGGTGCGCCCGGGCGGAGCGGCACGTGCGAGCGGATCGCCGACGGCACGCGACCGGGCTCGAGAGGGCGAGTCGTACCGGGCGGGCGGGACGGGCAGCGTGCGGGTGTCCGAGCCGGGGAGTGCGTCGACGCCGGCCGGCACCTCGACGCCGGCAGACGGGTCTGACCGCACCGGTCGGTCGGGCCGCTCGGAGCCGGCGGGGGAGCCCACGGAGCCGTCGCCCGCAGCTCGGGCGGCCGACGACTGGCTGCGGTCGGCGATCGCCGAGCTGGACCGGGTGTGGGGCAAGCCGGACGCGTTGTCGAGCGCGGTGTTCCCGGTCGACCCGGCCGAACCGGGGACCGCCGCCCAGCCCGGGACATCCACCGAGCCCGCGGCCGCTGCCGACGGCGCGGACGCTGGCGGGGTCGGCACCTCGGTGGTGCTCGACCTGGTGCACGGGGACCGGCGGATCGGTTCGCCCGAGGTCGAGCGCGTCCTGCAGGGGCTCACCGACCGGTTGCGCGTGCACCTGCCCGGCCGGGGACGCGTCCGTACCGGGGACCCGAGCACGTTGCGGGTCGACCTGCCCGGGCGCGACCGGGCCGAGACCGCGGCGTGGCTGCACCCCGTGCTGCGGGACCTCGCCGCGAGTGCCGAGCGCACTACCGCGCGCACTGTCGAGCTGCGGGGCGCACGGTTGCGAGGGACCGTGCACGGGACCGACGGGGTCACGGGGGTCCAACTCGTGCAGGACCTCGAGCCGCCGTCGGTCACGGGCGGGTCCGCGACCGGGCGCGCCGCCGCGGGGTCGTTCCGGATGGAGGACCTGGCGGTACGGCCGGGGAGCGGCGGTCGTCGGCACCGGCGGGCGACGGGCTCCGGGGACCCGGAGGGCTCCCGCGGCTCGGACGACGAGGGCGAGCGGGACGGTTCGGCGTCCCGGCGCTCGGTGGACGGCGGCTCCGGCTCGGAGCCGGCCGCTTTCGACGGTGTCGAGCCGTCGGATCGGGGCAGCCAGGTCGGCGATGCTGTCGCCGGGTCCGAGGCTCGGTCCGGTCGGGCGGGCGCTTCCCGCGAGAGCGAGGCCGGAGCCCGCCGCACCGCCGCTGCCGACCGCCCGGCCGCTTCCGGCAGCCGCGTCCGGCCGGACGGGGGAACGCCGACGCAGGGCAGAGCCACGCGCGACGCACGGGCCGAGCCCGGCGGCGAGACCGGACACCACCCCGCGACCGAACCGGAGCCGGACGCGGCGACACCGCAGGAGCCGCCGACCGAGTCGCTGGGGCTCGGCGACCTCCTGGCGGGGGCGATGGCGGCGTACCGCGGGCTCTGATCCGGCCGCCCGCGGCGCGGTCCGTCCGTCGCTCACCCGTCGCGACCGTCCGCTCATCCAGCGTGAGCGGAGCGGCCGCGGGCCGAGGATGCGATCATCCGATCGGGGGCTAGGGTGGGCGCCACCCCGAGCAACCCTCGCATGATCCGGAGTCGCCGAGAATGAGCCGGACCCGTGAGCACACCACCGCCGCGGAGCCGGCCGGCGCGGAGCTGGACGGCCTGACCGCCCTGTACGCGCGGCACGCCCCGGCGGACGGGGTGCCCGCCCAGGACGGCGACTCCGGGCTGACGCCGCTGAGCGAGGTGGTCGCCGAGCAGCGCGCCCTCGCCGCGCGCCGGGTGGTGGGCGAGCCGCTGGTCCGCGTCGGCGGGTCGGCGGTCCGGATCGTCACCGACGACATGCCCTACCTCGTCGGTTCCACGCTGGCCGCGCTGTCGCGGGCCGGGGCGGAGGTGCGGCGGCTGCTGCACCCGATCGTCGTCGTGCGGCGCGACGTGGCGGGCCGGCTGCAGGAGGTCCTGCCCGACGCCGACCCCGCCGACCCGCCCCGCGGCGCCGTCGCCGAGTCCTGGATGCGCCTGGACGTGGACGGTTCCGTGGACGCCGCCCTCCTCACCGAGGAGCTGCGCGACACGCTGCACGACGTCCGCGAGCTCGTCGAGGACGGCGACCGCATGGAACGGCGGGTCCGCACCCTGGCCGACGAGCTGCTCGCCGACGAGCTGGTGCCCCGCGGCGTCCGCACGGACCGCGGCTCGGAGCGGCACGAGGTCGCCCAGTTCCTCCGCTGGCTCGCCGACGGTCACTTCACCTTCCTCGGCTACCGCCACTACCGGCTCGATGGCGAGCGGCTGCGCCCCGAGCTCGCGTCCGGGCTGGGCGTCTTGCGCCGGGACACGCTCGACAACGGCGCCTTCGTGCCCGACGGTGCCACGGAGCGGCCCGACGACCTCCTGATCCTGACCCGGGCCGGGATGCGTAGCCGGGTGCTGCGCCCCGTGCACCCCTACTACGTCGGCCTGCGCACCTTCGACCAGCACGGAGCGCTCACCGGAGAGCACCGGTTCCTCGGGATGCTCACCGTCCCGGGGATGTACGAGAGCGTGCTGGACATCCCGGTCGTCGCGCGCCGGGTGCGCCGCGCGATCCGCCGGGCGGGCTTCCCGCTCGAGTCCTACTCCGGGCAGCAGATGCTCGAGGTGGTCTCGGGGCTGCCGCGCGAGGAGCTGCTCAGCGCCGGCACCGAGTACCTGCACGACGTCGGCGTCGGCGTCCTCGGGCTGGCCGCCCGCCGGGCGGTGCGGGTGTTCCTGCGGAGGGACCCACACCACAGGTTCGTCTCCTGCCTGGTCTACGTGCCGCGCGACCGCTACACGACGACCAGCCGGTTGGCGATGGCCGAGGTTCTGCGCGACCGGCTGCGGGGCAGCACCGTCGACTACACCGCGCGCGTGACCGAGGCCCCGCACGCGCAGGTGCACTTCACGGTGCAGACCGACCCCGCGGCCCTGCCCGCCGACCCGGACCCGCACGAACTCACCGACGCGCTCACCGAGGCCGTCCGGACCTGGGACGACCGGCTCGTCGCCCGGCTCGGCGCCGCCGCGGTCACGGTTCCCGGGCTGCTCGCCGGCATTCCCGACTCCTACAAGGCGGACATCCCGCCCGAGCGCGCGGTCGAGGACCTCAAGCGGATCCTGGCGCTGCCCGAGGGTGGGTTCGACGTCCGCCTGCACCACGAGAACGGCGAGCGCCGGCTGGCGATCTACCTGGACGCGCCGGTGTCGCTCACCCGGATCCTGCCCGTGCTGCAGCACCTCGGCGTGGAGGTCGTCGACGAACAGCCGTCGGAGTTCGTCCGCCCGGACGGGCGCCGGTGCTGGCTGTACGACTTCGGGCTGCGGATCGACGCCGAGGACGCCGCCCTCGAGGGCCGGGACGAGGCGGCGCTGGACCGGGAGTTCTGCGCGGCGTTCCGCGCGACCTGGGGCGGCGAGGCGGAGGCGGACCGGTTCTCCGCGCTGGTCCTGCACGCCGGGCTGCACTGGCGGGAGGCGGCGCTGCTGCGGGCGTACGCCCGCTACGCACGACAGGTCGGCAGCACCTTCGGCGTGCAGTACATGGCGGACACGCTGCTGTCCCGGCCCGCCGTCGCGCGGGGGCTGGTGAAGCTCTTCCGCGCCCGCTTCGATCCGGCCGAGGACAACCGGCCGAAGGTCACCGAGGAGGCGCTCTCCGAGGTCACCGGCCTGATCGACCAGGTGACCGGGCTGGACGCGGACCGGATCCTGCGCGGCTTCCTGGCCATGATCGTCGCCACCCTGCGGACGAACTGGTTCCGCGACCGCGGCTTCACCTCCGTCAAGATCGACCCGGCGGCGGTGCCGGACATGCCCGCCCCCCGGCCGCGGTTCGAGATCTTCGTGTACTCGCCGCGGATCGAGGGCGTGCACCTGCGTTTCGGGCCGGTCGCCCGCGGGGGGCTGCGCTGGTCGGACCGTCCGCAGGACTTCCGCACCGAGATCCTGGGTCTGGTGAAGGCGCAGATGGTGAAGAACGCCGTGATCGTGCCGGTCGGGGCGAAGGGCGGGTTCGTCGTCCGCGCCGCGCGCCCGGACCCGGCCGAGGTCGAGGCCTGCTACCGGATCTTCATCTCCGGGCTGCTCGACGTCACCGACAACCTGGTGCGTGGCGAGACGGTGCCGCCGCCGGCGGTCGTGTGCCACGACGGGGAGGACTCCTACCTCGTCGTGGCCGCGGACAAGGGCACGGCGCGGTTCTCCGACGTCGCCAACGAGGTCGCCGCGAGCTACGGGTTCTGGCTCGGCGACGCGTTCGCCTCCGGCGGCTCGGTCGGCTACGACCACAAGGCGATGGGCATCACCGCCCGCGGCGCGTGGGAGAGCGTGAAGCGGCACTTCTCCGAGCTCGGGGTCGACACCCAGACCCAGGACTTCACCGTCGTCGGCGTCGGCGACATGTCCGGCGACGTGTTCGGCAACGGCATGCTGCTCTCCGAGCACATCCGGCTGGTCGCGGCGTTCGACCACCGGCACGTCTTCGTCGACCCCACCCCGGACGCCGCGCGCGGTCACGCGGAGCGTCGCCGGCTGTTCGAGCTGCCGCGCAGCACCTGGGACGACTACGACCGCTCGGCCGTCAGCCCCGGTGGCGGGGTCTGGCCGCGCACGGCGAAGGCCGTGCCGGTCGGCCCGGAGATGCGGGAGGCGCTCGGCCTGCCCGACCACGTGGTCACCCTGAGCCCGCCCGAGCTGATCCGGGCGATCCTGCTCGCCCCCGCCGACCTGCTGTGGAACGGCGGCATCGGCACCTACGTCAAGGCTTCCACCGAGGCGCACGCCGACGCCGGGGACAAGGCCAACGACGTCATCCGGGTCGACGGCCGCGAACTGCGGGTCAAGGTCGTCGGTGAGGGCGGCAACCTCGGGCTGACCCAGCGCGGCCGCATCGAGTACGCCCGGCACGGCGGCCGGGTCAACACCGACGCGATCGACAACTCGGCCGGCGTGGACTGCTCCGACCACGAGGTCAACATCAAGATCCTGCTGGACCGGCTGGTCACCGTCGGCGAGCTGGACCGCCCCGGGCGCGACGCGCTGCTGGCGGAGATGACCGACGAGGTCGCCGCGCTGGTCCTCGCCGACAACACCGACCAGAACGCCGTCCTCGGCGTCGCCCGCTCCCACACCGGCGAGATGACCAACGTGCACGCCCGGGTCGTCGCCGACCTGGAGGAGCGCACCGGCCTGGACCGGGCGCTCGAGGTGCTCCCGACGCCCGCGGGGTTCCAGGCGCTGGAGCGGTCCGGGGACGGCCTGACCGGGCCGGAGCTGTCGACGCTGCTCGCGCACGTGAAGCTCGACCTCAAGCGGCGACTGCTCGACAGCGACCTGCTGGAGGGAGCCGCGTTCGCGCCGCGGCTGCCCGAGTACTTCCCCCACCCGCTGCGCGAGCGCTTCCCCGGCGCCGTCCGCCGGCACCCGCTGCACCGCGAGATCCTGTGCACGCTGCTGGTGAACGAGATGGTCGACGGTGCCGGGATCACCTTCGCCTTCCGGCTGGGCGAGGAGACCGCCGCCGGGCCGTCGGACGCGGTCCGCGCCTATGCCGTCGTGACCGGGGTGTACGCCCTGCGCGCCCACTGGAGGCAGATCCGCGAGGCCCGTCTGCCGGTGGAGGTCGCCGACCGGCTCGTCCTCGAGTCGCGACGGCTGCTCGACCGCGCCTCGCGCTGGTTCCTCGGCAACCGCCCGCAACCCCTGGCCGTCGGGGCCGAGGCCGCGCGCTTCGCCGGACAGGTCCGCACGCTGCGCCGCCGGCTCCCGGAGCTGCTCACGGGCCGGGAGCAGGAGACCGTGCGGACCAGGATCGCCGCCCTGCTCGACGAGGGCGTACCGGAGCAGTTGGCCCGGCGCGCGGCGACCGCGGTGCACGGGTTCGGCCTGCTCGACGTCGTCGAGCTGATCGAGCTGTCCGAGCGCGACGGCGAGCCCCGGGACCCGGAGGAGGTTGCGCGCACCTACTTCGCGCTGAGCGACCACCTGGGCGTCGACGTCGCGCTGACCTCGGTCAGCGCGCTGCCGCGGGGTGACCGCTGGCACCAGCTCGCGCGGCTCGCCCTGCGCGACGACCTCTACGGCTCGCTGCGCTCCATCACCCTCGACGCGCTGCGCGAGGCCGCGCCGGGCACCTCCGTGCCGGACACGATCGCGCAGTGGGAGCGGGCCAACGCGTCGCGGCTGGTCCGGGCGCGGGCGGCGCTGCAGGAGATCGCCGGAGCCGGGCAGCTGGATCTCGCCACGCTCTCGGTGGTGTCCCGGCAGCTGCGGGGCCTCGCCCGGTAGACCCGCAGGTCGTTGCGCAGGCACGGGCCCCTTGCCTCCCGGGCTCCGCGCTGATGCAATCGGGCCCCTGGCGGCCTGCTGTTCCGGGAGCCCGTGGTGGGCCACGGGGCTCCCGTCGTGACCGACGACGAGCCGAAGGATCCCTCATGGACGAGCGAGACGCGACCGTGGTGGCGCTGCCGTCCACGCGCGGGTTCCCGGCCGGCACCCCCCTCGAGATGCGGGCCGTGTACCCGGTGCCCTGGCTGGCCGTGTTGCAGCTGACGGGCGAGATCGACATGAGCACCTGCGGCGCCATGGGAAGGTGGGTGGAGTCGCACCCGGCCGAGCGGGTCGTGGTGGACCTGACGGAGGTGGATCTCCTGGCCGCCTGCGGGGCGCGCCGCCTCGCCGAGGTCCGCGAGACGCTCCGGAACCGGGGGAGCGAGCTGTGCGTCGTGGTGTCCGGCGACCCGCTGCAGGAGCAGATCCTGCGGGTGGTCGGGAGCTTCGACCTGTACGGGTCGGTGGTGTCGGCCTGCCGTGGCGGCGAGGACTTCCGGCCGCCCGGCCCGTCCACCCTCCCGCCCGGTCGCGGTGGCGGAGGTGCCGGCCGCGGCCGCGTGAGCGGGTGAGAGGGTGGGTGCGTGGCCCGCTACGTCGCCCAGGTCCCGCTGCGGTGGACCGACCAGGACTCCTACCGGCACCTGAACCACGCCCGGGCGGTCACGCTCCTCGAGGAGGCCCGCATCGACCTGATGTTCACCGCGGCCGCGGCGGCGGGTGTCGGCAGCTTCGCCGAGGGGCTGCTGGTGGCCGGGCTGGGCGTGGAGTACCGCCGACAGATCCCGTACCGGGCGCACGACCTGCGGGTGGAGATGACCGTGCGGGAGGTGCGGGCGGCGTCGTTCACGATCGACTACGTGATGCGCGACGGGCCCGCGGAGTCCGACCGGGTCGCGATCGAGGCCGAGACCCGCATGGCGCTGTTCGACCTGCGGGGGCAGCGTCCGCGCCGGCTCACCGCCGAGGAGAAGGCGTTCCTGCTGCGCTGGGCACCCGAGGCGAGCGGGGCCGCGTCATGACCCTCCGGTTCGCCGACCCGTCCGAGCGCGACGACCTCGGCGCCTTCACCGCTCGCCTGGTCCGCCTCGACCAGTCCGCCGCGGTGCGGCTGCGCGCCGCGCGGGGGCGGGTGACGGCGTGGGCCCCGACCCCGTTCGAGGTGCTGGCCACCCGCTCGGTCGCCGGGGAGATGGAGCCCGCCGACGTCACCGTGCAGGGATCGGCGCTGCTCACCGCGCTGGCCGTGGACCGGTCGGCCGACGTGGACCTCGCCGACGCCACCGGGTTCTGGACGGGCATGTTGCCGCCGGACGAGGGCTGGACGCGGCTCGAGGACGTCCCGGCCCGCGAGCTGGAGGCCCTGACCGAGCGCGGGCTGACCCTGGCCCGGGAGCACGGCGGGCCGCTGGGGCCGCCGGCGTCGCTGCTCGACCAGACCGTGCTGACCGTCTCCGGCGAGGTCCCGGGGAAGGTGTCGGTGCCGATGCGGGCGCTGTTCGCCCTGTCCGGC
The DNA here is from genome assembly GCF_047200735.1 of Pseudonocardia oceanicola. Classification (NCBI taxonomy): domain Bacteria; kingdom Bacillati; phylum Actinomycetota; class Actinomycetes; order Pseudonocardiales; family Pseudonocardiaceae; genus Pseudonocardia; species Pseudonocardia oceanicola. Next base: position 13,393 of record NZ_JBJZON010000015.1, read on the forward strand.
ATGGGCTTTCTCGGCGGGGCGGACACCGGCGCGGGAGCGGGGCCCGAACCGGTGGTGCGGGTCTCCGCGAGCGGCTCCTGGATGCGGCTGGACGCCCGCTTCGGCGCCGTCGTCCGGCGGCGGGTCACCTCGCTGCCGCTGCTGACCTGACGCGGATCAGGCGAGCCAGGCGGCCGTGTCCGGGGGCAGCTCGCCGCAGTCCGTGAGCGGGGCGCTGGTGAGCAGGACGTCGCCGGGCGGCAGCGGCACGGCGCGGTCACCGGCATTGAGCGCACACACGAGCGTGGAGCCGGTGCGGCGGAAGGCGAGGCAGCCCGGCGGGGCGCCGAACCACTCGACCCGCTCGCCGTGGAACGCGGCGTGGGTGCGGCGCAGGTCGAGTGCCCGGCGGTAGAGCGAGAGCGTGGAGTCCGGGTCCTCGAGCTGCTCCGCCGCCGTCAGCGCGCCGAACCCCTCGGGCATCGGCAGCCAGGGCGTACCGGTGGTGAAGCCGTAGCCGGGGCCCTCGCCCTCCCACGGCAGCGGCACCCGCGCGCCGTCCCGGCCGGGGTCGGTGTGCCCGGACAGCTCCCAGGTCGGGTCCCGGCGCGCGTCGTCGGGCACCGTGACGTCGGGCAGGCCCAGCTCGTCGCCGTGGTAGAGGTACGCCGTGCCCGGCAGGGCCAGTGCGACCAGGGCCATCGCCCGGGCCCGGGACAGGCCGAGCGTGCCCTCCCCGTACCGCGAGGCCGGGCGGACGACGTCGTGGTTCGCCAGCGTCCAGACCGCCGGCGCGCCGACCGACGCGGCCGCGTCGAGCGTGCGGTCGACGGCCTCGCGCACCGCCGCCGCGTCGAAGGGTGCGTCGCGCAGCGCGGAGTGGAAGGCGAGGTGCAGTTCGTCGCGACGCACGTAGCAGGCCCACCGGGCGTCGTCGCGGACGGTGCCGACCTCGCCGACGGCCATCCGGTCCGGGTAGTGGTCGAGCACCGCGCGGATCATCCGGTGCACGTCGTGCACCGGGTCCTGGTCGAAGCGGGGATCGGTGAGCTCGTCGGACACCGGGGTCCAGCCCGGCTGGCGGCGGTCGTCGGGCAGCCCGCCGGCCTTGGCCATGCCGTGCGCGACGTCGATCCGCAGTCCGTCGACACCCTGGTCGCACCAGAACCGCAGCGTCTTCTCCAGGTCCGCCCAGACCTCGGGGTTCTCCCAGTTCAGGTCCGGCTGTCCCGGGGCGAACAGGTGCAGGTACCACTCGTCCGGCCGGCTCGTGCCGTCCTCGTCGGTCACGGTGAGCCGCGTCCACGCGGGCCCGCCGAACACGCTCTGCCAGTTGTTCGGCGGCCGCTCGCCGCGCTCGCCCCGGCCGGGGTGGAAGTGGTAGCGGGCCCGCTCCGGGCTGCCCGGCGCCGACGACACCGCCGCGCGGAACCACTCGTGCCGGTCGGAGGTGTGGTTGGGCACCACGTCGACGATCACGCGCAGGCCGTGGGCGTGCGCGTCGGCGATCAGCCCGGCGAGGTCGTCGAGATCGCCGAGCAGCGGGTCGACCTCGCGCGGGTCGGTCACGTCGTGGCCGTGGTCGACACCGGGGCACGGGTCGACGGCGCTCAGCCAGAGGGCGTCGACCCCGAGCAGTTCCAGGTACCCGAGCCGGCTGCGGACCCCCGCGAGGTCACCGATCCCGTCGCCGTCCGAGTCGGCGAAGCTGCGGACGTAGACCTGGTAGACGACGGCCTCCGCCCACCACCGTCCGTCGTGCCGCACGAGGGACCATCATGCCAAACGGATCGTCGCCGCTCCTAGAAGCCGGAGTTGACCATGCTCGCGGCCGCGTACTCCAGGTACTGCCAGAGCTGGGCGCGGTGGGCCTCGTCGAGGTCGGCCTCGTCGACGGCGACGCGCATGCAGCGCAGCCACGCGTCCCGCTCGATCGGCCCGATCCGGAACGGGAAGTGCCGCATCCGCAGGCGTGGGTGACCGCGCTGCTCCGAGTAGGTGCGCGGGCCGCCCCAGTACTGCTCGAGGAACATCCGCAGCCGGTCCTCGGCCGGGCCCAGGTCCTCCTCCGGGTAGAGCGGGCGGAGGATCTCGTCCTCGCGGACCTGTTCGTAGAAGCGGTGGACGATCTGGTGGAAGACCGTGTGGCCCCCCACCTCCGCGTAGAAGTTCTGCGGCGCAGTCACGCCCCCAGTCTCCCCCCGAGCCCGAGCGGCAGCGGACGGGGGACGCCCTCGTCGTCGAACGCGTCGGTGATGGCGGCGTTGAGCGCGCGCTGCACGGCCCACTGCTTGCCCGGGTTGACCTTGACGGTGAGCCGCAACGTGGCGCCCTCGGCGGTGACCTTCTCGACGCCGAGGACCTCCGGCTCCTCCAGCACGTCCGCGGCGATGTCCTCCTGGGCGACGCGTTCGACGGCCGCCCGCCCGGCCAGCTCGGAGGCCTCGGCCATGTCCGCGTGGTGTGCCAGCGGCAGGTCGACCACGGCCACGGCGTAGCCCTGGCTCTTGTTGCCGACGCGCAGGATCTCGCCGTTGCGCACGTACCAGACCGTGCCCTGCAGGTCCCGGATGGTGGTGATGCGCAGGCCGACCGCCTCGACCGTGCCGCTGGCCTCGCCGAGGTCCACGATGTCGCCGACGCCGTACTGGTCCTCGAGCAGCATGAACATGCCGGACAGGAAGTCGCGCACCAGGTTCTGCGCGCCGAAACCGACCGCGACGCCGACGATCCCGGCCGACGCCAGGATGGGCCCGAGCGCGACGCCGAACTCGGCGAGGATCATCACCGCCGCGATCAGCAGGAGCACCGCGGAGGTGATCGAGCGCAGCACCGAGCCGATGGTGCGGGCGCGCTGGACGCGCCGCTGCGAGATCAGCGGGGTGGCGCGGATCCGCCGGGGCGCGCGGCCGAGCAGCTTGGAGATCCGGCCGTTCGAGGCGCCGTCCACCACCCGGCTGATCGCCCGGTGCAGCAGCTTCCGCGCGACGAGGGCGACCACGACGATCAACACGATCTTGATCGCGCCGTTGACCACGACGTCGGCCGAGCGGGCCAGGAAGTCGTTGTTGGTCCACTCGTAGAAGCGTGCGCACCAGCTCCCGGCCTCGGCGGCGCAGGCGGGTGGATCGGCGAGGGGCAGGCCGTCGACGGCGTCCTGCAGGGGGATCACGACAACTCCAGACCGGTGTGGAAGGCCAGGAAGGCCAGGGTGTCCACGGACAGCGCAACGGTGCGCGAGATCGACCGCGCCCCGTGTCCGACGTCGGTCTCGCGACGCAGCAGCACGGGCCGGTCGAGCAGGTCGGCGGTGGTGGCGTGCTGCAGCGCCGCGCACATCTTGCGGGCGTGCAGCGGGTCGACGCGGGTGTCCGACTCGAACACGGTGAAGAGCGTGGCCGGGTACGCCACGCCCTCCCGGACGTGGTGGTACGGCGAGTAGGAGAGCAGCCAGCCGAGCTGCTCCGGGTCGTCGGCGGTGCCGTACTCGTCGTTCCAGGTGCGGCCCAGGGAGAACAGCTCGTAGCGGACCATGTCCAGCAGCGGCGCCGAGCAGACGACGGCGGCGTAGAGGTCGGGGCGCTGGGTCAACGCGGCACCGACCAGCAGCCCGCCGTTGGAGCCGCCCTGGATGCCGAGCTGCGCGGGCGTGGTGGTGCCCGCGGCGACCAGGGCCTCGCCGGCCGCGTGGAAGTCGTCGAACACGTTCTGCTTGTTCGCGCGGTTGCCGGCGAGGTGCCAGGCCTCGCCCTCCTCGCTGCCTCCGCGCAGCCCGACCAGCGCGTACGCGCCGCCCGAGGCGACCCAGGCCAGGGCCGACGACGTGTACGCCGGTTCACGGGCGATCGAGAAGCCGCCGTAGCCGGTCATCAGGGCGGGCCACGGGCCGTCGCCCTCGGCGGGGGTGACCACGAACATCCGGACCGTGGTGCCGTCCCGCGAGGTGAACTCGCGCAGCTCGGAGCGGACGGCGGGCAGCTCGACCTGCCCGGGCGCGGTCGCCTCGAGCACGGTCGCGCCGCGCGCGAAGCGGTGCACCTGCGCCGGGGTCACGAGGTCGGTCCAGCCGATCCACACCTGCCCGAAGCGCTGCGGGGTGTCCCGGTCGGCGACCGTCAGGCCGGTCAGCGAGCCGGTGCCCGGCAGCGGGATCTCGCCGACCGGCGTGCCGTCGACGGCGTGCAGGGTCAGTTCGGCCACGGCGTGCCGGGCGCGGGCGACGACGAGGCGCGGCCCGTCGTCCGTCCCGGGGGCGGGTTCGAGCCAGCGGACGGCCTGCAGCACCGAGCCGGGGTCCTCGGGAACCAGGTCCTGCCAGTGCTCGCGCTGCGGGGTGGCCGGGTCGGTGACGGCGAGCCGCCAGCGCGGCGCCCCGTCCGTGGTGTGCACGTAGAGGCGCCCGTCGCGCTCGACCCAGCAGGTGGCCTGGACGTCGTCGGCCTGGGTGAGGACCGGGACGAGCTCCGGGGTCTTGCCGTCGCCGAGCTCGGTGATCCACACGCTGTCGCGGCGGGCGGTACCGACGTTCGCGGTCACGACCAGCCAGCGGCCGTCCCGGGACACGCGCACGCCGTAGTAGGTGTGCCGCTCGTAGAGCCCGGGGCCGGTGACCAGCTCGTCCTCGGTGTCGGGGGTGCCGACCCGGTGCCGCCAGACGCGGCGATGGAAGTCCTCCTCGCCGTCGGTGACCTCGCCGGGGGCGACCTTGCGCACGTAGACGAACTCGGCGCCGCCGGGCAGCCACGCCACCGACGAGTAGCGGCAGCGGTCGATCGGGCCCTCGACGACCTCACCGGTCGCGACGTCGAGCAGGTACAGGACCGACTGCTCGTCGCCGCCGTGGGAGACCTGGTAGGCGATCCGGTTGCCCTCCAGGTCCGGCACCCACGTGTCGAGCGTGGTCAGGCCGGACGGGTCGAGGGCGACCGGGTCGAGAAGGGCCCGCTCCCGGACCGATCCCGCCCCGTCGGGCTCGCGGACGTACACGACCGCGTGCTCCTGGCCCGGCTCGCGGCGGGAGAAGAACGCCCGCCCGGCCCGCCAGAGCGGCACCGAGACGGAGCCGGCGGAGAGCAGCTCGCGCAGCCGCGACTCGAGGACCTCGCGGCCGGGCAGGGCGTCGAGCCGGCTGCGGGCGAGCTCGTCCTGCGCCGCCGACCACTCGCGGGTCCGCGGGTCCTCCGGGTCCTCGAGCCGGCGGTACGGATCGGCGACCCGGCGCCCGTGCAGCTCCTCGACGAGGTCGAGCCGGGGAGCCTCCGGATAGCGCGCGGGGCGGGACGTGCTCACACGATCGGAGGTTACGTGACCTTCCCGTGCGCACCTCCGGGGCCCGGGGACGGGGCGTGGGTCCGCGCTGTGCTGTGCCTCGCCGGGCCGGACCCGGGGTCGCCGTGCGGCACGCGGCCGGGCGGAAGGCGCGGCCGTTCGGCCGGTCCGCGGGGGCCGGGTGGTGAGCTCGGCCCCCGCAGCCGGCGTTGCCGGCGGTCAGGCGCCGGTGGCGACCGGCAGTGCGCCGATCTGGCCGAGGAACGCGAGGTCGTCGAGCCGGTTCCACCGCTCGGCGACCTGGTCGCCGCGGAAGTGGAGGATGGTGATCCCCTCGGCCTCCACCCCCGCGCCGCCGGCGGGTACGCCGAACAGCTCACCGGTGTGGGTCCCGGTGAGGGTGAAGCGCACCGCGACCCGGTCCTGGTCGACGAGCATGTCCTGGGCGGTGATCACGGCGTCGGGGATGCCGGCGCGCAGGGCGCGGAAGAACTCGGCGATGCCGGCCCGGGTGCCCGGGAAGTCCGGTGGGAAGCCGTGGAACACCGCGTCCGGGTGGTAGAGGGTGGTGACGTATCCGTCGACGTCGCCGGCGTTCAGCAGTCCGACGGCGGTGGCGACGGTGGTGCTGTGGTTGCTCATGCCGGAGACGGTGTCAGGCCGGTGTTCCCGGAACGTTCCTCGCGGCCTCGGTGGCCGGGGGGCGGCGGCCCGGGACTCGCGGGCCTTCCCGGCGCACCGCGCCGCGTCCAGGGGGCGACCGGCGCCGTGGAAGGCGGTGGCGGCCGACCGGAAGTGCTCGGTGGCCCGGCCGGGATCGCCGAGTGCGGCCGCGAGGTGTCCGTTGACCTCCTGCACGGTGGCGTCCCACCCGGGTAGCCGCATCACGACGGCGGCCAGGTCCTCCGTGTCGCGGGCGTAGCGGGCGGCGCGGTCGAGGTCGCCGCCGCGGGCGGCGGCGATGGCGGCCGGTGCGGTGAGCGTGATCCGGCAGCCGGGGCAGGTCTCCGAGGGACCTCGCACCCCCTGCTCGGCCTCCTCGATGCGGACGATCATGGTGTCCGGATCGGTCGCGGCCGCGATGCGGGTGCCGTAGATGCGGTCGAACAGGTGGAAGCCGACGTCCGACTCCCGGGCGATGTCGAGGGCGTCGTCGAGCAGGCCGGCGGCCTCGCCGTGGTGGCCCCGGTGCAGCGCGACCTCGGCCCGCCGTTGCAGGGCGAGCGCCTCGCCGGTCGCGGCACCGACGTCGCGGCTGAGCCGCGCCGCCTCCCGCAGGTCGGCGTCCGCGTCGTCGAGCGCGCCGGAGAGGAGCTCCGCCTCACCGCGGAGCGTGGTCGCGAACGCCAGCCCGCGGCCCGCGCCGAGCCGTTCCGCCTCCTCCCGGAACGCCGCGGCGAAGGCGAGCACGTCGGGGTAGGGGCGGGCCCCGTAGAGCAGGCGCTGGGTCATGCACAGGTGGCCGTCGAACACGCTGACGGCCAGTTCGCGCAGCGCATGGGTGTCCAGCAGATCCGCCCACAGGCTCTCCCGCAGGTCGTCCCGGGCGTGTGCGGCCGCGGCCTGGGCCCAGGAGGCGACCACCAGGGCGGCCCGGTCGCCGGACCGCAGCGCCAGCCGCCGGCACTCGGCGGCCTTCGCGGTGCCCGTCTGCGGGGAGGCGAAGCCCATGACGGCGGCACCGCTCCAGGCGAGTGCCTGGGCGAGCCGGCCGGGCAGCGAACTCGGCGCCAGCCCTTCCAGGGTCCGCAGGCAGGCGCGCGGGTCACCCTGCTTGATCTCGGCCAGCGCCTGCCGGGCCCGCAGGTCGTGCGTCTCCGGCGGCTCGGCCGCCTGCGCGGCGGCGGCGTAGGCGGCCGGGGCCCGCCGGTCGCCGAGTGCGTCGAGCACCTCGGCGCGAAGGCGCAGCGCGGGGAGGTGCGTCGGTCGGTGCGCCAGCAACGGGTCCAGTTGGCCGAGGGCGTCGGCGAACGCGCCGAGCGACCACGCCCGGCGAGCTGCCGCCCACAGCCAGGGTTCCGCCTCGTCCGGGCGACCACCGTCGAGCCAGTGCCGGGCGACCAGGCTGGGCGCGGCGCCCGCGGCAGCCAGACCGCGGGCGGCGTCGCGGTGGATCGCCGGGCGGCGGTGCGGCGGGACCTGCTCGGCGAGCGCCTGCCGGAGGAGGTCGTGCCGGAACCGGTAGCGGGTTCCGGCGACCACCAGGGCGCCGACGTCGAGGGCGGCGTCGAGGAGCGCGAACGCCTCCGCCTCGGCCAGCCCGGTCAGGGCGGGCACGTCGAAGGGGTCCAGGTCGTCGCCGATCACGGCGAGCCGGCGGACCAGTGCCGCGGTGGCCTCGTCCAGGTCCAGTGTCCGCTCGATGATCGCGACCCAGGTCGACGGTCGGACGGCATCGCCGCCCCCCGCGCTCCCGCGCGCCAGCTCCCGGGCGAAGAACGGGTTGCCCTCGGCCATCGCCACGATCCGGGACACCCGGGCGGGACTCGCCGCCACGGTGCTCTCCGACTCCACCACGGCCGCGATCTCCGCCTCGGCCAGGGGGCCGAGGTCGACCACGGTGCCCCGGCCCGCCTGGTCGAGACGGACCACCGCACCGGTCAGCGCGGGCGGGGCGGCCTCGGGCCGGTAGGCCAGCACCACCCGGACCGGGGGAGCGCCGCCGGTGCGGGCCAGCTGCTCGGCCGCCTCGACGGTGGCCTCGTCGGCCAGGTGCACGTCGTCGACGACGAGCAGCACGCCCGGGACGCCGCGGTCGGCGGTCAGCAACCGGTGCACCGCGCCGATCACCCGGTGGCGGGTGAGCCCGGCCGTCGTCGCCGCCCCCGGTCCCGTCGGCGCGAGGAGTTCGGCCAGCACGGTGCGCGCCGTTGCGGGCAACCGGTCGAGCACCGCGGGGTCACGGTCGATCTGCTGCTGGACCGCGGCGGCCAGGGCGGCATAGGCACCACGCGCCGGGCCCGCGGTGACGCTCGTCACGCGCCATCGTCGCTGCCGGGCGGTGGCGGCGAGCTCGCCGCACAGCGTCGACTTCCCCATACCCGCCGCGCCCCGCACGATCAGCGCGCCGGACCCGTGCACGGTGGCGGAGTCCAGGGCGGCGGTCAGCCGCGCCAGCTCCAGCTGACGGCCCACCATCGCGGGGCCCGGGGGCAGGTCGGCGACACACGACTCGTAGAGCGCACGGCTCTCCTCCGAGGGCGCCACGCCGAGCCGGCGCCCCAGGTTGGTGCGCAACCGGCTGTACCAGCGGATCGCGGTGTGCGGGCTGCCGGCCTCGCGCGCGGCTCGCATCAGCTCCCGGTGGGCGTGCTCGTCCGCGGGATCGACCGCGACCAACCGTTCCCACTGCTCGCCGAGTCGCAGCAGGGCCGTGAGGAGCGAACGCAGCCGGTCCCGGGGTCCCTGGGTCCACTCGGCGTAGAGGAGTTCGGGCAGCAGGTCTGCGGCGCACCCGGCCGCCAGGGCCGCCGCGGCGGCGCGGTCGCCGGACCGCAGGATGTCCCGGGCCCGCCGCTCGAACAGCGCGGCGTCGATGTCGACGACCGCGTCCGGGAAGAGGCTCACCCGGCCCTCGGCCAGGTGTACCGCACGCTCGCCACCGAGCGCCTGCCGCGCGAAGTGCGCGGCCTTGCGGAGGTTCGCCGCACCGGCCTGCGGGGCGAGGTGCGGCCAGAGCGCCTCGACGACCTGGTCGCGCAGCAGCCGCCGGCCGTCCGACAGTGCCAGCAGAGCCACCAGCTCGGCCGACCGCCGCGTCGGCCACGTCGTGACGAGCCGTGGCCCGACGGTCACCGTCAGACCGCCGAGCAGCGTGATCGATACCGCACCGGTGGGCGAGCCGTCGGCCATCGCTGCTCCTGACTGGAATGCCGCGACGACAGGGTAGGGGCACCGGTCGAGCCGCGCGACGGTGTGCGACGTCGGGTGCGGTGCCCGGGGCCGGTGACGCGAGCCGGCTACCGGTCGTCGGTGGCGACCGTCGCCGTCCGCGGGGTGCGGGAGGCGACGTGCGCAGGGACCGGTGCGCCGGCGGGGACGTGGGGATCGGGCACGGGTGCGCCGAAGGTGCTGGTGATCGGGACGACACCGGCCCAGACCTCGGGCGAGACGTCCTCGGGGTCGTCCCCGGGCGGCCCGGTCCGGATCTTCACGCTGGCCTCCTCGAGGTCCAGCGCGAGCACGGCGGTCGCGGCGAGCTCGCGGCGCGTGGGCGGGCGCGCGTAGTCCCACGAGCCGGGCGCGAGGTGCTCCACGACGGCACGCAGCGCGGCCGTGCGCTCGGGCTCCTCGGTGACGAGCCGCGCGGTCCCGTGGGCGACGGCGCTGCGGTAGTTCATCGAGAAGTGGAAGACCGAGCGGGCGTAGACGATGCCGTCGAGGTGGGTGACGGTCGCGCACACCGGGATCTCGCCCTCGCGCAGCCAGCGCGCCCCGGACGAGCCGTGCACGTAGAGGGTGTCGCCGATGCGGCCGTACCCGGTGGGCAGTACGACCGGGGCGCCGTCGCGGACCAGCGCGAGGTGGCAGACGAGGCCGTGGTCGAGGACGTCGTACAGCGCGGCGCGGTCGGTGGCTCCGCGCTCGCGGAGGCGGCCGAGGGTGCTGCGCGGGGTGGGGGAGAGGGTGCCGGTCACGGCGACGAGTCTGGGACGCGAGGTGGCATCCTGGAACAGCCACTCCGCCTCGATTCCGGGAGGCCACTGCCGTGACCGCGTCGACCTCGGCGTCCCCGTGACGCCTGTCCACATCGCGCCTCCGTGACCGACCTGCCGCCGCTGCTCCTCGACCGCACCGGCCCCGAGTCCCTCGCGGCCCAGCTGGCCGACGCCCTGCGCGCGGCGGGCGCGGGTGGTGCGCTCCGGGCGGGGGACCGGCTGCCGTCGACCCGCGAGCTGGCGGCCGTCCTGCGGGTGAGCCGCACCGTGACGGCGGCCGCCTACGACCAGCTCCTGGCCGAGGGCTGGCTCGAGGGCCGGGTGGGCGCGGGCACCTTCGTCACGGCGGTTCCGGTGGCCGGACCCGCCCCGGGGCCGGCATCGAGGGAGGAGCCCGTCGCCGAGTCGGCACGGATCGACCTGCGGCCCGGCACGCCGTGCACCGAGGTCCTGGATCGGGCGGCCTGGCGGCGTGCCTGGCGCGCGGCGGCGGATCCCGAGCCGGACCTGCTGCCGCGGTACGCCGGGCTGCCGGAGTTCCGCGCCGCCGTCGGCGAGCACCTGCTGCGCCACCGCGGCCTCGTCGCCCGCCCGGACGAGGTCCTCGCCACCGGCGGGAGCACCGGCGCGATCGCCGAGCTGGGCCGGCTGCTGCCGCGGGGTGCTCGGGTCGCGGTCGAGGAGCCGGGGTACCGGCGGGCAGCCGACGCGCTGACGGCGGCCGGGCTCGAGGTCGTCGGCGTGCCCGTCGACGACGAGGGGTTGCGGGTCGAGGACCTGCCCGCCGGCCTCGCGGCGGTGTACTGCACCCCGGCGCACCAGTTCCCGGTCGGCGCACGGATGCCGGCCGCGCGGCGGATCGCCCTGGTCGAGCGGGCGCGCGCGGAGAGCCTGCTGATCATCGAGGACGACTACGACGGTGAGCTGCGCTACGACGTCGCGCCGTTGCCGTTGCTCGCCGCGCTCGGGCCGGACGTCGTGGCGCACGTCGGGACGGTCAGCAAGATCCTCACGCCGACGCTCGGGGCCGGCTGGCTGGTCGCGCCCCCGGGTGTGCGGGCGGCGGTGGTGGAGCGCCGGGAGCGGACCGGGTCGCGGCCGGCGCCGGCCGGACAGCGGGTGTTCACGGCCCTCGCCACCTCCGGGGACCTGGCCCGGCACCTGCGCCGACTCCGCCGGGAGCTGGGCGAGCGCCGCCGGCTGCTGGTGGAGGCGCTCGCCGGGATCCCGTTGCAGGGCGACCGCGCCGGCGCCCACGTCCTCGTCCCGCTGCCCGACGCGGCCACCGCCCGGAGCGTGCAGGCCGCCGCGGCGGAGCGCGGGACGGGACTCGAGGTCCTGGAGCGGTACGCGGGTGCCGGGGCGCCGGGCGGCATCGTGATCGGGTACGCGGGGTGCTCGCGGGCCGAGTTCGCCGCCGCCCTCCCGGGCCTCGTCGCGGTGCTCCGGGGGGTGGCCGGCGGCCGGGCGGGCTGACGGCGCCGTACCGTCGCACCCTGGTCCCCGGTGACGCGTACGGCGGGCCGGGACCGCTCGAGCCAGGGCGACGACCGCCGGCCGTCAGTCCCCGGCGATCGGGGTGTGCGGCCGGGTGTGCCGGGACGGAGCACCGTCGGCGGCCCCGCCCACCGCGCCGAGCCGCAGCTCGACGTCCGTGGTGCCCGCGCCGGACAGCTCCACCCGCGCGACCGCGGGCAGGTGCACGCTGGTGGTGAGGGTGTAGGTGCCCGGGACCACCCGCGGCACGGCGAACCGTCCGTCGGATCCGCTGGTCGCGCTCGCGACGACCTCGCCCGCCCCGTCGACCACGGTCACCAGGGCGTTCGACAGCAACCGGCCGTCGGGACCGGTGACGGTACCGCCCAGCTCGCCGCCGGCGTCGAGCAGCAGGTCGACGGGGGTGGTGCCCTCGGCGCCCACGTGCACCGTGGTGGCCTTCGGCTCGTGCCCGGCCAGGGTCGCGGTGACCGTGGTGGTGCCGGTGGGGATGCCGTCGAGACGGAAGCGCCCGTCCTCACCGGTGACGGCGCGGCCGACGAGCCGGCCGGCGCCGTCGAGCGCCAGCACCGACACCTGCGGTGCCGGGTGCTCGCCCGAGCGGACCACACCGTGCAGCGCGCCGTCCCCGCCGAGGTCGAAGTCCTGGGTCGTGTCCCCGCCGTCGAGCGCGACGGTCGCCACCGCCGGCCGGAAGCCCGGCGCGGTCGCGACGACCATGTACGTGCCGCCGGGCAGGCCGTGCAGGGCGTAGGTGCCGCCCTGGTCGACCTCGGCACGGCCGACCTGCCGCCCGTCCGGCGCCGTGACGGTCACGACGCCGCCCGGGATGGCCGTGCCGTGCAGGGTGCGCAGCGCTCCGACGACCGATCCCGCCACCGGCCCGGCCGCACCCACCGCGGGCAGGGGCGCGGTCGCGGTGTCGGCCCACATCGTGTCGGTGTCGACCAGCTCGCCGCCCTCGGCCGCCAGCTCCGCGCCGACGGTCTCGGGCACCGGGGACGTCTGCCGGCGCCCGGTGAAGATCGACGCGACCGCGGCGACCACGCACGCCGCCACGGCGAACCAGAAGGCGGCGGTGAGGCCCTCGGAGAAGGGCGGCGAGATCAGGTTCGGGAAGAAGCTGCGCCCGGTGAGGAAGTTCGCCTGGTCGACCGGGATCCGGTCGAGGACGCCGCCGAGCAGCTCCTGGATCGGGTTGTAGCCGAGGAACGCGGCGAACAGCACACCGACCGGCGGGAGGTCGGCGATGCGCGAGGCGTCGGCCGCGGGCACGCCGTTCTGCACCAGGCCCGACTGCATGACCGAGGGCAGGTGCGTGGACAGGCCCGCGATCATCAGGCTGAAGAAGAACCCGATGGACAGCACCATCGCCGAGTTCTGGAAGGTCGCCGTCATGCCCGCCCCGGCACCGCGGGCGTCGACCGGCAGGCTGTTCATGATCTCGGCCCGGTTCGGCGAGGAGAACAACCCCATGCCGATGCCGTTGACCAGCAGGATCCCCGCGAAGGCCCAGTAGTCGAAGTCGACCGGCAGGATCTCGAGCAGGACGAAGCTGACCGCCGAGATGAGCATGCCGCCGGTGGTGAACCACTTGCTGCCCCACCGGTCCGACAGCACGCCCGAGACCGGCGCCGCGGCGAGGAAGCCGATGGTCAGCGGCAGCATGTAGATGCCGGCCCAGAGCGGGGTCTGCTCGAAGCTGTAGCCGTGCTGCGGCAGCCAGATGCCCTGCAACCAGATGATCAGCACGAACTGCAGGCCGCCGCGGCCGAGCGAGGCGAGCAGGTTCGCCAGGTTGCCCAGGGTGAAGGCGCGGTTGCGGAAGAGGGAGAGCTCGAACAGCGGGGCCGCGACCCTCGTCTCGATGAACCCGAAGATCACCAGCACCGCGATGCCGCCGATGATGCAGCCCAGCACCATCGGGCTGCCCCAGCCCATCACGCTGTCCCCGTACGGCTGGATCCCGTAGGTGATGCCGATCAGCAGCACGATGAGGCCCACCGCGAAGGTGACGTTGCCCCACCAGTCCATCTTGGCCCGCACCCGGCGGCCGTTGTCGTGCAGCTTGTAGTAGGCCCAGAAGGTGCCGAAGACGCCGAACGGCACCGACACCACGAACACGAGGTGCCAGTTGACCGGGCCCAGCAGCCCGCCGATCACCAGGCCCAGGAAGGACCCGGCGATCGCGGCGACGCCGTTGATGCCCAGCGCGAGCCCGCGCTGCGTGGCCGGGAACGCGTCGGTGAGGATCGCGCTCGAGTTCGCCATCAGGAACGCGCCGCCGATGCCCTGCACGATGCGCCAGGCGATCAGCCAGATCGCGGCGGCGTCGCCCTGTTGCCAGGTGACGGCGAGCAGGATCGACGAGATCGTGAAGACGGCGAAGCCGAGGTTGTACATCCGGACGCGGCCGAACATGTCCCCGAGCCGGCCGAAGCCGACGACCAGCACCGCGGTGACGACCAGGAAGCCCATGATCATCCACAGCAGGTAGCTGGTGTTCGACGACTCCAGCGGGTTGATCCCGATGCCACGGAAGATGTCCGGCAGGGCGATGAGCACGATCGAGGAGTTGATCGTGGCCATGAGCATGCCCAACGTGGTGTTGGACAGGGCGATCCACTTGTAGCCGGGGCCGGGGTCCCGCACTTCCCCCGGTCGGTCGTTGACGGCAGCCTGCTCGGCCGACACGGGCCCTCCCCACGCGCGACGAAATAGTTGTCTCAGGCTAACGGTTGCAAGGTGCCACGGTCGAGGCCGAAGTTCCGTCCCGCGACGTGGGGTCTCCCACAGCGGAGCGGCGCGAAGCTCGTGCGGTGACCACGAACGTTCGCCGGGTGATCGCGGGATCCGGGTGGTTCCTCGTCAGGCGCCCCCGCACCGCCTGTACCGGGCGTACCGGGGTGCGGGGGCAACGCCGCGAGGGGCCGCCCGGGCCCGTGAGGACCGGTGGACGTTCGTGGTCACCGCACTAGGCGTTGCCGTAGACCGTCGTCGGGGCGACGAGAACGGCGACGCGGCCCTCCTCGCGCATCACGCGGTCGTAGGTCTCCCAGTCGTCGTGGGTGCCGCCGGCCCCGGTGAACACGGCTCGCAGCAGCAGCCGCAGCTCCTCCGGGTCGGTGTCGCCGGGGCCGATCAGCTCGCTCGCGCCGTCGACCGCCGCCCAGCGCCAGCCCGCCCGCCACAGGACGGACGTGGCCGGCCGGACGCGCAGGTTGCGCAGCTTGACCCGCCCGTAGGTGACGTAGCCGACGACCGGTGCGCCCGTTCTCGGGTGGTCCAGCACGCCGGCGTTGACGAGGGACGAGTGCGGGGTGCCGTCCGCCCGGACCACGCTGACCGACGCCAGCCCGTGCTCCTGCCCGACGATCCGGCGGACCGGTTCCAGATCCGCACCCCTGGGTCGAGTGTTCATGCGGCCCAGTGTGGACCCGGTCACCGACGCGACCGTGAGACGCTCGGGACATGGCCGGCCTGCTGTCCACAGCTCCCCGCGCGCAGCTGCGCGACCTGCTCGCGGGGTCCCGTCCCCTGGTCGTCCCCGGTGCCTACGACGCCCTGTCCGCCCGGCTCGTCGAGCAGGCGGGCTTCGACGCCGTCTACATGACCGGCTTCGGGACGACGGCGGGCCTGCTCGGCCGTCCGGACGTCGGCCTGCTCACCGGGACGGAGATGGCGGACAACGCCCGCCGGCTCGTCGAGGCCGTCGACGTCCCGGTGATCGCCGACGGCGACACGGGGTACGGCAACGCGATCAACGTGCTGCGCACGGTCCGGACCTACGAGCAGGCCGGCGTCGCCGCGATCCAGCTCGAGGACCAGGTCACGCCGAAGAAGTGCGGTCACCTGAGCGGCAAGCGGATCGTGCCGCTGCCGGAGATGCTCGGCAAGATCCGCGCCGCCGCCGACGTCCGCCGCGATCCGGACTTCCTGATCATCGCCCGGACGGACGCGGTCGCCGTCGAGGGCGTCGACATCGCGATCGAGCGGGCACGGGCGTTCCGCGACGCGGGCGCCGACCTGCTGTTCGTGGAGGCGCCCACCTCCGAGGCGGACATCGAGCGGATCGCGGGCGAGCTCGCCGGCGTCGCCCCGCTGGTCTTCAACTGGGCGGAGGGCGGCACCACCCCGCCGCTGACCCTGGACCGCATGGCCGAGCTCGGGTTCGCGCTGGTCCTGTACCCGATCGGCACGCTGCTCGCCGCCACGGCGGGGATGCGTGCGCTGCTGGAGACGCTCCGCCGCGACGGCACCCCCCGGGCCGCGCTGCCCGGACTGCCCGCCTTCGACGAGTTCACCTCGCTCGTCGGGCTGCCCGAGGTGCGGGAGCTGGAGCAGCGGTACCGTTGACCCGGGCGTGCGCGAACGACGCTCACGCGTGCCGAACCTGCGACGAGAGCGCCGCTCGCTCGTCCCGCGCACCGGGACCCCGGCAGGGCGTGCGCCGGTCGGGTGACGGGCGCGCCTACGCTGCCCGGTCATGAGCGAGCCTGCGAGCGCGCCCCGGCGCGACCGGATCCGGGTGGCCGTCGTCTTCGGCGGGCGCAGCTCCGAGCACGCGATCTCCTGCGTCTCGGCGGGGAGCGTGCTGACCCATCTCGACCGGGAGCGGTTCGACGTCGTGCCGGTCGGGATCGCCCCCGACGGCGCGTGGGTCCTCGGCACGGACGACCCGGCGGCGCTGCGGATCCGGGACCGCGCCCTGCCGGAGGTCGACCCGACCGCCACCGCGCTCGCGCTTCCGGGCGACCCGACGCGGGGCGGCCTGCTGCGGCTCGATCCGGGCCGCGCGGGCGAGGTGCTCACCGGCGTGGACGTCGTGTTCCCGGTGCTGCACGGCCCGTTCGGCGAGGACGGCACGATCCAGGGCCTGCTCGAGATGGCCGGCCTGCCCTACGTCGGTGCCGGGGTGTTCGCCAGCGCGGCAGGGATGGACAAGGAGTTCACCAAGAAGCTCCTGGCCGCCGACGGGCTGCCCGCCGGGAACCTGGTGGTGCTGCGGCCCCGGCAGCAGACCCTGTCGGCCGACGAGCGGGAGCGGCTCGGGCTGCCGGTGTTCGTCAAGCCGGCGCGGGCCGGGTCGTCCGTCGGCATCACCAAGGTGAGCGACTGGGCCGACCTCGACGCCGCGATCGCCACCGCCCGCGTGCACGACCCGAAGGTGCTGGTGGAGGCGGCGGTCGTCGGGCGCGAGGTGGAGTGCGGCGTGCTGGAGCTGCCCGACGGCACGCTGCGCGCCTCGGTGCCCGCCGAGATCCGGCTCGTCGGCGGGGCCGGTGAGTTCTACGACTTCGAGGCCAAGTACCTCGACGACGTCTGCGAGTTCGACATCCCTGCCAAGGTCGACGACGTCGTCGCCGAGCGGCTGCGCGAGATGGCGATCGCCGCCTTCCGCGCGCTGGACTGCCAGGGCCTGGCCCGTGTGGACTTCTTCGTCGGTGAGGGCGGGGAGCTGACCGTCAACGAGGTCAACACCATGCCCGGCTTCACGCCCATCTCGATGTACCCGCGGATGTGGGCGCACACGGGGGTCGACTACCCCACGCTGCTCGCCACGCTGGTCGACACCGCCCTCGCCCGGGGCACCGGTCTGCGCTGAGAGCGCGACTCGCGGAAGCTGAGAGCGCGACTCGCGGAAGCTGAGAGCGCGACTCGCGGGAGCTGGGGGCGCGACTCGCGGAAGCCGAGAGCGCGACTCGCGGGAGCTGGGGGCGCGACTCGCGGGGTCGGTCAGCGGACGGTGATGTCGGTGCGGGGGAGGGTGCGGGCGATCGCGTCGGAGACCGCCTGGACCGGGCCCGTGCCGATCTCGGTGGGCGTGGTGAGTGCGACGTACACGGGCCGGTCGACGGCGACGTAGGTCACGAGGCTCGGCTGCGGGGTGCCGTCGGTGATCGTGAGCCAGCTGACGCCGTTGACGTCCGTGAGCGTGGAGGTCGGGGTCAGCTCCTGCGGACGGGGCAGGCCGCAGCGCAGCACGACGGGTCGCGGCTCGGCGGCCCAGGCGCGGGCCCCGTCCTGCACCGGATCGGCGAGCGGCCGGGCGGGGAGCGACGGGTCGCCGGGGAGCTCGTGCGGCAGCACCGCGAGCAGGCCGGCGCAGGCCCGTGACGAGGCCTCGGGCGCCTCGACCGGCGCGAGCGCGAGCGGGCCGGTCTCCGGCGCCGGAGCCGGCGCGTCGAACGCCCCGGCCCGCGCCGCGATCGCCAGCCCGGCCACGACCAGCGCGAGCAGCACCGGCAGCGCGATCGCGAGGACCACCGCCGGTCGTCGCAGGTCGGGGCCGTGGCGCGGGCTGCTCGGGGGCATCGGGGTCGTCGGAATTCCTCGGTCTGCTCGTACTCCGGTACGCGGGCTCCGCCTCAGAGCTTGACCACCGGGCAGGTCAGGGTCCGGGTGATCCCCGGGACCCCCTGCACCCGCGCGACGACGAGCTGGCCCAGCTCGTCGACGTCGGCCGCCTCGGCACGGACGATGACGTCGTACGGCCCGGTGACGTCCTCGGCGGTGACGACGCCGTGGATCGCACCGATCTCGGCGGCCACCGCCGCCGCCTTGCCGACCTCGGTCTGGATCAGGATGTAGGCCTGCACCACGGCGTGCCCCTTCTCGTTCTGCTTGTCTGGAGACCCGCCGGACGCCGTCCGACGGGAAAGTCGGAAGGCAACGTACCTGAGGAGAGCCCGTGTCCCCATCGTCGCGCACCCCGTCGGGGGCCACCGAGGCGAGCGACACACCGAGCGAACCGGACGAATCACCCGCGCTGGCGACGATCGGGGAGTTCGGTCTCATCGAACGGGTGACCCGCGACCGGGCCCAGCCGTCGTCGACGCTGCTCGGTCCCGGCGACGACGCCGCCGTCGTCGCTCAGCCGGACGGGCGGGTGGTGGCGTGCGTCGACGTCCTCGTGGAGGGCGTGCACTTCCGGCTCGACTGGTCCTCGCCCCAGGACGTGGGACGCAAGGTCGTCGCCGCCAACCTCGCCGATGTCGCCGCGATGGGTGCGGTGCCCACCGGCCTGCTCGTCGGGCTCGCCGCACCGCGCGACACGCCGGTCGAGACCCTCGAAGGGGTGGCCGAGGGGATGTGGGCCGAAGCGGGGGTCGTCGGCGTCGGCCTGGTCGGGGGCGACGTCGCCTCGTCGGCGACGCTCGTGCTCTCCGTGACGGCGCTCGGCTCGCTGGAGGGGCGCGCACCCGTGACGCGCGGCGGTGCCCGGCCCGGCGACGTCGTCGCCGTGTGCGGCCGGCTCGGCTGGGCCGCCGCCGGGCTGGCCGTGCTGACCCGCGGGTTCCGCTCGCCCGGCGCGGTCGTCGACGCCCACCGGGCACCCACCCCGCCCTACGCCGCCGGGCCCGCCGCAGCACTCGCCGGCGCGACCGCGATGATCGACGTGTCGGACGGCCTGCTCGCCGACCTGGGTCACGTCGCCGCGGGATCGGGGGCGCGCATCGGGTTGCGCCGCGACGCCTTCGCCGTCCCCGACCGGCTGGCGGAGGTGGCCTCGGCGCTCGGCGTCGACCCGGTCGACTGGATGCTGACGGGTGGGGAGGACCACGCGCTGGCCGCGACCTTCCCGGCCGGCACCGCCCTGCCGGAGGGCTTCGTCGAGATCGGCGGGGTCAGCGAGGGGGAGGGCGTGGTGGTCGACGGCGAGCCCTACGCCGGTGTCCCCGGGTGGGAGCACTTCGCCTGACGTGCTTGAGCCACCCGCGGCGACGACGTGTGCTCCCGTGCGCGGTGCAGGGGCCGTCGTGGCGCGGCTGCCGCACCGCAACCGGTGGGTCAGTTCCTCCGGCGGCGGAAGAGCCTGCGCAGCAGGGTGTCGGGCGCGTCCGGAGCCGACCGCTTGCCGGGAACCGAGCGCTGCGGGTGGGCGAACGGCCGGTCCGCGGGATCGACGGGCGCGATCGGCAGGGCCGGGATCGTCGCGGAGCCCGCGGCGACCGGGTGCAGCACCTTCGTCGACGGGTCGGGCGGGCCGTCGTCGGCCACGGCCGGGGCGTCGTCGGCCTCGGCGCCGTCGAGCTCGGCGGCCTCGGCCGAGACCGGCTCGATGCCCTCGACCGCGGCGCTCTCGGCAGGATCCGGCGCAGGATCCGCCCCACCACCCGCCGCGGACGTGTCGCGCGCGTCCGCGGCGGGCGTGGAGCGGGGCCGCGGGCCGGGGCGGACCCGCAGGTAGGCGGTGCGCTCGGCCGGACGCGTCGCGGGTTCGTCCGTACCGCTCGGCGGCGCGGTCGATCCCTGCGTGGTGCTGCGTCCCGACTCGCTCACGGACCGGCTATCGGGCCCGCAGGCGAGCCCGTTACGTGTGCGGTGCGTCTCAGCGCGGTCGGGCGACTACTCACCGGCTCCACCGTCGTCGTCGGTGTCGATCGTCAAGGTGATGTCGCCCCTCCGCACGGTCGGCGGGCGGACGGCTCGTCGGGTACTCAGGAGCGGTGAACGGACGGTCCGCGTCGCTCGTCCTGGTCGGCCTCCTCGCGCTGTCGCTGAACCTGCGCGCGGCGCTGTCGGCCTACCCGCCGCTGCTGGGGCAGGTGCGCGAGACGCTCGGGATCGCCGCGGGCACCGCCGGCGCCGCGCAGACCGGGGCGATCCTCGCCATGGCCGCGGGCTCGCTGGCCGGGCCGCGGGTCGGGGCCCGGTTCGGGGCCGTGCGGGCGCTCGGCGGGTCGGTCGGACTGGTCGCCCTGGGCAGTCTGGTCCGCGGCGTGCCCGCGCTGTCCGCCCTGTTCGCCGGGACGCTGGTGATCGGCCTCGGCATCGGCGTCGCCGGGGTGCTGCTCACGGCGGTGGTGAAGGACCGGCTCGCCGCGCGGGCGGGAGCGGTGAGCGGCGCGTACGTCGTCGCGATGATGCTCGGCTCGACGATCGTCGGCGCCCTGGCCGTGCCGGTCGCCGTCGCGCTCGGCGGATGGTCGTACTCGCTGGCGCTGTGGGCCGTGCCCGCGCTCCTCGCGGTGGGGGTGTGGGCGGCGATCATGCGCGGCTCCGGGGAGGCGCGGCCGAGCGAGGCGGCGGCCCACCGCCGGCTGCCCTGGCGCGACCCCTTCGCCCGGCTCGCCGCGATGTACCAGTCCGGCGTGTCGCTGACCGTCTACGGCTCGCTGACGTGGGTCGCCCCGGCCTACGTGGACCGCGGCTGGGGGCCCGCCACCGCCGGGCTGCTCGTCGCGGTGTGGAGCGTGGCGCAGATGCCGTCGGCGCTGGTCGTGCCCAGCCTCGCCGAGCGGTCGGGGCGGTTCCGGCGCTGGGCGACGGCGACGGCGTCGTGCACGGTCGTGGCCGTGCTCGGCATGGTGCTGCTGCCCGAGCCGCCGCTGGTGGGGGCCTGGTCGTGGGTCGTGCTGATCGGGGTCGCCTGTGGGGCGGGCTTCCCGCTGGGGCTGTCGGTGATCGCGCACCGGACCCCCGACCCGGCGGCGAGCGCGGCGACGAGCGGCCTGGCCCTCGGGGTCGGCTACACCGTGGCCGGGCTGGGACCGCTGCTGATGGGCGTGCTCGTCGACCTGACGCACGGTTACGCCGCGGCGCTGCTCGTCCTGCTCGGCGCGGCGCTGCTGCAGATCGCCGCCGCGATCGGGATCGGCGACCACCGGCGCGAGCCCGCGACCGCGGCGGGCTGAGAAAACCTCGCGACGACGCCGGGGCGGCGTCGCTACGCTGCCGCCGTGCCCTTCCGTTGACGCACGTCCCGCCCCCTGCCGCCGGCCGCTCGCGGTCCGGTGCGCCTGGTCGTCGGCTGGGCCCTGCTCGCCGACGCCGTCCCCCTCTACCCGCTCTACGCGCTCTTCTTCGCCGAGCACGGCATGTCCGGTGCGGAGATCTCCGCGCTGTTCGCGATCTGGTCGGTCACCGGCCTGGTCGCGGAGGTGCCGTCGGGTGCCCTGTCCGACCGGTTCCCGCGACGGCGGGTGGTGGCTGCGGGCGGGGTGCTGCAGGCGGCCGCGTATGCGCTGTGGTTGCTCGCGCCCGGCTTCCCCGGGTTCGCCGCCGGGTTCGTCCTGTGGGGCGTCGGCACGTCGTTGTTCAGCGGCACGGTCGAGGCGCTGGTGTACGAGGCGCTGGCCGCCGCGGGTGCGGCCGCCCGGTACGCCGGGGTCCGCGGTCTCGTCACCGCTGCCGGCCACGCCGCACAGGTGCCCTCGGCGGCGGCCGCGACCGTTCTCGTCGCGACGGGCGGGTACGCGCTGGTCGGCTGGGCGAGCGTCGGCACCTGTCTCGCCGCCGCCGTGCTCACCTGTGCCTTTCCCGATCCACCCCGCGCCGGTCCAGCCGCCGGCCCGCCCGAGGACCACCCCGCGGAGACCGCCGAGGAGCTCACCTACCGGCAGACCCTGCGCGTCGGGCTGGCCGAGGCGGTCGGCAGCCGCGTGGTCCGCGGTGCGCTGCTCGCGGCCGCGCTCGTCGGCGGGGTCGACGCCCTCGAGGAGTACTTCCCGCTGATCGTCGGGCAGCAGGAGACAGTTGCGCTCGTCGCCGTGCCCGGCCTCCTGGTGCTGGTGGCGCTCGCCGGAGCACTCGGCGCGGCGCTGGGCGGGCGGGCACGCCGGCTGCGCGGGCGCGGGCTCGCGGCACTGGTGGTCCCGGCGGCCGCCGCGCTCCTGGTCGCCGGGCACGGCGGAGCGCTCGGCCTGGGCGCCCTCGGCGCGTACTACGCGCTGCAGCAGTGCGCCCAGGTCGTCACCGACACCCGGGTGCAGGAGCGGCTGTCCGGCCGGGCCCGGGCCACCTCGACGTCGGTCTCCGCACTCGGCACCGAAGCCGTCGCACTGGCGGTGTTCGTGGCCTGGGGGCTCGGCGGGACCACGGCGGTCGCGGTCGGGGTGCTCGCCCTGGCCCCGGTGCTGTGGTGGCTGCTGCGGCGGTGACCGAGGGTCGTGGGCTCAGCCGGCGAAGCCGGGCACCCAGCGCTCGACCAGGCCGCGGGCGGCCACGGTGCAGTCCAGCCGGGCCAGGATGTTCATCCACCCCGAGAGCACCCGCATGACCAGCGCGTACTCCGGCGGGAACGACAGCGCACGGCCGGTGTCGCGGTAGGCGCGGTTGGCCGGGTTGGCCACCCGGGCACCCTGCCGGGCCATCCAGGCCTCGGTGAAGTGGAACCGCTCGACGCGCAGCGGGTCGGCCAGCGCCCCCACCCACCGCAGGACATCGGCGGTCCCGGCGTCGGGCGCGAGGAAGCCCTCGGCGCGCAACAGCCGGTCGAGTCCCTCGGAGTCCTGCTCCGCGGTGAGCGTCAGGATCCTGACCAGCACGGGCGGGATGCCGTCGGGCAGGCTCGCCGCCGCACCGAAGTCGATCATGCCGAGCCCGCTGCCGTCGGCCAGCACGAGGAAGTTCCCCGGGTGCGGGTCGGCGTGCAGCAGCCCGACCCGGGAGGGAGAGGCGAACATCGTCTCGACGACGGTGTGCCCGAACCGGTCCCGGTCGGCCTCGGCGCCGCGCCCGCCGAGCAGGTCGCGCAGCGGGAACCCGTCGAGCCACTCGGTGACCAGCACCTTCGGTGCCGACGCCACCACCCGCGGGATCCGCAGGCCCGGCCGGTCGGCGAAGCCGGTCGCGAAGGCGCGCTGACGGTCCGCCTCCAGCCGGTAGTCGAGCTCCTCCATCGTCCGCTCGCGCAACTCGCGGATCAGGGCGCGGGCGTCGAGCGCCGGGAAGATCGCCCCGAACAGCCGGGAGAACCGCTCGAGCGTGCGCAGGTCGGCGTCGAGGGCGAGATCGGCGCCGGGATACTGCACCTTGACGGCGACGTCCCGGAGCCCGTTCGCGCCCCGCCACACGGCGCGGTGCACCTGCCCGATGCTCGCGGCCGCCCGCGGCTCGTCGTCGAACTCCGCGAACCGCTCCCGCCAGCCCCGGCCCAGCTGCTCGGCGAGCATCCGGTGGACGTCCGCGACCGGCATCGGCGGGCTCGACGTCTGGAGCTTCGCCAGGGCCTCCTGGTACGGCCCGGCGATCTCGGCGGGGATCATCGCGTCGTACACCGACAGCGCCTGGCCGAGCTTCATCGCGCCGCCCTTGAGCGTGCCGAGCACGGCGAAGAGCTGCTCGGCGTTGCGGGCGAGGGTGGCGGCGGCGACCTCGTCGGCGTCGGCGCCGACGAGCGTGCGGCCCCATCCGCCGACGGCCCGGCCGGCGAAGCCGAGGGGCAGCGACACGAGCCTCGCAGAGCGCCCGAACCCGCCTCGGGGGACGCCCCGGTCCGCCCTCTCGTCCGCCATCACACCCCCTTCCGCGACCGAGGGTGACCCTACTGTCACGCGCCGGGAGCGTGGCCCGCACCCCGCACTACCCGGGGATCGCGTCGAGGAGCTTCTCCAGGGTGTTCCAGTTGCGGCCGGTGGTGGGCACCTTCCACTCCCGGCGCAGGAACGCGGCGACGTCCGGGGAGTTCGAGATTCCCTCCGGGCACCACTGGTAGATCAGCCCGTCGCCGACCACGATCCGCTCCGGGTCGAGCCCGACGGGGCTCGGGGCGTCCGGCGGGGGCGTGCCGAACAACCAGAGGACCAGCATCCGCGAGCCGTTGTCGGCCACCTCACGGAGGGGGTGCCCCTCCGCGGCGGCCTGCAGGTCGGCGCGGGTCAGCGCCAGGACCCTGATCTCCGTGCCGTACCGCTCGGCGAGTGCGGCCTCGACCCGCTCGGCCACGCGCCCGGGCGGCTCGTCGGCGGCCAGGACCGCGTTGCCGCTCTGCAGCAGCGTCCTCACCTGCGTGTATCCCAGCCCGGTGAGTACCTCGCGCAGCTCGGCCATCGCGACCTTCTTGTTACCGCCGACGTTCACACCCCGCAGCAGCACCGCGTAGCCCGACACGGGCGGGAACCTACACCTGGCACGGCGGGTCGACCGCTCACCGCACACGCACCGCATCCGGCTGACCCCGGGGACGGATCGGGGGTGGTCCCCCGTGACCCGGCCGTGACGTTCTGGGAGTGTGGTCCGAGTACTCCCGCGAGACCCCGTCGGAAGGACCCTCCTCGTGCAGCTTCTCGACGCCGGCGCCCTCGTGGCGCTCTTCGACGCCGTGCTGCACAGCGTGTGGCTGTTCCCGGTGCTCGCGGTGCTGATCGCGTTCGACGGCCCGTTCCCCGTCCTGCCCAGCGAGACGCTGCTCACGGTGGGTGCCGCCTCGGCCTTCGGTACCGGGAACGTGCCCGGCGTACTCGGGCTGTTCCTGGCGTCCATGGTCGGCTCGATGATCGGCGACGTCGCCGTGTACACGCTCGGCCGCAGCTCGAACCGCATCCTGCGCGGCGCCGGCCAGAAGAACGACGGGCTGGGCGCCTGGGTCCGCCGCAACCTCTGGAGCAGGCCGATCGTCGCCTGCGTCGGCACGCGGCTCGTCCCCGGTGGCCGGCTGGTCAGTACGGCCGCCTGCGGTCGGGTCCGGCTGCCGGTGCGGATGTTCCTGCCGGCCACCGCGGCCAGTTCGGCCGTCTGGGGCGTGTACATGCTGCTGATCGGCGCCCTCCTCGGCCCGATCACGAAGGGCAACCCGCTGCTCTGCCTCCTCGCCGGGATGATCATGGCCGTCGCGACCGCGGGTGGCTTCGAGGCCGCCCGGCGGATCCGTCGGTGGGCCCGGGCCCGGCGCGCCGCCCGTGTCGCCGCCCTCGCCCCGGTGCCCGCGCCGATGCCCGCGCTGATGCGCTGAAGTCCGTCCGGCTCTCCCGCGGCCCGTCTCAGTCTGAGACGGGCCGTCGGCGTCCGGGGGCCGAGAATGATCGCGTGCGCGACGAGGCGTGGGTGGCCGAGGTGGGGGAGGCGAACGCGGCCTGGCTGGCCACGGAGTCCCGGACGGCGCGGCTGGCCCGCGAGTACCGGCCCGTCGACCTCGGGGACGGCAGGGTCCGCTACAGCGCCCGCGCGCTGGGGGCGGCGCGCGAGCTCGGTGAGGAGGAGGACGGGTACCTCACCGACGACGCCGACGGTCTGCGGGTCTGGATCGGCGACGACGCGTTCGAGGTCGAGCGCGAATAGGGCGTTCCGAGAGCACTGCTCTTGACTCCGGTCGGGCGAGGCGGTTCACTGGGGCCTCTGGGAGAGCACTGCTCTCGAATAGGACGAGGAGTCACGATGATCGAGCCGCAGCAGCGCTACCTGGCCCCGAAGTCGGGGACGACCGTGGTCAATCACGTCGTCGCCGCGCTCACCCGGGTGGGGATCAGCGTCCTGGGCAGCCGGGTGCTCGCCGTCCGCGGCCGCACGAGCGGGCAGTGGCGGACGACGCCGGTGAACCTGCTGGTCGTCGAGGGGGAGCGGTACCTCGTGGCGCCCCGCGGGCACACGCAGTGGGTGCGCAACCTCCGTGCCTCCGGCACGGGCGAGCTGCGTCTCGGCCGGCGGGTCGAGGCGTTCACCGCCACCGAGCTCGCGGACGACGAGAAGCTCCCGGTCCTGCGCGAGTACCTGCGCAAGTGGTCCTGGGAGGTCGGGGCCTTCTTCGAGGGACTCGACAAGGACTCGCCCGACGACAGGCTCCGGGCGGCGGCCCCGGGCTTCCCCGCCTTCCGCATCCGGTGAGGGCCCGGGCCCGGTGGCGAGCCGTCCCCCGAGGACGCCGGCCCGGGGGCGACGACCGTCCGGGAACGACGCCGGTCCGGTGATGACGCTGTCCGGTGACGACGCTGTCCGGTGCCGGTGGGGGCTCCCCAGTCCACCGGCACCGGTGTCGGGTTCAACGCGGCGGACCGCCGGGGGTTTCGGTCGGAACCCCACGAACCTCACCGGTCCCGCCGAACGTGGCAGGAGGTGCGCCGATCGGTCGTTCCGGCGCCGGAGTGCGTGCCGGGGCAACGATCCGGGCCGATCTCCCGACGACCGCGCCACGACGACCGCAGAGCGCCGGATCAGACCTTCCGGACAACCCTCCTGATCCGCGCCGCCGACCGCGGGCCGCGCGCCGAGAGGCGGCCTGAGTGCCCGCCAGACCGGGCGGCCCGGCCCGGCCGCGGTTACGGTCGATGCGTGGTGGAACGATCCCGAGAAGACTCCGACCGGGACCGGGACGAGCCCGAGGCGCAGGAGAAGGACGAGCAGGGCTCGTCCGGCGGTGAGAGCACCGGGACGGTGCTGCTCGCCGGCGGGGTCAACGCCACCATCGCCGTCCTGAAGGCCGTCGCCGGGCTGCTCACCGGATCGTCCGCGATGCTGGCCGAGGCGGCGCACTCCGTCGCCGACACGACGACCGAGGGGCTGCTGCTCGCGGCCCTGCGCCGCTCCTCCCGCGGGCCCGACCGCCTCCATCCGTTCGGCTACGGCAAGGAACGCTTCTTCTGGGCGCTCATCGCGGCCGTGTCGATCTTCGTGTCCGGTGGGGTCTTCTCGGTCTACGAAGGGCTCAGCACGATCCTGGGGGAGGGCGCCGAGCAGACGATCCCCTGGGTCGCGTACGCCGTCCTCGGCGTCTCGTTCCTGCTGGAGGGCAGCTCCCTGCTCAAGGCGATCCGGCAGGTGCGCAACGAGGCGGCGGAGGAGCGGGTCGGCTTCTTCCGCCTGCTCCGCACGACGGACGACCCGACCGTCAAGACGGTCTTCTTCGAGGACAGCGCTGCGCTCGTCGGGTTGCTGCTGGCCTTCGCCGGAGTCGGCCTGCACCAGCTGACCGGGGCGGCGCTGTGGGACGGGATCGCGTCGCTGCTGATCGGGTTGCTGCTCGCCGGCGTCGCGTTCGTCCTCGGCGGCACCAACAAGGGACTGCTGATCGGCCGGCAGGCGGACCTGCGGATGGTCCGCGCCATCCGCCGGAGCCTGGAGGACCGCGCCGAGATCGACGCCGTGGTGGACCTGCTGACCATGCAGCTCGGCACGGACAGCGTGCTGCTCTGCGCCCGGCTGGACTTCGAGGACACGCTCGGTGCCGCGGACGTCGAGCGGGCGTGCGTGGAGATCGACGCGGACCTGCGGGGCCGGTTCTCCGATCTCGCCGAGATCTTCCTGGAGCCCGTGCCGCGCACCGACCCGGTGATGCGGGAGCGGGTGCTGGACCGCTACGGCCGCACCCTCGCCTGAGACGCCGGCCCCGGCCTCCCCGGATGCACGAACGGCACTCTTGTGCGGTAGGTCCGCACAAGAGTGCCGTTGGTGCGCAGCAGACGCGCGCGGGACGGACGCCTCAGGCGATCTGGCGGTCCGTCGGGTTGATCGGGCGCGGGAGGACGTCCCGGCCGGTCAGGAAGGCGTCGACCCCCGCGGCCGCGGAGCGGCCCTCGGAGATGGCCCACACGATCAGCGACTGGCCACGGCCCATGTCGCCGGCGACGAACACGCCGTCGACGCTGGACATGTAGTTCTGGTCCCGCGCGACGTTGCCGCGCTCGTCCAGCTCCACGCCCAGCTCGGAGAGCAGCTTGCCCTTCTCCGGGCCGACGAAGCCCATCGCCAGCAGGACCAGGTCCGCCGGGATCTCCCTCTCGGTGCCCTCGACGGGGTCGAAGCCCCGCTCGCCGCGGGTGACCTCGACCAGCCGCAGCGCCTTGACCTTGCCGGAGCCGTCGTCGACGAACTCGGTGGTGTTGACCGAGAACAGCCGCTCGCCGCCCTCCTCGTGCGCCGAGGAGACCCGGTAGACCATCGGGTAGGTCGGCCAGGGCATGCCCTCGGTGCGGTGCTCCGGGGGCGTGGGCATGATCTCGAGCTGGGTGACCGACGCGGCCTTCTGCCGGTGCGAGGTGCCCAGGCAGTCGGCCCCGGTGTCACCGCCGCCGATGATCACGACGTGCTTGCCCTCGGCGCTGATCGGCGGGGCGTCGAGGTCGCCCTGCTGCACGTGGTTGGCCCACGGCAGGAACTCCATCGCCTGGTAGATGCCCTCGAGCTCGCGGCCCTTCGCCGGGATGTCCCGCCACGCGGTGGCCCCGCCGGCGAGCACGACGGCGTCGAACTCCTCGCGCAGCTGCTCGGTGGTGACGTCGACCCCGACGTCGACCGAGGCGCGGAAGTGCGTGCCCTCGGCCTGCATCTGCTCGAGCCGCCGGTCGAGCCGGGACTTCTCCATCTTGAACTCGGGGATGCCGTAGCGGAGCAGCCCCCCGATCCGGTCCGCCCGCTCGAACACGACGACCTCGTGCCCGGCCCGGGTGAGCTGCTGCGCGGCGGCCAGCCCGGCCGGACCGGACCCGACGACGGCGACCTTCTTGCCGGTCTTCGCCGCGGGCACGACCGGGGTCACCCAGCCCTCGTCCCAGGCCCGGTCGATGATCTCGACCTCGACCTGCTTGATGGTGACGGCGTCGTCGTTGATCGCGAGCACGCACGCCGCCTCGCACGGGGCGGGGCACAGCGTCCCGGTGAACTCCGGGAAGTTGTTGGTGGCGTGCAGCCGCTCGATCGCCTCGCGCCAGTCCTTGCGGTAGACGAGGTCGTTCCACTCGGGGATCAGGTTCCCCAGCGGGCAGCCCTGGTGGCAGAACGGGATGCCGCAGTTCATGCAGCGACCCGCCTGCTTCTCCAGGGTGGCGCGCGGGAAGTCCTCGTAGACCTCGCGCCAGTCCATCAGGCGCAGGTCGACGGGGCGGCGCTTCGGGGTCTCGCGGGGAGTGGTCAGAAAGCCCTTCGGGTCACCCATGTGCGGCCTCCATGATCGCCGCGTTGACGTCGCGGCCATCCTTCTCGGCCTGCTCGCGGGCCTGCAGGACGCGCTTGAAGTCCTTCGGCATGATCTTGCCGAAGCGCTCCACCGCGACGTCCCAGTCGGCGAGCAGGGCGCGGGCGACCGGGGAGTCGGTCTCCGCGTGGTGCTTCTCGACGTACTCCCGCAGGAACTCGCGGTCGGTGTCGTCGAGGGGGTCGATGTCGACCATCTCGGGGTTGACCCGCTTGCTCAGCGGGCGGGCACCCGCCTCGAGGTCGAGCACGTAGGCGATGCCGCCGGACATGCCGGCCGCGAAGTTGCGGCCCACCTTGCCCAGCACGATCACCTTGCCGCCGGTCATGTACTCGCAGCCGTGGTCGCCCACGCCCTCGACGACCGCGACGGCCCCGGAGTTCCGGACGCAGAAGCGCTCGCCGACGATGCCGCGGATGAACATCTCCCCGGACGTGGCCCCGTAGAGGATCACGTTGCCCGCGATGATGTTCTCCTCGGCCGCGAACGGGGCCGACGGGTCGGGCCGCAGGATCAGCCGGCCGCCGGACAGGCCCTTGCCGAAGAAGTCGTTCGTGTCGCCGACCATCCGCAGCGTGATGCCCTTCGGCACGAAGGCGCCCAGCGACTGCCCGGCCGAACCGGTCAGCGTGACGTCGATCGTGTCGTCCGGCAGGCCCTCGCGGCCCCACTTCTTCGTCAGCTCGTAGCCGAGCATGGTGCCGACGGTCCGGTTGACGTTGCGCACCGGCAGGTCCAGCCGGACCTTGTCGCCGTTCTTCAGTGCGCCCTCGGCCAGCTGGATCATCGTGTTGTCCAGCGCCTTCTCCAGGCCGTGGTCCTGCGCCTGGGTCCGGTGCCGGGACGCGCCGTCGGGCAGCTCCGGCGCGTGGAAGATCGGCCGCAGGTCGAGCCCGCGGGTCTTCCAGTGGTGCACCGCCGCGTCGGTGTCGAGCACCTCGGCATGGCCCACGGCCTCCTCGAGGCTGCGGAAGCCCAGCTGGGCCAGGTGCTCACGCACTTCCTCGGCCACGAACCGCATGAAGTTGACGACGTACTCCGGCCGTCCGTCGAACTTCTCGCGCAGCTTCGGGTTCTGCGTCGCGACGCCGACCGGGCAGGTGTCCAGGTGGCAGACACGCATCATGATGCAGCCGCTGACCACCAGCGGGGCGGTGGCGAACCCGAACTCCTCGGCGCCCAGCAGGGCCGCGACGACGACGTCCCGGCCGGTCTTCAGCTGCCCGTCGGTCTGCACGACGATCCGGTCGCGCAGGTTGTTGGCCAGCAGCGTCTGCTGGGTCTCGGCCAGGCCGAGCTCCCACGGACCGCCCGCGTGCTTGATCGAGGACAGCGGCGAGGCGCCCGTGCCGCCGTCGTGGCCCGAGATGAGCACGACGTCGGAGAAGGCCTTCGCCACGCCCGCCGCGACCGTGCCGACGCCGACCTGGCTGACCAGCTTCACGTGGATGCGGGCCCGCGGGTTGGCGTTCTTGAGGTCGTGGATGAGCTGCTTGATGTCCTCGATCGAGTAGATGTCGTGGTGCGGCGGCGGCGAGATCAGGCCGACGCCCGGGGTCGAGTACCGGGTCTCGGCGATCCAGGGGTAGACCTTGCCGCCGGGCAGCTGCCCGCCCTCGCCGGGCTTGGCGCCCTGGCTGATCTTGATCTGGATGTCGTCCGCGTTGACCAGGTACTCGCTGGTCACGCCGAACCGGCCGGACGCGACCTGCTTGATCGCGCTGCGCCGCGAGTCGCCGTTCGGGTCCGGGACGAACCGCGCCGGGTCCTCGCCGCCCTCGCCGGTGTTCGACTTGCCGCCGAGCCGGTTCATCGCGATCGCCAGCGTCTCGTGCATCTCCTGGCTGATCGAGCCGTAGGAGATGGCGCCCGTGCCGAACCGCGTGACGATCGACTCGACCGACTCGACCTCCTCGAGCGGCACCGGCGGACGCACGCCCTCCTTGAAGGCGAAGAGCCCGCGCAGCGTCATGAGCCGCCTGGCCTGGTCGTCGACCGCCTTGGTGTACTCCTTGAAGATCTCGTACCGGCCGGAGCGGGTCGAGTGCTGGAGCTTGAACACGGTCTGCGGGTTGAACAGGTGCAGCTCGCCCTCGCGCCGCCACTGGTACTCGCCGCCGACGGCGAGCGCGCGGTGGCTGGCCCGGGTGCCGTCGGCCGGGTAGGCGCGGCGGTGGTGCTTGAGGGCCTCCTCGGCGAGCACGTCGAAGCCGACGCCGCCGAGTCGCGAGGTGGTGCCGGTGAAGCAGGTCTCGACGACCTCCCGGCCCAGGCCGACCGCCTCGAAGATCTGCGCGCCCGTGTACGAGGCGACGGTCGAGATGCCCATCTTGGACATCGTCTTCCGTACGCCCTTGCCGAGCGCCTTGACCAGGTTCTTCGCCGCCGTCTTGGCGTCGACGCCCGGGATGTCGCCGCGCTCGGCGAGGTCCTCGACGGTCGCCATCGCCAGGTACGGGTTGACCGCGGACGCGCCGTAGCCGATCAGCAGCGCGATGTGGTGCACCTCGCGGGCGTCGCCGGACTCGACGATCAGCCCCACCTGCGTACGGGTGCGCTCGCGGACCAGGTGGTGGTGCACCGCGCCGGTGAGCAGCAGCGACGGGATCGGCGCGTGCTCCGGGCCGACCCCGCGGCTGGACAGCACGATCAGCCGGGCGCCGTTCTGGATCGCCTCGGAGACCTCGCCGCGGATCTCCTGCAGCCGTCGCAGCAGGCCCTCGCCGCCGTCGGCCGCCCGGAAGACGCCCTTGACGGTGTAGGTCGCGAAGCCCGGGAGGTCGCCGTCGTCGTTGATGTGGACGATCTTGGCGAGGTCGTCGTTGCCCAGCACCGGGAAGGGCAGGACGATCCGCCGGCAGTTCGCCGGGCCGGCCTCGAGCAGGTTTCGCTCCGGACCCAGCAGCGAACGCAGCGAGGTGACGAGCTCCTCGCGGATCGCGTCCAGCGGCGGGTTCGTGATCTGCGCGAACAGCTGGATGAAGTAGTCGTAGATCTGCCGCGGCTTCTCGGACAGCAGCGCCAGCGGCGCGTCGTTGCCCATCGAACCGATCGGCTCGGCACCACTGGCCGCCATCGGCTTGAGGAGGACGGTGAGCTCCTCCTCGGTGTAGCCGAAGGACTGCTGACGGTGGGTCAGCTCGGCGTGCGCGGGCACCTCGCGCTGGCGCTCCGGCAGGTCCTCGAGGGCGATGCGACCGGCGTGCAGCCACTCCTCGTACGGCAGCGCCGCCGCCAGCTCGCCCTTGATCTCCTCGTCGGCGACGATCTTGCCCGCCTCGGTGTCGACCAGGAACATGCGGCCCGGCTCCAGCCGGCCCTTGCGCACGACCTGCGCGGGGTCGACGTCGAGCACGCCGACCTCGGAGGCCAGCACGACCAGCCCGTCCTCGGTGACCCACCACCGGGCGGGCCGCAGGCCGTTGCGGTCGAGCACCGCGCCGATCTGGGTGCCGTCGGTGAAGGCGACGAGCGCGGGGCCGTCCCACGGCTCCATCAGGTTCGAGTGGAACTCGTAGAAGGCGCGCCGCTGCTTGTCCATCTCGGCGTGGTTCTCCCACGCCTCGGGGATCATCATCAGCACGGCGTGCGGCAACGAGCGGCCCGACAGGTGCAGCAGCTCCAGCACCTCGTCGAAGGTCGCGGAGTCCGACGCGTCCGGCGTGACGATCGGGACCAGCCGGTCCAGGTTGCCCGGCAGCACGGAGGACTCCAGCAACGCCTCGCGTGCCTTCATCCAGTTGCGGTTGCCGCGCAGGGTGTTGATCTCGCCGTTGTGCGCGACGTACCGGTAGGGGTGCGCCAGCGGCCACGCCGGGAACGTGTTGGTGGAGAAGCGCGAGTGCACCACGGCCAGGGCGGTGGTGACGCGCGGGTCCGACAGGTCGGGGTAGAAGGCCTCGACCTGCGGCTCGGCGAGCATGCCCTTGTAGACGACGGTCCGCGGGGACAGGCTCGGGAAGTAGACACCGGTCTCGTGCTCCACCCGCTTGCGCAGACAGAACGTGCGCCGCTCCAGCTCGATGCCGGTGGGCGGCGGCTTCACGATGCCGGTCTCGATGCCGGCCACGAACAGCTGGCGGAAGCCGGGCATGGCGGCCAGCGCCGTGGGGCCGAGGTCGGCCTTCTCCGGGTCCGTCGGCAGCTCGCGCCAGCCGAGCACGCGGAGGTTCTCCTCGGCGGCCAGCTCGTTGATCC
Source organism: Pseudonocardia oceanicola (assembly GCF_047200735.1). Taxonomy (NCBI): domain Bacteria; kingdom Bacillati; phylum Actinomycetota; class Actinomycetes; order Pseudonocardiales; family Pseudonocardiaceae; genus Pseudonocardia; species Pseudonocardia oceanicola. Next base: position 46,618 of record NZ_JBJZON010000015.1, read on the forward strand.
GGGCGACGGCCTCGTCGGCCTTCGCCTCGTCCCGCGGCAGGAACGCGATGCCGGTGGCGTACGCGCCCGCTTCGGGCAGGTCGAAGTCGACGACCTCGCGGTAGAAGGCATCCGGGACCTGGATCAGGATGCCCGCGCCGTCGCCGGTGTTCTCCTCCGCGCCGCGGGCGCCTCGGTGTTCGAGCCGGAGCAGTGCCGTGAGCGCCTTCTCGACGATCGAGTGGTCGCGTCGGCCCTGCAGGTCGGCCACCATGGCGACACCACAGGCGTCGTGCTCGTGCTCGGGGGAGTAGAGCCCGCCGGGCGTCGGCGCGCTCGTCACCGGAATCGTGTCCGTGGCGCCGGGGCGGTTGCTGGTCGCAGCCAACAGCTCCTCCTGTCGTCTCGGTGCACCCCGACTTCGCATCGGGACGACGTGGACCGTGGGTGGTTCCACAAGGGGGTCCAGAATACAGCGATGCTCCGACGGAACGCTGACGCTGATCCGTTCGGGGTGCACCGTCCGGACTGCGCCTCGGTCGTCTCCTGCTGGTGTTCGGACGCACGTGTCTCGGCCGGAGCCCGACTTCGGGCCCGGCCGGCGGCTTGCACTTGGGCGACCGCACGCGGCATCGGGCGCGGTCTGTCCGGGAAGAGAGTGACACGCCGATGCGCTGATACGCCAGGTCTGGCGACCCGAACGGCTGTGACCTGCGTCGGAGCGGCGGCCGCAGGCGGCGACACGCCGCCGGTGGGCGATCAATGCCGGACCGTCCGGGCAGGTCAGGGCCGTCCGGTCCGCCCGGATCACGGCCCGGGGGCGAGACTGGGGTGATGAAGTGCACCCGTCACCCGCTTCGCCTCCCGTGCGTGACCGGCATGACACCCGAACGGCTGACCGCCGGGGCGGTGGGCGGACGGTGACCGCCCCGGTGCGCACCGTGCTCGCCGACGTCGCACGGGTCGGACCCTTCTTCGCCGTCGCGACCGAGCCCGCCGAGTCGGCCGACCCGACGTGGCGGCCGCTGCGGGCGCTCGGATCGGCCGGCCCGGCGGAGCCCGGCGCGCTGGGGGACCGCATCGCGCACGTCCGACGGGTGCTGTCCGAGCAGGCGGGCCGGGTGGTCGAGGAGCGGGTGGCCGCCTCGATCGCCCTGCAGGGCCTGGCCGCGCGGCTCGTCTCCGCGCCGCTGGCCGCGGTCGCGCTGCACGGTGTCCTGCCCGATCTCGGCCGCGACGCCCTGCACTGGCGCGTCGCCCACACCGGGCCCTGGCCGCTGTGGACCGACGGGGAGCGCCCCGTCCGCGATCCCGCCGAGCTGCCGGCGCTCGTCACGGAGGAGCTGGCCGAACCGCTGGTGCGGGCGGTGCGCACGCTCGTGCCGGTCTCCGCACGGGTGCTGTGGGGGAACGTGGCCTCCTCGGTGGCGGGCGCCAAGCGGGTGCTCGGCACCGAGCGGCCGGAGGCCGCGCCGCGGGCCGCCGAACTCGCCGCGGCGGTCCTCGACCACCCGCTGCTGGCCGGTGCCGGCGAACGGCGCCCACCCGGCCCCGCCGACCACGGCTGGACCTTCCGCCGCCGGTCCTGTTGCCTCTACTACCGGCTGCCGGGCGGCGGCACCTGCGGGGACTGCGTGCTCTCCGGCCGGGCCTGAGGACCGGGGTCGGTGTCGGGATCCGGTGTCGGGACCCGACGTCGAGGGGGCTCGTCGAGCAGGACGTCGGCGACCGTGACCGTGACGACGGCGTCGAGGCCGGTGCCGGCGCGCACCCGCGCCGCGACCGCCCGCTGCACGGCCGTGCAGAGGTCGCGGGTGTTGTGGCCGAGGGTGGTGACGAGCGTCAGCGCGACCTCCGCGCGGCCGCCGTCGACCGAAGCGGACGCCCCGGCGGCCGAGAGCGCGCCGTCGGCGAACCGGTCGCCCAGCAGTGAGCCCGCCAGCCCCAGCAGGGTCTGTCCCAGGTCCGGCCGCAGGGCGACCACACCCGGCACCTCGCGGGCCGCGGCCGCCGCGATCCGGGCGACGACGGCGTCGCCGACCGTCAGCCGCACCGGCGGGGTCACGGCTCGTCCCACAGGTCGACCACCGCGATGTCCACACTGCGCACCGGCACCCCCAGGGCCTGCTCGCCCGCCACCACCACCATCTGCCGCACCCGCGCCGTCACCGAGGCGAGGTTCACGCCGAACCGGGCCGTCACGGTGATCACCACGGTCACGCCGAACGGGTCGGTCCCGCCCGGCGCCGCACCGCTCCGGCCCCCCGCGCCGGACCCGGGCGGTTCGATCCGGCAGCTGCGCGCCCGCATCCCATCCATCCCGTCGACGACGTGACGCAGCACCCTGGCCGCGGCGGGCCGGCTCAGCCGGGCGGGCCCCGCGGGGGAGTCGAGCGGCAGAAGGTCCTGTGGGCGCAGCTCGGCGGTGACGGTGTCGAGCACGGCCTGCAGCACGCCGTCGAGCGCCGACGGCGACGGCAGCGGCCGCTCCGCCGCCATCCGGTGGACGACGGAGTCCAGCCCCAGCGCATCCGCGGCGGCGGCGCGGCAGTGCGGGCACTCCGACTCGTGGGCGTCGAGGACGCCCTCGACCGCGTGGTCCCAGACGTCGGCCGCGTCGCGGCCACACGCCAGCGGCTCGATCGGCCGGTCCACCGGCCCCGCGGTCCGCCGGGTGACCCCGACCCGGACGTCGTCACGGTCGTCGTCACGGATGTCGCCGGAGAGGGCGGGCCGGACGTCCTCGGGGAGGTCCTTGCCCACCTTGCCTACTTCCACGACCGCATCACCTCCGCCAGCGTCCGCCGGGCCCGGTGGATCCGCCCCCGCACGGCGGTCTCCGACGCACCGGTGATCTCGGCGATCTCCGTGTAGCCCAGGCCCTCCAGCTCGCGGAGCACGAAACAGGCCCGCTGGTCGTCCGGGAGCGTCCGCAGCGCCGCCCGCAGCGCCGCGAGCCCCGCGTCGACCTCGGCGGTGTGCTCGGGTGCGCCGGCCTCGGGCGCGGCCAGCCGTTCCGGCGCCACCTCCTCCACCCGTTCCACCGGCACGGTGGCGCGCCGGTGGCGCAGCAGGTCGAGGCACCGGTTCGTCACGATCCGGTACGCCCACGTGGTGAAGGCGGAGTCGCCGCGGAAGCGGTCGAGCCGCCGCCACGCGTCGAGCAGCGACTCCTGCAGGGCGTCCTCGGCGTCGGCGGGGTTGCCCACCAGGCGCAGGGCGAGCCGGTAGAGCGCGGCCTGGTGCCGCTGCGCGAGCTCGGAGAAGGCCCGGACGTCGCCCTCGCGGGCACGGACGACGAGCGTGGTGTCGTCCAGTCCCCGCTCCACGGGTGCGGTCACCCGCGTGCCGGGCGGGGACGGTGACGAGGCCGGTGGGGGTGACGGCGCCGGCCGAGGCGGCGGGCACTCGTCCTCCCGCACCCTGCTCGTCCGCATCGCCTGCACCACGGTCCCGTCCGCCCGCCCCCGACCGCACCTGACGCCTCCGACGGCACCGTGTGACGTCGGTCACGGACATCGTATGCCGGGCGGGGGCCGGGGGTAACCGCTCCGCGAGCCCGACGCTAGCGGCCGGACCCGCCGGCCGCGCGCCGGGCGCGAGGGTCCCGGAGGTGTCGCGATGAGCATGAAGGACAAGCTGGACAACAAGGGCGAGGAGATGGCGGGCAAGGCCAAGGAGGCCACCGGCCGCGCCACCGACGACGAGCAGCTCGAGGCCGAGGGGTGCACCGACCAGGTGAGCTCGGACGTCAAGCAGGCCGGCGAGAAGGTCAAGGACGTCTTCAAGCGCTGACCGCCCCCGATCCGACGCGACGGCGGCGTCCCGGTTCCCGGGGCGCCGCCGTCGCGTGTGGCCGCTAGCGTGGCCCCGTGCCCCCTGCCGCCACCGGGGCCGGCGTGGCCGGCCCGCCCGCACCGTTGCCGGAGCGCGTCGCCGCCGCCGTGCTGGGCCATCCGGCCGTCGCGCGCCTGGACGGCGGGCCGTTCGGCAGTGTCGCCTCCTACCTGCCCGGGCGGCGGGTGGTCGGGGTGCGGGCGGAGGAGGGGACCGGGCCGGACGAGCCGGTCGAGGTCGCCGTGGTCGTCCGCTGGCCGGCCGGGCCCTCGTTGCCCGCGCTGGCCGAGGAGATCGCCGCGCTCGTGCGGGGCGTGGCGGGGGAGCGCCCGGTCGACGTGACCGTCACCGACCTCGTCCCCGCCGCCGGGGCGGCGCCCGCCACGGATCCCGGAGGTGATCGGAGCGGTCCGGTCGCAGGGCCCGGACCGGCCGGAACGGCCGGGACGCGTCTCGCCTAGACTCGCCCGGACACGTGCCCGGCGCACGTGACCGCCCCTCCCGGCCCGGTCGATGCGGCGTCGTGCCGCCGGCACCGAGGTACGAACCGAGCAGGGCCCGCCACACCGCAGAGCCACACCGCAGTCCGAGGAGTTCCACCGTGAAGAGCACCGTCGAGCACATCGGCCCGACACGCGTCAAGCTCACAGTCGAGGTGCCGTTCGACGAGCTCAAGCCCGACTTCGACCGCGCCTACAAGAAGATCGCGCAGCAGGTCCGCATCCCGGGCTTCCGCCCGGGCAAGGCGCCGGCCCGGATCCTCGACGCCCGGCTCGGCCGCGAGGTCGTCCTGGACGAGGTGCTCAACGCCGCCGTCCCGGCCAAGTACAGCGAGGCCGTGCAGGCCGCCGAGGACGTCAAGCCGATCGGCCAGCCGAACATCGAGGTCACCGAGCTCGCCGACGGGGACAAGGTCGCGTTCACCGCCGAGGTCGACGTCCGCCCGGAGATCGCGCTCCCCGAGCTGGACGGCATCACCGTGCAGGTCGACGACGTCGAGGTCACCGACGAGCAGGTCACCGAGCAGCTCGACCAGCTGCGCGCCCGGTTCGGCACGCTGACCGGCGTCGAGCGCCCGGCGCAGGAGGACGACTTCGTCCAGATCGACCTCTCCGCCGCCGTCGACGGCAAGGAGATCGAGGAGGCCACGACGACCGGGTACTCGTACCAGGTCGGCCAGGGCGGTCTGATCGACGGCATCGACGAGGCCATCACCGGCCTGTCCGCCGGCGAGGAGAAGACCTTCACCTCGAAGCTGGTCGCCGGCGAGTACGCGGACCGGGACGCCGAGGTCACGGTCAAGGTCACCGCGGTCAAGGAGCGCCAGCTCCCCGACGCCGACGACGAGTTCGCCCAGCTGGCGAGCGAGTTCGACACCCTCGACGAGCTCACCGCGGACCTGCGGGAGCGGCTCGGCCGGGTGCGCCGGATGGAGCAGGTCACGCAGGCCCGCGACAAGGTGCTCGACGAGATCGTCGACCACACCGAGGTCCCGCTGCCGGAGAGCATCGTCGAGGCCGAGGTCGAGTCCCGGCACCACGACGCGGTGCACGCGTTCGACCACAGCGACGAGCAGTTCGACGAGTTCCTCGAGAAGCAGGGCAAGACCCGCGAGGAGTTCGACACCGAGACCCGGGCCGAGGCCGAGAAGTCGGTCAAGACGCGGCTCGTGCTCGACGCCCTGGCCGACGCCGAGGAGGTCCAGGTCGGCGACCAGGAGCTCACCGAGCGGATCATCTACCAGGCCCAGCAGTACGGCATGGCGCCCGAGGAGTTCGTCCAGCGCATCCAGCAGGCGGGCCAGCTCGGCGCGATCTACTCGGATGTCCGGCGGAGCAAGGCGCTGATCGTCGCCGTGCGCGCGGCCACGGTCACCGACGCCGCGGGCGAGCCGGTCGACCTGTCCGACCTGCTCGGCCCGGAGGAGGGCGCCGCCGTCGCCGCGGACGTGGAGGAGGCCCCGGAGGCCGCCGCCGACGCCGCCGACGCCGCCGCGGGGACCGCCGGCGACGAGGCCGCCGCGGGCGAGGCCGAGGTCGTCGAGGCCCCGGCCGCCGAGGACGCGTCGGGCGCCGCGGTGGGCACCGAGGCCGCGGGCCCGGCCGCCGGCAAGGCGTGAGCACGCGCGCCTGACCAGCACGGACGGGTGGTCGCTGCGCTGTCGGCGAACACGCGCCCCGTCCGCGGACGCGGGGTGCCGCGGCCGCGTAGGGTCGGGCTCGAAGCAACGGACGGGCCGCCGGCGGGACACGATCCCCCGGCGGCCCGCCGGAGAAGACGACCCCCGAGTGACGCCAGCAGAAGGCAGGGTGAAGTGAGTCAGCAGGACACCGGCCCGCGGTCGACCGCGGACCGCCTCGTGGAGGACCGCCGCGCGCTGCAGATGCGCTCGGCCCCCTCGAGCATGACGCTGTCCGACTCGGTGTTCGAGCGGCTGCTGCAGCAGCGCATCGTGGTGCTCGGGCAGCAGGTCGACGACGACATCGCCAACCGGATCGCCGCGCAGATGCTCCTGCTGTCGGCGGAGGACCCCGAGGCGGACATCTCGCTCTACATCAACTCGCCGGGTGGCTCGGTCACCGCGGGGATGGCCATCTTCGACACGATGGAGTTCATCCCCTGCGACGTCGCCACCTACGCGATGGGCCTGGCCGCGTCGATGGGGCAGTTCCTGCTCTCCGCGGGCACCCCGGGCAAGCGCTTCGCGCTGCCGCACTGCCAGATCCTGATGCACCAGCCGTCGGCCGGGGTCGGCGGCTCCGAGTCGGACATCCGGATCCAGGCCGAGCTGTTCCGCCGGCACAAGCAGGAGATGGCGGAGCTGATCGCCGGGCACACCGGCCAGCCCGTCGAGAAGATCATCCGGGACTTCGACCGCGACCGCTGGTTCTCGGCGGAGGAGGCCAAGGAGTACGGCTTCGTCGACCAGGTGATCCAGCGGGCGGGCGACCTCCCGCAGGCGACCGAGAACGGGAGCTCCGCGTGAGTGGTTTCCAGATGCCGGGCGGCGGCGCGCCGTCGTCGGCCCAGAGCCGGTACGTGCTGCCGTCCTTCGTGGAGCGCACGAGCTACGGGGTCAAGGAGTCGAACCCGTACAACAAGCTCTTCGAGGAGCGCATCATCTTCCTCGGGGTGCAGATCGACGACGCCTCGGCGAACGACGTCATGGCGCAGCTGCTCTGTCTCGAGTCCGCGGACCCCGACCGCGAGATCTCGATGTACATCAACTCGCCCGGCGGGTCGTTCACCTCGCTGATGGCGATCTACGACACCATGCAGTTCATCCGCCCGGACATCCAGACCGTCTGCCTCGGGCAGGCGGCCTCGGCCGCGGCGGTGCTGCTGGCGGCAGGCACCCCGGGGCGGCGCCTCGCGGTGCAGAACGCCCGGATCCTGATCCACCAGCCAGCCACCGAGGGCTTCTACGGCCAGGTGTCCGACCTGGAGATCCAGGCCGCCGAGATCTCCCGCATGCGCAAGCTGCTGGAGACCACGCTCGCGCGGCACAGCGGGCGCACCCCGGACCAGGTGCACGACGACATCGAGCGGGACCGGATCCTCACGGCCGAGGAGGCCAAGGAGTACGGGATCGTCGACGAGATCATCCAGAGCCGGAAGCTCTCCGCGGTCGGCTGAGTGTCATCGGTGGCGCCGGGGCCGTCGCGCGGCGGCGGTTCCGGCGGCACGCCGGTCCGCCGGCGGCTGTTGCAGGACGAACGCAGAACGACCGCCTGCCGAACCGACCCCGACAGGTCGTTGCGATCCGTCGCAGCGAGGGGCTCCGGCAGGTACCGTCATGACGACGTGGGTACACCCGGACGAGGGCGTACCGGATGGGACTGGGGCTGCACTCATGGCACGCATCGGTGACGGCGGTGACCTGCTCAAGTGCTCTTTCTGCGGGAAGAGTCAGAAGCAGGTCAAGAAGCTCATCGCCGGGCCCGGCGTCTACATCTGCGACGAGTGCATCGATCTCTGCAACGAGATCATCGAGGAGGAGCTCGCCGAGACCGGCGACGTGAAGCTCGACGAGCTGCCGAAGCCCGCCGAGATCCACGAGTTCCTCGACCAGTACGTCGTCGGGCAGGCCACCACCAAGCGCACGCTGTCGGTGGCGGTCTACAACCACTACAAGCGCATTCAGGCGGGCGACCGGACCCGGGGCGACGGCGACGGCGTCGAGCTGGCGAAGTCGAACATCCTCATGCTCGGTCCGACCGGCTGCGGCAAGACCTACCTCGCGCAGACCCTCGCCAAGCTGCTGAACGTGCCGTTCGCGATCGCGGACGCCACGGCGCTGACCGAGGCGGGGTACGTCGGCGAGGACGTCGAGAACATCCTGCTCAAGCTCATCCAGGCGGCGGACTACGACGTCAAGCGGGCCGAGACCGGGATCATCTACATCGACGAGGTCGACAAGATCGCCCGCAAGTCGGAGAACCCGTCGATCACGCGGGACGTCTCCGGTGAGGGCGTGCAGCAGGCGCTGCTGAAGATCCTCGAGGGCACCACGGCCTCGGTGCCGCCGCAGGGCGGGCGCAAGCACCCGCACCAGGAGTTCATCCAGATCGACACGACGAACGTGCTGTTCATCGTGGCGGGCGCGTTCGCCGGCCTGGAGAAGATCATCTCGGACCGGGTCGGGCGGCGCGGGCTGGGCTTCGGCGCGGAGATCCGCTCCAAGTCGGACCTGGACAGCTCCGAGAGCTTCGCCGACACCATGCCCGAGGACCTGATCAAGTTCGGGCTGATCCCCGAGTTCATCGGCCGGCTCCCGGTCGTCGCCTCGGTGACCTCGCTCGACAAGGACGCCCTGGTCAAGATCCTCACCGAGCCGCGCAACGCGCTGGTCAAGCAGTACCGCAAGCTCTTCGAGATGGACGGCGTCGAGCTCGAGTTCACCGACGACGCGCTCGAGGCGGTCGCCGACCAGGCGATCCTGCGCGGTACCGGTGCCCGCGGCCTTCGCGCGATCATGGAGGAGGTGCTCCTCCCCGTCATGTACGACATCCCGAGCCGCACCGACGTGGCGAAGGTGGTCGTGACCGAGGAGACGGTGAAGGAGAACGTCAACCCGACGATCGTGCCGCGGCGCCCGCAGCGCCGGGAGCGGGGCGAACGCTCCGCCTGAGCGACCTTCCGCGAACGCCCGCCCTCTGGTCGAGGGCGGGCGTTCCGCGTTCTCGGGGGTTCGCATGATCGGTCTCGGGGTGCCGTGAGGGCTGTCGAGGCGACCGCCCCTGCGCACGTGCGGCGATCTTGGCGGCGGCCGACGATCATGATCGTCGTCAACCTGCGGTGAGGGCTGTCGAGGCGACCGTCTTCGCACGCTCGCAGCGATCATCGACGGTCGGCGGCCCGCTGACCATGATCGTCGCCGGGGTGACCGGAGGATCGTCGAGCCGACCGTCAGGTCACGCTCGCGGCGATCAAACCGGCTGAGTCCCGCCTTGATCGCTATGAGTGTGCGGCGAGGGCTGTCGAGGCGAGCGTCTTCGCACACTCTCGTCGATCATGGAGCCGCGCTCAGGTGTCGAGCTTCTCGATCTCCTCGGCGGTGTAGCCCAGCTCGCCGAGGACCTCGGCGGTGTGGGCGCCCAGGGCCGGGACCTCGGCGTCGAGCGGCGGGGGCCAGGCGCTGGAGTCGACGGGCGGGACGGCCATCGGCACCACCTCGCCGCCGGGCACCGGCACCGGGACGAAGCGGGCGCGGGCGACCAGCTGGGGGTGCCGGGGCAGCTCGGCGACGTGCCCGACCGCGGACCAGGCGATGTCGGCCTCGTCGAGCAGCGCGCCGAGCCGCTCCCGGGTCAGCTCGGCGAAGCGGGTGTGCAGCAGGGCGTGCAGCTCGTCGCGGTGCTCGACCCGCGCCCGCACCGAGGCGAACCGCTCGTCGACGGCGAGCGCGGGGTCGCCCAGCACCGTGGTGCACAGCCGCAACCACTCCCGCTCGTTCTGCACCGCCAGGTGCACCGCGCCGTCGGCGCACGGGAAGGGCCCGTACGGCGCGATCGAGGGGTGGTGCCCGCCGGACCGGACCGGGGCCCGGCCGGTGCCCAGCGCGTACAACATCGGCTGGTGCATCCACTCCGTGAGGGCCTCGAGCAGCGAGATCCGCAGCGTCGCCCCCTCGCCCGTGCGCTCGCGGTGGAACAGCGCCGCGAGCACCGCGGACTGGACCTGCACCCCGGCTGCGATGTCGGCCACCGAGATGCCCGTCCGGGCCGTCACGTCGCCCTCGCCGGTCAGCTCGAGCAGGCCCGCCTCGGACTGGATCAACGCGTCGTACGCCTTCCGCCCCGCGGAGGGCCCGCCCTCGCCGTAGCCGGAGAGTTCGCAGGTGATCAGCGAGGGCCGGCGGCCGCGCAGGGTGTCGCCGTCGAGCCCGAGCCGGGCGGTGGCGCCGGGACCGAGGTTGGCCAGCACGACGTCGGCGGTGTCGACGAGCCGGTGCGCCGCCGCGAGCCCGTCGGCGGACTTGAGGTCGAGCACCACGGAGCGCTTGCCGCGGTTGATCCACGCGAAGTAGGAGGAGACGTCACCGCAGGCCGTGTCGTAGCCCCGGGCGAAGTCGCCCCCGCCAGGTCGCTCGACCTTGACGACCTCGGCGCCGAGGTCGGCGAGCAGTCGCCCGGCGTAGGGCACGGACACGGCGTGGTCGAAGGACACCACGCGGATGCCGCTCAGCGGTGCACTCACCCGCCCACTCCACCACACGCGCGCCCGGCACCCCAGGTGTGGCCGGTCCGCCGCGGCGAAGGTCGGACGTCATCGGGGCACGACCATCTCCCGCACGTACGGCCCGATCGCGCGGCTGCCGACGATCCCCGCGCTGGTCTCCGCCGGGGTTCGGCGGCGCGCCCCCGGGGTACCTTCCCGCCGTGAGTGACGACGCGAAGGCCATGTCGGAGTGGATCACCGCCGTGACCCGCGAGCTGGGGCTCGAGGGCCAGGTGGACAGCGAGAAGAGCGTGAACGCGGTGCTCGACCTGACGTCGGACGTCGCGCACGCCGTGAGCCGCCCGGCCGCACCGGTCACGGCGTTCCTCCTCGGCGTCGCGGCGGGCCGGGCGCAGGAGCCGCAGGTCGCCGCCGCGGACTACGCGCAGAAGATCTCCGCCCTCGCCGAGGGCTGGGATGCCGAGGCCGAGCGCGGGGTACCGTCGAACGACCCGGACAACCGCGGCTGACCGGTCAGGCGGTCATGTCCAGGTGCGCCAGGACCTTCGTCGGGCGCACCCGGACCAGGAGTTCCCCGGGGACCCCGTTGCGCTTCCCGAACTCCTCCGCGCGGTCGGCGCCCATGTAGCGCCCGCCCAGTGCGGTGGCGGTCCGGAGCAGCTCGGCGGGGTCCTCGCTCGTCTCCGCCACCCCCTGGACCTGCACGAACGCGTAGGGCGGTGCCGGCAGGTCGACCGCCAGCGCGACCCGCGGGTCGCGGGCGAGGGCCCGGCCCTTCGCCGTGTCCCTACCGGTGTTGAAGATCAGCGTGCCGTCCTCGACCAGGAACCAGACCGGGGCGGCCAGCGGGCGGCCGTCCGTCGCCGTCCAGGCGAGCATCCCGGTGCGGGTGCCGTGGTTGAGGAACTCGACGATCTCCGGGGTCAGCTCCGCGCTCATGGCGCCCACGCTAGTTCGGCGGGCGGGGTCTGCAGGCCTCGCCCCGGATGAGCAGCTCAGCGGCGTCGCGGCCACCGGCGCCCCGCGGCGGACCCGTTCGCTCGTCGGGCGGCCCCGCCCCTCGCTACCGTGGCCGCGTGCGGACGGTGTCGGCGATCGGGCGGGCGGCGCAGCGGCTGGTCTCGCGGCCGGTGCCGGTGCCCGTCGCCGCCGTGAAGGTCCTTTCCGGCGAGCGCCGGCCGCTGATCGGCGAGGCGCTGGGGGAGCAGCGCCACGCCGGTGCTCGGCTGGACCAGGTGGACGGCACCACCTGCGGCAGTGCTGTGCTCCTGGCCCTCGCGACCTGGGCCGATCCCGCCGAACTCGAGCGGTTGGAGCTGCGCGGTACGGACGCGAGCGGGGCGGTGCGCGGGTTCGCGGCCCGCTTCGACGACCGGCAGCGCGCGATCCACGCCGCGAGCAACCGGCTCTGGCCGCAGGCCCTGGGCACCACGCCGTGGGGGTTCCTGGGCTGGCTGCACGCCAACGCCCCGGGGGCGGGCCGGTACCGCATCCGGTTCGTCGACGACGCCTCGCCGTCCGACGTCGACACCGCCGTGCGCGAGGTCGAGGCCGCTCTCGCCGCGCGCCGGCCGGTCCCGCTGCTCGTCGGCTCGCTCGTGCCCCGGCACTACTGCCTCGCCCTGCGGATCGCCGACGACGGCACCTGGCGGGTCTACGAGCCCGGCAGCGGCACCGTCCGGGCGCTCGACCCCGGCCTGGTCCGTGACCGCGCGCTCGCACCGGTGCTCGGGTTCGACCACCTGCACGTCGTGTTCCTGCCCGTGCGGGGGCGGTGAGCGGGATCGCGGGCAGGGCACGGCGGCGGCGCCGGCCGGGCGCGCCCCACCCCCGGAAAGGTGTCGTACCCGGCTCGTAGACTTGACGACGTGACCGAGACCCTCCCAGCGCGCACCGCCTCCCTCCCGCCGAAGTGGAACCCGGCGGAGGTGGAGGGCGTCCTGTACCAGCGCTGGGTCGACCGCGGCTACTTCGAGGCGGACCCGGCGTCGGGCAGGCCGCCGTACTGCATCGTCATCCCGCCGCCGAACGTCACGGGCAGCCTGCACCTCGGGCACGCCATGGACCACACGCTGATCGACGTGCTCACCCGGCGCCGCCGCATGCAGGGGCACGACGCGCTGTGGCTGCCGGGCATGGACCACGCGGGGATCGCCACCCAGAGCGTCGTCGAGCGGCGGCTGGCCGAGGCCGGCGAGCCGGGCCGCCGCGACCTGGGCCGCGAGGAGTTCGTCCGGCGCGTCTGGGCGTGGAAGGCCGAGTCGGGCGGCTCGATCCTGGGCCAGATGACGCGCCTGGGGGACGGGGTCGACTGGACCCGCGAGCGGTTCACGCTCGACGAGGGGCTCTCCCGCGCCGTCCGGGCGGTCTTCAAGAAGATGTTCGACGAGGGGCTGATCTACCGCGCCGAGCGCCTGGTCAACTGGTCGCCCGCGCTGCAGAGCGCCATCTCGGACATCGAGGTCGACCACAAGGAGGTCGAGGGCGAGCTCGTCTCCATGCGGTACGGGGACGGGGAGGACTCGATCGTCGTCGCCACCACGCGCGTCGAGACCATGCTGGGCGACACCGCGATCGCCGTCCACCCCGAGGACGAGCGCTACACCCACCTGGTCGGGAAGACCATCCGGATGCCGATCACGGGCCGGGACATCCCGGTCGTCGCGGATCCCTACGTCGACCCCGAGTTCGGTTCCGGCGCCGTCAAGATCACCCCGGCGCACGATCCCAACGACTTCGAGATGGGCCGCCGGCACGACCTGCCGATGCCCACGATCATGGACGAGTCCGGGGTCATCGCGAACTCGGGCACGAGGTTCGACGGGCTGGACCGCTTCGAGGCCCGCCGGGCGATCACCGAGGAGCTGCGCGCGGAGGGGCGGATCGTCGCCGAGAAGCGGCCCTACGTCCATTCCGTCGGACACGACTCGCGCACCGGCGTCGTCGTCGAGCCGCGGCTGTCGCTGCAGTGGTTCGTCCGGGTCGAGACCCTCGCCAAGGCGGCGGGAGACGCCGTCCGTTCCGGCGAGACCCGGATCCACCCGCCGGAGATGTCCTCCCGGTTCTTCGACTGGGTCGACAACATGCACGACTGGTGCATCTCCCGGCAGCTGTGGTGGGGCCACCGGATCCCGGTCTGGTACGGCCCCGCGGGTGAGATGGTGTGCGTCGGGCCGGACGAGGAGCCGCCGACCGGCGAGGGGTGGCGCCAGGACGAGGACGTCCTCGACACCTGGTTCTCCTCGGGCCTGTGGCCGTTCTCCACGCTCGGCTGGCCGGAGGAGACCCCGGACCTCGAGCGCTACTACCCGAACTCCGTCCTGGTCACGGGCTACGACATCCTGTTCTTCTGGGTCGTCCGGATGATGATGTTCGGCACCTACGCCATGGGCCGCGCGCCCTTCGAGCACGTCTACCTGCACGGGCTCATCCGGGACGAGCACGGCAAGAAGATGTCGAAGTCCAAGGGCAACGTCATCGACCCGCTCGAGCTGATCGACGCCTACGGTGCCGATGCGCTGCGCTTCACGATCGCCCGCGGGTCCAACCCGGGCACGGACATGTCGCTGTCCACGGAGTGGGTCGCCGGCTCCCGCAACTTCACCACCAAGCTGTGGAACGCCGTCCGGTTCGCGTCGGCCAACGGCGCCGACCCGGCACTGCCGCTGCCCACCGAGCCGACGGACGCGGACCGCTGGATCCTCGGCCGGCTGCGCGAGGTCCGCGAGCAGACGGACGCGCTGCTCGAGGACTTCCAGTTCGCCAAGGCCACCGAGGGGCTCTACCACTTCACGTGGGACGAGCTGTGCGACTGGTACCTCGAGCTGGCCAAACCACAGCTCGACGACCCGGCCACGGCGGAGGGCACCCGGGCCGTCCTGGGACACCTGTTCGACGCGCTGCTGCGGATGCTGCACCCGATCGTCCCGTTCGTCACCGAGGCCCTGTGGACCGGGCTGACCGGCGGCGAGACGGTCGTGACCGCGGCCTGGCCGGGCGAGGACACCGGGCTGCCGGCCGACGCCGCCGCGGTCGCCCGCGTCGAGGCGCTGCAGAAGCTGATCACGGAGGTCCGCCGGTTCCGGACCGAGCAGGGCCTGCCCGACCGCAGGTCGGTCGCGGCGGCGCTGGCCGGGCTGGAGACCGCGGGGCTGGCCGGGCACGAGAAGGCGGTCCGCTTCCTGACCCGTCTCGACGCGCCCGGGGAGGACTTCGCGCCGACCGCCACGGTCGAGGTCGCCCTCGGTGGGGACTCCGTCCACGTCGAGCTCGACACGTCCGGGGCGATCGACGTCGCCGCCGAGCGGGCCCGGCTCGGGCGCGACCTCGCCGCCGCCCGGAAGGAGCTGGAGCAGGCCGAGAAGAAGCTCGGGAACCCCAAGTTCACCGAGAAGGCCCCGGCGCAGGTCGTCGACGGGATCCGGGCCCGGCGGGAGTCCGCCGTCGCCGAGATCGAGCGGGTCACGGCGCGGCTCGAGGGGCTGCCGGCCTCATGAGCCCGACGAGCCCGGCGGGGCGCGCGAGCGGCACGGAGGAGCGGTGACGGATCCGGAACCCCCCGAGGGCCCCGAAGGCACCGGCGAGGTCCCCGCTCCGGAGGAGCGGGCCCAGGACGCGGTGATCTCGCACGTCCTGGACCAGATCCGGGGGTCGGACACGCCCGACGTGGTTCCCGCGCAGTCGACGGTCGCGGGGTACGCCGAGTTCCTCGCGGTCGAGGCCGAGCTGGACCGGCGGTGGCCGGAGACGGTCATGGAGCCGTCGCTGGACCGGATCCGGGCGCTCGTCGAGGTGCTCGGCGAGCCGCAGACCGGCTACCCGGTCGTGCACCTCACCGGGACGAACGGCAAGACCTCCACGGCGCGCATGGTCGACGCGCTGCTCAGCGAGATCGGGCTGCGCACGGGCCGGTACACCAGCCCGCACCTGCAGCGGGCGACCGAGCGGATCAACCTCGACAACCAGCCGATCTCGCCGGAGCGGTACGTGCGGGCCTACCGGGACGTCGAGCCGTTCGTGGACCTGCTCGACGCGAAGAACGAGATCAGGCTGAGCAAGTTCGAGGTGCTCACGGCGATGGCGTACTCGGCGTTCGCCGACGCGCCGGTCGAGGCGGGGATCGTCGAGGTCGGGCTGGGGGGGCGGTGGGACGCCACCAACGTCGTCGACGCCCGGGTCTCGGTGATCACCCCGGTCGGGCTGGACCACGCCGAGTACCTCGGCACCGACCTCCTCGGCATCGCGCGGGAGAAGGCCGGGATCATCAAGCCGGGTTCGGTCGCGGTGCTCGCCGCGCAGGACAAGGCGGTGGCCGAGGTCCTCGTCGAGCGCTGCGCCGAGGTCGACGCCCAGGTGGCGCGGGAGGGCGCCGAGTTCGGTGTGCGCGAGCGCGAGTTGGCCGTGGGTGGGCAGCGGCTGGAGTTGCAGGGCCTGTCCGGACGCTACGACGAGATCTTCCTGCCGCTGCACGGCGAGCACCAGGCGTCGAACGCCGCGATCGCGCTGGCGGCGGCGGAGGCCCTGGTCGGGGCCGGCCCGCAGCAGCCGCTGGACCCCGACGCGGTGCGGGCGGCCTTCGCGGCGGTGCTCTCGCCCGGGCGGCTGGAGCCGATGCAGGGCGGGCCGGGCCGACCGACGGTACTGGTCGACGCGGCGCACAACCCGCACGGCGCCCGCGCCCTGGCCGCCGCGCTGATGTCCGAGTTCCGGTTCACGCGGCTGGTCGCGGTGCTCGGCGTGATGCGGGACAAGGACGCGAAGGGCCTGCTGGAGGCGCTCGAGCCCGCGGTGCACGAGGTCGTGGTGACCATGAACTCCTCGCCGCGGGCGATGGACCCGGACGAGCTGGCGGCGCTGGCCGTCGAGGTGTTCGGGCGGGAGCGGGTGAGCGTCGAGCCGCAGCTGGCGGCGGCGATCGACCAGGGCGTGGAGCTGGCCGAGGAGGCCGGGGACTCGGGCGTCGGCGTGATCGTCACCGGCTCGGTGGTGACGGCGGGCGAGGCCCGGTCGATCTTCGGGAAGGAGCCGGCGTGAGCGCGGCGACCATGAGCGGAGCGCCGGCGTGAGCGCGGCGACCATGAGCGGAGCGCCGGCGTGAGCGCGGCGACCATGAGCGGAGCGCCGGCGTGAGCGCGGCGACCATGAGCGGAGCGTCGGCGTGAGCGCGGAACCGGTGCGCCCCCCCGCCACGGACCCCATGAAGGGCTTTCGCGGCGTCTGTGCGGGCCTGCTGGTGCTCGAGGCGATCGTGGTGCTGCTGGGGCTGCTCGTCGTCGCCAAGTTCACCGAGGGCACGCTGAACCCCGTCGCGATGGGCGTGGTCGCGGCGCTCGGGGTGCTGATGATCGTGGCGTCGGGCCTGCAGCGGCGATCGTGGGGGCTGGGGTTCGCGCTGGCCCTGCAGGCGGGCCTGCTGGTGACCGGGATCTTCCACGTGTCCCTGCTGGCCATGGGGCTGATCTTCGCCCTGGTGTGGGGCACGCTGCTGTGGATGCGCCGGGACGTCGCCCGGCGGATGGCGCGCGGCGAGCTGCCGTCACAGCAGCAGTAGCGGTGGGCCTTCGGCCCTGGCCTCGGCCCCTTCGCCCGGGCATCCTGCGCACGTGGCCGGACAACCGGGAGTGCGCGGACGGTGGCGACGCCGGTCCGTCGTCGTCCCCGCCGTCGTCGTCCTGACCCTGGTCGTCGCGGCCGGGCTGGCGTGGTTCGAGCCGTGGAAGCTCGTCGTCGACGAGTCGGTGGCGGAGCCTGCTCCGGCGGCGGCCGCGGCACCGGCCGGGGACGGCGCAGCGGGATCGGTGGCGGGTCCGATCGTGCTGGGGTCCGGTGCTCTCGTCGCCCACGAGCACGCGACCACCGGGGAGGCGCAGCATCTCGCGTTGCCCGACGGGTCCCGGGTGCTGCGCCTGGAGGACCTCGTCACGAGCAACGGGCCACGGCTGCGGGTGTGGCTGACCGACGCGCCGGTGCTGCCCGGACGGGAGGGCTGGCACGTGTTCGACGACGGCCGGTACCTCGACCTCGGCCCGTTGAAGGGCAATCTCGGCAGCGCCAACTACCCCGTCCCCGCCGGGGCCGACCTGGCCGGCCTGACGAGCGTGAGCATCTGGTGCGAGCGGTTCTCCGTGTCGTTCGGGGCGGCCACGCTCGCGGCCTGAGCGGCCCTTGACGGCCCTCTGACGAACCCACGGAGCGCGTCGCTACGCTCCGTCGCGTGACTGAACGCACTCTGGTCCTCGTGAAGCCCGACGGCGTCGCCCGGAACCTGATCGGCGAGTGCCTGGCGCGCATCGAGCGCAAGGGCCTCAGGCTGGTGGCGCTCGAGCTGCGCACCGTCGACCGCGAGCTGGCGAGCCAGCACTACGCGGAGCACGACGGCAAGCCCTTCTTCGAGTCGCTCCTCGAGTTCAT
Source organism: Pseudonocardia oceanicola (assembly GCF_047200735.1). NCBI lineage: Bacteria > Bacillati > Actinomycetota > Actinomycetes > Pseudonocardiales > Pseudonocardiaceae > Pseudonocardia > Pseudonocardia oceanicola. Next base: position 64,525 of record NZ_JBJZON010000015.1, read on the forward strand.
CACCTCCGGCCCGGTGCTCGCCGGGGTGGCCGAGGGCCCGCGTGCGATCGCGGCGTGGCGACAGATCGCGGGCGGCACCGACCCGGTGGAGAAGGCCGCTCCGGGCAGCATCCGCGGCGACTTCGGTCTGGAGACCCAGTCGAACCTGGTGCACGGCTCGGACTCGCCGGAGTCCGCGGCGCGCGAGATCAAGCTCTGGTTCCCGAACCTCTGAGCGGCCCGGCTCGCGGCGCCCTCGTCGGTCCGGCTCCGCTCGCCGATCCGGACGCGAGGGCGCTCGGCACGCTCTGGACGGCCGTGACCCGTGCGGGCGGGGCGGTCGGCTTCCCGCCCGCGGCGCCGGAGGCCGACATCAGGGACCTCGCCGAGGCGACCGCGGCCGAGGTCCGGGCCGGCACCCTCGACATGCTCGTCCTGCACCTCCCGACCCCGCCGGGCTCGGCTCCGCACCCGTCGGCCCCGCCCGGCTCGGCCCCGCCCGGCTCGGCACGGCACCCGGTCGGCATCGGGGGAGGGGAGCTCGTCGGCACCGTGTTCCTGCAGCCCGGCCGCGGCCCCGTGGTGGCGCACCGGGCCATTGTCCTGCGGCTGATGGTCCGGCCGGACCTGTAGGGCCACGGTCTCGGCGCGCGGCTGCTCGCGGCGGCCGTCGACCGCGCGGCCGACCTCGGCCTGACGCAGCTGATCCTCTCGGCACGCGGCGGCACCGGGCTCCCGGCCTGGTACACCGCGCAGGGTTGGACCGAGGTCGGCCGGTTCCCCGGGGCGTTGCGGCTCGGGCCGGACGACTTCCGCGACGAGCACTGGTTCCAGCACGAGGTCGGCCGGGGCGAGGTCGGCCCGGGCGAGAGCGGTGCGGGCGGGGTCGGTGCGGACGGGACCGAGGCGCCCGGGGTCGGTGCGGGCGGGGCGGGAAGGGCGGGATCCGATATCGACAGGAAAGTGTCGGTCCCGCCGGTTAGCGTTCCGGTCGTGGGGGACGGACTGGTCCAGGCGCGGGACCTGCGCAAGCGCTTCGGGGGGTTCGAGGCCGTGCGCGGCATCGACCTGGACGTGGCGCAGGGCGAGGTCTTCGGCTTCCTCGGGCCCAACGGGGCGGGCAAGTCGTCGACCATGCGGATGATCGCGTGCGTCTCGCCGCGTACCTCCGGATCGCTGCAGGTCCTCGGTTCGGACCCGGACCGGGACGGGCCGCGGATCCGGGCCCGGCTCGGCGTCGTCCCGCAGCTGGACAATCTCGACACCGAGTTGTCGGTCCGGGAGAACCTCGAGATCTACGGTCGGTACTTCGGGCTGCCCCGCCGGCACGTGCGGGCCAAGGCGGTCGAGTTGCTGGAGTTCGCCCGGCTCTCCGAGCGCGCCGAGGACCGGGTGGAGCCGCTGTCCGGCGGCATGAAGCGCCGGCTCACCATCGCCCGCTCGCTGGTCAACGACCCCGAGCTGCTCCTGCTCGACGAGCCGACCACGGGCCTGGACCCGCAGGCCCGGCACCTGCTGTGGGAGCGGCTGTACCAGCTCAAGCGCGAGGGCGTCACCCAGATCATCACCACGCACTACATGGACGAGGCCGAGCAGCTGTGCGACCGGCTCGTCGTGATGGACGGCGGGGTGATCGTGGCCGAGGGCTCGCCCGCCGAGCTGATCGAGCGGTGGTCCACGCGGGAGGTGCTGGAGCTGCGGTTCGCGCCGGAGCAGCGGCCCGCGGGCGCGGACCTGGAGCGGTACGCCGAGCGGGTCGAGCTGTTGCCGGACCGTGTGCTCCTCTACACCGCGGACGGGGAGCGGTCCCAGATCGCGCTGCACGCCACCGGGCTGCGGCCGCTGTCGGCGCTCGTGCGGCGCTCCACGCTGGAGGACGTGTTCCTCCGGCTCACCGGTCGGACACTGGTGGACTGATGGCGATCGAGGAACGCGCGATCGACGAGCGTGCGCCGGGGATCCGGGCGACCCCGCAGGCGGCGCCGGGGTGGGTGCACGGGGTGCTGCTGGTCGTCGAGTCGTTCTGGCGCTGGTACCGGCGCAACTGGCGGGCGACCGCGGTGTCGTCCGTGCTGCAGCCGCTGCTGTTCCTGCTCGCGTTCGGGCTGGGGTTCGGCAGCCTGATCGGCGCGCGTCCCGGGGCGGAGGCGGCCACGGGCGGGGTGCCGTACCTGGTGTGGCTGGCCCCGGCCCTGCTGGCGATGTCGACGGTGCAGAGCGCCGCGTTCGAGATGACCTACCCGGTCCTGTCCGGCTTCAAGTGGCAGCGCGTCTACCTCGGCATGGCCGCCACGCCGCTGACCGGCGCCCAGATCGCCCTCGGCCATCTCTGCTGGGTGGCCGCCAAGATGGTGCTCACCGGCGCGGTCTACCTCGTGCTGATCGTGCTGTTCGGCGGGGCCGCGTCGATCGGGGTGCTGGGCTCGCTCCCCGCCGCGGTGCTGACCGGGGCGGCGGTGGCGGCGCCGGTGATGGCGTTCTCGGCCAGCCGGGAGGACGAGGGCATGGCGTTCAACGCGCTGTTCCGGTTCGTCGTGCTGCCGATGACCCTGTTCTCCGGCACCTTCTTCCCCGTCGCGGCGCTACCCGCGTGGGTGCAACCGCTGGCCTGGGTCTCACCGCTGTGGCACGGCACCGAGCTTGCCCGCGCCGCGGCGCTGGGCACGGGTACGGTCGCGGCGGTCCTCGGGCACCTCGTCTACCTGTCGGCGCTCCTGGCCGTCGGGGCGGCGCTGTCGGTCAGGCTGTTCACCCGGCGGCTCGCGCCGTGACCGCGCTCGACACCGCTGCGCGCACCGCTCCGGGGTGGGCCCGACTGCTGCCCGCCGGGAGCTACGCAGGCCGCTCCCGCATGATGCTCCTGCGCTCCGCCACCGCCGCGCGCCGCACCTGGCCGGCGATCCTGTCCGGCTTCGCCGAGCCGGTGTTCTACCTGCTGGCGATGGGGTCGGGGCTGGGTTCGCTGATCGGCGAGCTGCCGGGCCCGGACGGGCGGCCGATCTCCTACGCCGCCTTCATCGCTCCCGGGCTCCTGGCCGCGTCCGCCATGAACGGCGCGGTGTTCGACGCGACCTTCAACGTCTTCTTCAAGCTGAAGTACAACCGGCTCTACGACGCGATGCTGGCCACCCCGCTCGGGCCGGTCGACATCGCCCTCGGCGAGATCGGGTGGGCGCTGCTCCGCGGCGGGCTCTACGCCACCGGCTTCCTCTCGGTCATGGCCGTCGCCGGCCTGATCACCTCGCCGTGGGCGCTGCTGGCGCTGCCCGCCGCGCTGCTGGTCGCCTTCGCCTTCGCCGCGGTGGGCATGGCGGCCACCTCGTTCATGCGGTCCTGGCAGGACTTCGACCTGGTCACGCTGGCCGTGCTGCCGATGTTCCTGTTCGCCACGACCTTCTATCCGCTCGGGGTCTACCCGCGGCCGCTGCAGATCGTGGTCGAGTGCCTGCCGCTGTTCCACGCGGTCGAGTTGATGCGCGGGCTGACCACCGGTGCCGTCCATCTCGGCATGCTCGGCCACCTGGCCTACTTCCTGGTCATGGCCGTGGTGGGGGTCGTGGTGGCCGCCCGCAGGCTGGAGGCGCTGCTGCTGCGGTGAACCCCGGTCCGGCCGGCGCACCGGTCGTGCGGCGGAGCCGGCCAGCGTCACCAGGCCCAGCATCCCGGTCAGCCACGCGCCCGGGGCGACGAGGCAGTGCAGGAGCGCCTGCACCGCGGCGACCAGCGAGGCGGTGCCGGCGGCCGCCAGCGCCACCCGATGCGGCCAGCAGGGCAGCCGCCCGGAGCGGGCCAGGCCGGCCGTCACCGGGGCGAGCACGGCCAGGCCGAGCAGCAGCAGGACCGGGACGCGGCCCGCCTGCCCGAGTCCCAGCAGCGTGTGCACGCGCCACTCCGCCACGCGGGTGACCGGGACCTGGTGCCACGGGGAGCCCCACCAGCGCAGCCCGAGCGCGGCGACCGCGAGCAGCGCGGCGGCCGTCCCGGCCTCGCGCAGCCGCGGCAGCTCCACGGGGGTGGGCCGGGGCCGCCGGCGGACCGGTGGACCCGGGGAGGACACCGGGTACATCGCTGCTCCTTCGTCACCCCGATCCCGCCGACGGGATCGGTCGGTGGTCCGGAGCGTTGTCCGGGAACGCTAGGCAGTCGCGATGGCCGGGTCACCCGGGTGCACCCCCGGACCGCAGGGCACCCACCCCCGCGCCGGCCGGGGGAGAGCCCCCCAAGCACCCCCCGAGAACCCCGGGCCGTCTCCGGGAGCGCCCCCGGGCGTCTCCGGCCGGACCCCTCCGCGATCGCGCGCGGGCACCGGCCGGGTGACGCCGGGCCCTGCTCGTCCGGGCCGGAACGCCCTGGGCCCCGGCCCTGCGGGCTTGCTACCGTCGCCGTCGCGTCCGCGTCACGAAGGGCAAGATCATGATCACCGGAAGTCTCGTCGCGCTGGTCACCCCCATGCGGGAGGACGGCTCGATCGACCACGAGGCGCTGGAGCGGCTGGTGGAGCGGCAGGTGCTGGCCGGGACCGCGGCGATCGTGTCCGTGGGCACGACCGGCGAGTCCTCCACGCTCTCCGTGGAGGAGCACACGGACGTCATCCGCCGCACGATCGACGTCGTCGGCGGGCGGGTCCCGGTCATCGCAGGCACCGGCGCGAACAACACCGACGAGGCCATCCACCTCACGAAGGCCGCCGCGGCCGCGGGCGCCGACGGGGCCCTGCTCGTCACGCCGTACTACAACAAGCCTCCGCAGGAGGGCCTGTACCGGCACTTCAAGAAGGTCGCCGGGGCCGTCGACATCCCGCAGTACCTGTACAACGTGCCGGGCCGCACCGCCTGCGACATGCTGCCCTCGACCGTCGAGCGGTTGGCCGAGGTGCCGAACATCGTGGGTCTCAAGGAGGCCAAGGGCGACCTGGACCGCGTCCGGGACCTGGTCGCGCTCGGGCTGGGCGACTTCGCGCTCTACTCCGGCGACGACGCGACGGCCCGCGCGAGCATGCTCGCCGGGTTCCACGGCGACATCTCGGTGACCGCGAACGTCGCGCCCGAGCAGATGGCGCGGATGTGCAAGGCCGCCATCGCCGGCGACGACGAGGAGGCGGCGACGATCGACGCCGACCTCGCCGGCCTGCACCGCGCCCTGTTCGCCGAGCCCAACCCGATCCCGGTGAAGTGGGCGCTGGCCGAGATGGGCCTGATGCCGGGCGGCATCCGGCTGCCGCTGGTCCCGCTCGACGAGTGGCACCACGAGGACGTCCGCGCCGCCCTGCGCGCCGCAGGCCTCCTGGACTGACTGCGGGGATGGCGTAGCCGGCCGACTCCCGTTCAGCCGTTGCCCATCCGCCGGGTGTGAGGCTGCGCCGGGACGGCGCCGTGCCCGGGCCGGTGTGCCACCTGGCGAGCGGGCCGTCGGGTGCGGTCAACGGAGGAGGGCGGGGTTGTCGTGCGGCACGGCGCGGGCCCGCGCTTCGGCGGCGGCGTCGGGGTCGCCGAGGCGGGCGCGGTGGCGGGCGGCGCGGACCGCGTACTCCGCCAGCCCGGTGTGCTCGGCGCGCCGGGCGAGGAGGGCGGCCTCGCGGAGCGCCGTGTCCCGGTCGAGGTCGGCGGTGATCCCGCAGAGGGTGTCCCGCATGTGCAGCTCGATCCAGCAGCACACGTCGGCGTCGGCGACGAGGGTGGCGCAGGCGCCGTCGAGCGCCGTCGCGGCCGCGGCCGGGTTCCCGAGCCGGGCCCGGGCGACGGCGAGGCCGCGGCTGGTCAGCGCGATCCAGCAGGCGTCGTCGAGGACCTCGGCGAGGGTGTGGGCGTCGGCCAGCACGGCCTCGGCCTCGGCCACCCGGCCCTCCCGGAGCATGACCTCGCCGTGCAGCACGTCGATCCACGGCCGCATCGACGTCCACCCCAGCTCCGACGCCATCCGGCGGGCCTCGCCCACGTCGGCGGCGGCCGCCTCGTCCTCGCCGCGCTGCAGTCGGGCCCGGGCCCGCATCGCGACCGCGGCGGTGAAGGCGCGCGGCCGGTCCGCGGTCCCCGCGAGGGCCACCGCGGCATCGAGCTCGCGCACCGCCCACTCGGAGAGCCCGGTGTCGATGAGCGCGAACCCGCGCACGTGCGCCACCCCGGCCCGCTGCTCGGGTCGCTCCCCGGCGGCGACGTCGGCGCTCTCGAGCCACCGCAGCGCGGCGGTGGGGTCGCCGGTGGCGGTGGCGACGAAGCCGAGCTCGCGGCGGGCGAGCGAGGCGACGTCGGCCAGGCCCTCGCGCGTCGCGAGCCGGTCGGCCTCGCGCAGTGCGGCGGCCGCGCCGGGGTCGGTGCTGGCGACGGCGTGGACGTACCCGCGCCCGTAGTGCGCCAACGCCTCGGCGAGCACGACGTCGTCGCCCAGCTCCCGGGCCCGCCGGACCGCGCCGGCGAGGATCGCGGTGCCGTCGCGCGCCGCCCCCGAGTCCATCACCTGTTCGCCGACGCGGACGAGCTCCCGCACCGCCGAACGGCTGGCGGGGGAGCTGCCCCGGGGCCGGTGCCGCCGCTGCAGCCGCGCACCCGCCCGGGCGAGGCCGTGCCGGCGGCCGTGCAGCCACGCGGCGAACCCCGGCACGTCCGGCTCGGCACACTCGAGCAGCGGCAGGGTGGCCTCGGCGAGCGGCCAGCCGGCGGGCGCGCGCCCGGCCAGCACGTCGAGGACGTCGACCCGGACGCCCTCGGCGATCTCGCAGGTCAGCGGGTCGCCCTCGACGCGCACCCCGTCCCCCACGGCGCGGCGCACCTGGCTCAGCGTCCAGCGCAGCGCGGCCTGCGGGTCCTCGGCGTCGGGGAACAGCAGCTCCTGGACGCGCCCGCGGGGCACCGGGCCGGTCGTGGTCAGCAGCAGGGCGAGCAGTGCCCACGGCTTGCGGCCCCGCGGGACGGGAGGGCTCGGACCCCGGGTCTCGACGCGCGGCGGCCCGAGGAGCCGGACGACGACGGCGGGCCCCGCCCCGCCGTCATCCCCCCGTCCGCTTCCGTCCGGTCCCATCCGCGCCCTCCCGTCGCTGGGAAGGAGGTCAGGATGGCATCGTCCGATACGTCAGGCGTCATCCGTTCGGCCGGATCCGCCGCCCGTGGGTCCCCGGTCAGGTCCGTTCGGCCGTCACGAGCAGGTACTCCGACTCCCAGACCCCGCCCTTCTCCGTGCGGGTGAGGAAGTCGAGGAAGGCGGCGTCGAGCTCGGCGGTGCGCGCGGGGTCGTCGGCCACGCATCCGTAGACCGCGATCGTCGGGCCGTAGGTGCGCTTCCACCACTCGCGGAAGTCCTGCGGGGAGTCGGTGACGTCGAAGGTGTAGGTGCGCTTCTCGGCGCGGAGGGTGCGTACGCCGTCGCCGAACAGCTCGCGGACGTGCTCCTCGCTGCCCCACAGCGGCGCGGGGCGGGCGCCGGGCGGAGGCGGCGGCGCGAAGGGCTTCATGGTGGCGAAGAGCTGCCCGACGAAGCCCTCGGGCGTCCAGTTGATCATTCCGACGGTGCCGCCGGACCGGCAGACGCGCAGCGTCTCGGCTGCGGTGCGCTCGTGGAACGGCGCGAACATCGAGCCCACACAGGAGATCACGGCGTCGAACTCGCCGGTCTCGAAGGGCAGCGACTGGGCGTCGGCCTCGACCCACTCCAGGTCCAGCCCGCGCGAGCGGGCGATGCGGCGGCCCCGGTCGAGCAGCTCCGGCGTCAGGTCGGAGGCGACGACCTCGGCGCCGGCCGCGGCGGCCGGGATGGAGGCGTTGCCGGTGCCCGCACCGACGTCGAGCACGCGCTGCCCGGGACGGACGCCGACGGCCTCGACGAGGATCGCGCCCAGGCCGGGGATCAGGTCGGAGGCGACGGTGCCGTAGTCGCCGGAGGCCCACAGGGCGCGGTGCTTGGGGCCGATGGTGTGGATCGGGTCGGTGGTCGGGGTGCTCATGCTGGCTCCTCGTGGGTCGCCGTCGCGGTGGTGCCGGTCACGGGGAGCGTGGCGGAGGAGCGTGTGCGCAACCGTGTGCGGAGGAGGAATCGCCGCGGGGCTACCCTGGGTCGGCGTGAGCGTTGTGCTGTCGGGGTCCGTCTTCCCTGCCCTCGAACCGCTGCTGCCGCGGGTGTCCAAGCCCGTGCAGTACGTCGGCGGCGAGCTGAACGCGCAGACCAAGCAGTGGGAGTCCGCCGAGGTCCGCTGGGCGCTGCTGTACCCGGACGCGTACGAGGTCGGCCTGCCCAACCAGGGCGTCATGATCCTCTACGAGGTCCTCAACGAGCGCGCCGACGCCCTCGCCGAACGCTGCTACGCCGTCTGGCCGGACCTCGAGAAGCTCATGCGCGAGCACGGGGTCCCCGCGTTCACCGTCGACACGCACCGTCCCATCGGGGCGTTCGACCTCCTCGGGGTGAGCTTCTCCACCGAGCTGGGCTACACCAACCTGCTGACCACGCTCGACCTCGCCGGCCTCCCGCTGCACGCGGTGGACCGGGACGAGAGCCACCCGGTCGTCGTCGCCGGCGGGCACGCCGCCTTCAACCCGGAGCCGATCGCCGAGTTCGTCGACGTCGCGGTGCTGGGGGACGGCGAGGAGGTGGTCGGCGACATCACGGACGTCGTGCGCGACTGGAAGGCCGAGGGGCGGCCCGGGGGCCGCCGCGAGCTGCTGCGCCGGCTGGCGACCACCGACGGCTGCTACGTCCCCTCGTTCTACGAGGTGGAGTACGACACCGCGATCACCGCCGTCACCCCGACCGGCGGCGCCCCGGCCACCGTCCAGAAGCGCACGACCTCGGACCTCGACGAGTGGCCCCACCCCAAGGCCCCGCTCGTCCCGCTGGCCGAGACCGTGCACGAGCGGGCGAGCGTGGAGATCTTCCGTGGCTGCACCCGCGGCTGCCGCTTCTGCCAGGCGGGCATGATCACCCGCCCGGTGCGGGAGCGGTCGCTGCAGGGGATCGGCGAGATGGTCGACGCCGCCGTCCGGGCCTCCGGGTTCGACGAGGTCGGCCTGCTCAGCCTGTCGAGCGCCGATCACTCCGAGATCGCCGACATCACCAAGGGCCTGGCGGACCGCTACGAGGGCACCAACACCTCCCTGAGCCTGCCGAGCACCCGAGTCGACGCCTTCAACATCGACCTCGCCAACGAGATCAGCCGCAACGGCCGCCGCTCCGGCCTCACCTTCGCGCCCGAGGGCGGGTCCGAGCGGATCCGCCGGGTGATCAACAAGATGGTGTCGGAGGAGGACCTCATCCGCACCGTCTCCGAGGCGTTCGCGCAGGGCTGGCGCCAGGTCAAGCTCTACTTCATGTGCGGGCTGCCCACCGAGGAGGACGAGGACGTCCTGGAGATCGCGGGCATGGCGCACCGGGTCATCCAGGCCGGCCGCGCCGCCTCCGGCCGCAACGACGTGCGCTGCACGATCTCCATCGGCGGGTTCGTCCCGAAGCCGCACACGCCGTTCCAGTGGGCGGCGCAGGCGCACCCGGAGGTCGTCGACGCCCGGCTGCGCAAGCTCCGCGAGGCCGTGAACAGCAACAAGAAGCTCGGCCGCAACATCGGCATGCGCTACCACGACGGGCAGCCCTCGCTGATCGAGGGCCTGCTCGCCCGGGGCGACCGGCGGGTCGGCGCGGTGATCGAGCGGGTGTGGCGCGAGGGCGGCCGGTTCGACGGCTGGTCCGAGCACTTCTCCTACGAGCGCTGGGTCACCGCGGCCGAGGCCGAGCTGGAGCCGCTCGGCGTCTCGCTGGAGTGGTTCACCACCCGGGAGCGGGAGGAGGGCGAGATCCTGCCCTGGGACCACCTCGACTCCGGCCTGGAGCGGGACTGGCTCTGGGCGGACTGGCAGGACGCCCTGGCCGGGCGGGAGCAGGACGACTGCCGCTGGACGCCGTGCTTCGACTGCGGCGTCTGCCCCTCCACGGGCACCGACATCGAGGTCGGGCCCAGCGGCACGGCGCTGCTCCCGCTGACGGTGGTGAACCCCGTCGGACGGGAGCTGGGTGGCTGAGGACCCGCAGCCGGCCGGCCCGGCGTCGGCCGGCACCCGGCAGATCACGGTCCGCGTCGCGGACGAGCGCGACGTCGATGCCCTGGCGAAGCTGCGCCGGGCGTGGACCGAGGAGCGGGCCGGGCGGCCGGTCGCCGACGCGGGCTTCGAGGCGGCGTTCGCGCAGTGGGCGCGCGTCGAGCAGCCTCGGCGGACCTTCTGGCTGGCCGAGATCGGCAGCGACCGGGCCGGCTGGACACCGATCGGCTCGATCAACGTCGTGGAGATCGTGCCGATGCCGCGGCCCGGGACGCGTGCGGGGAAGGTGGGGCAGGTCGGCAACGCCTTCGTGCTCGAGGCCTTCGCCGACCGCGGAGTCCCGCGCGCGCTGCTCCGGGCCGTCGTGGACCACGCCCGCGAGCGGCGGTACCGGCGGCTGATCCTCGCCCCCACCGCGCGCAGCACCACCTTCTACCGGCGCGCGGGCTTCCGCCCGGCGGGGGAGACGCTGCTGGTCCTCGAGCCGGGGGTGGGCTAGGCCGGCCCGTCAGACCACCCCTCGGTGCTGCAGGTAGCGGAACACCCCGATCCCGGGGAGCACCGGCAGCCAGTAGGTCAGCAGCCGCGAGGTGAGGGTGGCCGCCACGGCGGGGGCGGGAGCCACGCCGACGGCGATCATCCCGGCGACGAGCAGCGCCTCGACGGCCCCCAACCCGCCCGGTGTCGGGGCGAGATGGCCGAGGGTCTGGCCCACGACGAAGACCACGAGCACCTCCAGCCACGGGAAGTGCGGGTCGAAGGCGGCCAGGCAGGTGGCCAGGCCGAGCGCGGAGACCACGTGGTACGCCGTGGCGCCCCCGAACAGCTGCACGGCGCGCAGCGGCCGCCGGATCGCGCCCCAGAGCTCGCGGACGACCTGCAGGCCGGGGCGCACGATCCGCCGCCGGCCCATCGGCGACCCGAGCACGAGCCCCGCGAGGACGAGGATCCCGCCCACGGCACCCAGCAGCGGCCAGCCCGTCGGGATCCGGATCCCGCCGAGCGTCCCGGTGATGCCCACCGCGAACACGCCGACGACACAGATCACCGCGGACACCGCGCCGGTGGCCGCCAGGTTCAGCATGGTGACGCCGACGGCCAGCGAGCGCCGCATCCCGAGCTTCTCCATGAAGGCGATGTTGATGGCGAAGAACCCGACACCGCCCGGGGTGGTGCGGCCGGTGAAGGCGGCCGCGACCTGCACCTCGAGTGTGCGCCGGAAGGGGAGGTGGGTGTCGGAGGACCCCAGGAGCGACACGGCCGACATGGCGATCGCGACCATGCCGGTGAACACGGCCAGCCCCAGCCACCACCAGTTGGCGTCCCGGAGCAGCGCGACCGTCTCCGGGATGTCGGCGAGCTGGGGCAGCAGGAGGTAGATCGCCCCGCCGAGGAAGAGCATCGAGACGAGGGCGCGCGGGCGCACCGGCGAGGGATAGCTGGGCAGGGGTCGCCCGATCCGGTCGGCCAGGGCCTCGCGGAGCTCGCTGAACAGGTAGTGGCCGTCGAGGATCTGCTCGCGGACGCCGCGGTGCAGGGCGAGTGGCTGCAGGTAGGCCAGGGCCGCCTCGAGCCGGTCCGCGGACAGGGTCCGGTGGGCCGCCTCCACGGTCCGGTCGACGCCGACCAGCGAGACGAGCGTGATGAGCACGTCGGCGAGGTCCTGGGCCAGGAGGGTCGGCGCGGCCCCGACCTGGCCGAAGGTGAAGTTCAGCAGCCACGGGTTCCCGTCCGCGTCCACCAGGATGTTCTCGGCCTGCAGGTCGTGGTGGGCGAGGTGGGCCCGGCCCAGGATCGCGACCTGCGCGAACACGGCGTCCACGAGGCGGTCGTCGATCTCCCCGGGCCGCAGCTCGGCGAGCCGGCGCCCCTCGACCTGCTGGTGGACCAGCAGCGGCGAGCCGTGCTCGATCATGCAGGCCAGCTCCACGTGCGGGGTCCGGGCCCCCGCGCGCTCGGCCAGCCGGGACACGTACGCCTCGTGCTCGACCTCGTGGTGGGTGCTCGACAGCCGGGGCACGTCCTGGACCTCGACGGTGGCGAGGAGCCGCCGGAGGCGGTACCAGGGACCCGCCCGGCGGTGCAGCCGCGCCACCGTGCGTGCCCGCAGCACCCGGCCGTCCCGCGTCGTGATGGTGAAGTGGTGCGGGGCGAGCAGGTGGCCGCGCTCCTCCTCGATCCGGTCGGGGCACAGGCCGGCGTCCTCCAACGTCCGCCGCACGGCCACGACCGAGGTCCGGCGGCCGGGGGCGCCGCCGACGAGGTGCGACGCCGACCCCGCGCCCCAGCCGACGATCGCGCCCGCGAACACCGCGAGGGGCAGCGCGCCCGAGTAGACCTCGGCGAGCGCGACGGCGACGGTCACCAGCCAGGCGGCGGAGGCCGCCTTGCGCGGCAGGTAGGGGGCCGCGGCGGTGACCAGCGCCGCCGCAACGGCCGTGTGCGTGGCGGGGAAGCCGAAGCCCTCCGGCCCGGGCAGCCGCAGACCGGTCTCGACCGCCAGCTCGGGGGGCACGGGCCGGTCGGGGACGACCTGGTCGATCCCCACCGTCACCAGCCACGCGACCGCCCCGGCGGCGACGAGTTGGAGCGCCGCGCGGATGTGCTTGAGATAGAGGGCGAGGCCCGCGGCCCCGGCGACGCCGGCCCACGTCCCGACCCAGAGCAGCCCGACGGCGACCGGGGCCCAGCCGGCGGGCAGGGCGCCGATCTCCTCGAAGATCGCCGCCTCCACCGGGTTGACCCCGGGGATGCCGGCCAGCAGCGTGCACAGGGTGACGACGACGGCGGCGACGACCACGCGGACGACGTCCCCGGGGCGGCGCCCGACGGAGAACCGCCGGAGCGACCGCACCCGGGCCTCCCCCTTCGCCCCCGACTCGGTGGCCTCGGGTTCGTCGCCCTCAGGGGTGCGCTCCGGCCCGGGATCCGCCGGCCCGCGATCCGCCGCCGCGGCGTCCACCGGGTCGGCGTTCCTCGGTGGGAGCCCGGCCCGCTCCGTGGTCGGCTCCTCGGCCCCGGTCCCGACCCTGCTCTCGACCCTGCCTTCGTCCACGCTCCCGACCTCGCCCTCGACGCGCGCTCGACCCGGCGCCCACGTCGTCGTCCGCCTCGTCCGCCGCCGGACCGTCCCGGCGGCCCGGTCTCCGTGCCGTCCGCGACGAGTGTGTGCCCGGAGGGCGCGGGGCCCAACCGCCGGATCGGGCCTTCTCGGCGCCGGGTCCCGGACCGCCCGCCGGGCCCACCGGCCGCCGTGCGCCGCGGTCGCCGGTTCCGGGGCGGGCCCGTCGGCAGCCGTGGCGGGGCCTACGCTGGCCCGCATGGCACGAGTGCGACCCGGGGAGGCCGCGAACCCCGCCCCGCCGACGGTGCAGCGCATCCGCGTGCGTTTCGCCAAACGCGGGCGGCTGCGCTTCCTGTCGCACCGCGACGTGGCGCGCAGCGTCGAACGCGCGGTGCGCCGCGCCGGCATCCCCGTCTCGCACTCGCACGGCTTCAGCCCGCACCCGCGGATCTCGTGGATCGGTGCGGCGCCGACCGGCACCGCCAGCGAGGCCGAGTTCCTCGAGATCGGGCTGATCCGCGAGGTCGACCCGGAGATCGTCCGGGCGGCACTCGACGCGGCGCTGCCCGCGGGGCTCGACGTCCTCGACGCCGTGGTCGCCGAGCCGCCCGCGCTCGCCGACCGGATCGACGCGAGCCTGTGGCGGATCGTCCTCCCCGGTGTGCCCGAGACCGCTCTGGGGGCAGCGGTCGACGCGCTCCTGGCGCAGGACGTGCTCGTGGTCGAACGGGTCATGCCCTCGGGTCGGCGGGAGATCGACGTCCGGGCCGCGGTCGTGTCCGCGACCGTCGCGACCTGCGACGACGTGGCCGCGGAGCCCTCCCCGGCGGGTGACCCACCGGCCGGAGTCACACCGGAAGCGGACGCCGCGGGCCGGGACTGTGCGATACTGACCGCGGTCGTACGGCAGACGACACCCGCTGTTCGACCCGACGACGTGTTGGGCGCACTCGACGTTGTCGCAGGCCTGAAGCCGCCGGTGCCCGCGAAGGCGACCCGGATGGCGCAGGGCCTGCTCGACGACCGGGGCCGCCTCACCGATCCGCTCGGTCCCGGCCGGGTCACCGCCCGGGCCTGACCGCCGCGGAGCGGTGCCGCCGCCGGCCCGGGGTGGGCCGGCCGGACGCGACGTCGAGCACCGCCGAGCGACCAGGATTGCCCGGCCCGCACCGCGGGACGGGAGAACGCGTGAGGCCCCTGTGCGGCCGCCCTCGAGGGGCGCCCGGGGGCGAAGGAGTTGGATGTCGATCAACGATGCGCCCGCCGGGGGTTCCGGCGGGCAGTTCTCCGTGTCGGAGCTGCCGGAGAAGCTGCGTGTGCACGCGCTCGCCCGGCTGATCGGGCGGACCAGCAAGGAGGTCCTCTCGGCCCTCGCCGAGCTCGGCAACGCCGCGCGGAGCGCCCAGGCCGGCGTCGACCGCAAGACGGCCGAGCAGGTCGTCACCGCCCTGCTGGGCGAGCAGGCCGCCGCCGAACCCGCCGCCGGGACCGCCGCGCAGCCCGCTGCCGACCTCCGGGCGACGGCGCCGGAGTCGGACGCGACCGAGGAGACGGCCGCACCCGAGACGGTGGCGGCCGCCGAGGCCGAGGCCGGCGACGCCGGGGGGCAGGACAGCGCCCCCGCCGCCGGTCGACCCGCCGCCGGTCGACCGGCCGCCGAGCAGCCGCCCGCGGACACCCCGGCCGCGCGGACCGACGGCCTCCTGTCCCCGGTCTTCGCCCCGCCCGCGCCCCTCTTCCAGGCGCCCGCTCCGGAGGTCGCTCCCACCCGCGGCCGCCGCCGCAAGGCCGCCGCGGAGACCACCGAGGCGACTGCCGGGACCACCGAGGCGACCGGGACCGCCGGCGTGCCCGAGGCCGGCCCGCGGGAGGAGGGGGCCGCGAAGCCCCGCCGCACCCGCCGCCGGTCCGGCAAGTCCGAGCCCGAGGCGGCCGAGGACACCCGCGAGGAGGAGACCGACGCCGAGCCCGTCGAGGAGGCCGAGGACGCCGAGGACACGGCCGAGGCGGCCGACTCCGACGAGGGCGACGAGGACGGAGCCGGCCGCCGTCGCCGCCGTCGCGGCCGTCGTGGCCGGGGACGCGGTCGCGGGGACAACGGCGAGGACGGCGAGGGCACGGACGGCACGGACGCCGACGCCGGGACGCCCGACACCGCCGAGGCCGAGACCTCCGAGACCGCCGAGACCTCGAGAGCCCCGGAGACGGACGAGGCGGACGAGGCGGACGAGGATTCGGACGAGGGCGACGCGGACGACGAGGCCGGTGGCGCGCGTCGTCGCCGTCGTCGCCGCCGTCGTCGCGGGTCCGGCGAGTCGGCCGACGATCGGGGCGAGGACGACCCGCCGAACACCGTCACGAAGGTCCGGCAGGGCCGGGACAAGGACCGCGACTCCCGCGACTCCCGGGACTCCGGCGACGACGGGGTGCAGTCCGTCCGCGGCTCCACCCGGCTGGAGGCCAAGCGCCAGCGCCGCCGGGACGGTCGCGACGCCGGCCGCCGGCGCCCGCCGATCCTGTCCGAGGCCGAGTTCCTCGCCCGGCGCGAGTCCGTCGAGCGTTCGATGGTGGTCCGGCAGAGCGGGCCGCGCACCGAGATCGGGGTGCTCGAGGACGACGTGCTCGTGGAGCACTTCGTCGCCGGGGGCGGCAACGGGTCGTCGGGCCAGAATGCGCCCGCCTCGATGGTCGGCAACATCTACCTCGGCCGTGTGCAGAACGTCCTGCCGAGCATGGAGGCCGCGTTCGTCGACATCGGCCGCGGCCGCAACGCCGTGCTCTACGCCGGCGAGGTCGACTGGGACGCCGCCGGGCTCAACGGCAAGGCACGCCGCATCGAGCAGGCGCTGAGCAGCGGCGACAGCGTGCTCGTCCAGGTCACCAAGGACCCGGTGGGACACAAGGGCGCCCGGCTGACCACGCAGATCAGCCTGGCCGGAAGGTTCCTGGTCTACGTGCCCTCCGGCGGTGCGGCCGGAATCTCCCGCAAGCTGCCCGACGTCGAGCGCAAGCGACTCAAGGACATGCTCAAGGAGATCGTCCCGGCCGACGCCGGGGTGATCATCCGGACGGCGTCCGAGGGCGTCAGCCACGAGGCCCTCGAGCGCGACGTCCGCCGGCTGCAGGCTCAGTGGGAGGTCGTCAAGGAGAAGGCCGAGAAGACCGGCCCGAAGGCGCCGAAGGCCCCCGCGCTGCTCTACGAGGAGCCGGACCTGCTGGTCAAGGTCGTCCGGGACCAGTTCAACGAGGACTTCTCCTCGCTGACGGTGTCCGGCGACGAGGCGTGGGAGACCGTCTCGGACTACGTCGCGCACGTCGCCCCGGAGCTGGCCGACCGCCTGCACCGGCACATCGGGCCGAAGGACGTGTTCGCCGAGCACCGGATCGACGAGCAGCTGCTCAAGGCGCTGGACCGCAAGGTCTGGCTGCCCTCCGGCGGCACGCTGGTCATCGACCGGACCGAGGCGATGACGGTCATCGACGTGAACACCGGCAAGTTCACCGGCTCCGGGGGCAACCTCGAGGAGACCGTCACGCGGAACAACCTGGAGGCGGCGGAGGAGATCGTCCGCCAGCTCCGGCTCCGCGACATCGGCGGCATCATCGTGGTCGACTTCATCGACATGGTGCTCGAGGCCAACCGGGACCTGGTGTTGCGCAGGCTCACCGAGTGCCTGGCCCGGGACCGCACCCGGCACCAGGTCGCCGAGGTGACCTCGCTGGGCCTGGTCCAGATGACCCGCAAGCGGGTCGGCGGCGGGCTGCTCGAGCACTTCTCCACGCCCTGCGAGCACTGCCGCGGGCGAGGCGTGATCGTGTCCACGGACGGCGAGCACGTGCACCCCGTGAACGGCGGCGGCAGCGGCGGCGGCGAGAGCGGGGGTCGCAAGCGCGGTCGGCGGCGTGGCGAGGACCGCGACCGCGAGCGGGCCGAGCAGCCGCCCTCGGTGAACGCGCGCAGCGCGGCCGCGGCCGCCGCCGAGATCGCGGCGGCGGCGCGGCAGGCGACGGGTGAGGCCGCGCCGGCCGACGTCGCCGACGTCGCCGACGTCGAGGACACGGACACCCCCGCGGGCCTTGCCGGGACCACCGAGGTGGTCGAGGGCACCGGGGCCCCGGTCACCGAGACCCCCGAAGCACCGGTGGGCATGGACGAGCCGGACACCGGCCGCCCGGCCCGGCGGCGGGGACGGCGTCGGGCCGAGCGGCCGGCGGGCAGCTCCGGCAGCGCCGAGGCCGTCGTCGTCACGACCGACACGACGCCCGGGGCGCCGGCGGCGGAGCCCGCGGACTCCACCACGGAGCCCGCGGCCGAGGCGGCGCCGGAGCCCGCAGCCGAGTCTGGGCCGGAGCCCGCGGCCGAGGCGGCGCCGGAGCCCGCGGGGTCGGCTCCGGAGCCCGCAGCCGAGTCGGGGGCGGAGTCGGCGGCCGAGTCCGCGCCCGAGTCCGCGCCCGGGTCCGCCCCGGAGCCCGGGCCCGCGCCGGGGTCCACGCCGCAGCCGGCCACCGCGACGTCGAACGGGCACGCCCCGGCGGCCCCGGACACGACCGCCGCGGCGACCGAGCCGGGCGGGCCCGGCGACGCTGCCGACGCCCCGGCCCGGCCGGAGAAGCGCCGCCGGGTGACCCGCTCGGCCGGTGCGCCGAGCACCGCGGCCGAGCCGGTCGTCGTCACGGCCCCGCTGCCGGAGGGTCCGGCCGGGACCGCCCCGGCGGCCCCCGCGCAGCCGGAGCCCGTGAACGACACCGGCGTCACCTCCCGTCCGCGCAGGCCGCGGCGGGCGGCGTCGCGGCCGGCGGGTCCGCCGAGCGAGGGGGACGAGGCCGGCACGGTCACCGTCCCGGTGGCCTCGTCCGTGGGGGCCGGCACGCAGGACGGCCCGGACGGATCGGCCGGGGGGGACCCGGTTTGACCCTGCGATTTCCCCTTCCGTACCCTGGGAGTCAAGGAGCCGCGGCCCTGTGCGGCGGCGTGCGCACCGTCCCCCGTTCTTCGGGGGCCGGGTGCCCATGAGTCCCCCCGAGAGTTTCAGGAGTCGTGCGTCAACGATGTACGCGATCGTCAAGACCGGCGGTAAGCAGTACAAGGTGGCCGTCGACGACGTGCTCACCGTCGAGAAGATCGACGGTGAGCCCGGCGCCGAGATCAGCCTGCCCGCCGTGCTGCTCGTGGACGGCGACAAGCTGACCACGGATGTGGATGCGCTGGCCAAGGCCTCGGTGACCGCCACGGTCGTCGAGCACACCAAGGGCCCGAAGATCCGCATTCACAAGTTCAAGAACAAGACCGGGTACCACAAGCGGCAGGGCCACCGGCAGCCGCTGACCAAGGTCCAGGTCACCGGCATCAGCGCGTAAGGAGACCTGCGCCATGGCTCACAAGAAGGGTGCGTCCAGCTCCCGCAACGGGCGCGACTCGAACGCTCAGCGGCTGGGCGTCAAGCGGTTCGGCGGTCAGACCGTCAACGCCGGCGAGATCCTGATCCGCCAGCGCGGTACCAAGTTCCACCCGGGCGACGGTGTCGGCCGCGGCGGCGACGACACGCTGTTCGCGCTCGTCGAGGGCGCCGTCCAGTTCGGCCACAAGCGCGGCCGCAAGGTCGTCAACGTGGTGCCGGTCGAGGCCTGAGGCCGACCACCCACAGGCAGTTCGCGAGCGGCGGGCCCCGGGCTGGGGTCCGCCGCTCGTGCTGTCTCGGCGGTCCGCCGCCGGGGCGCGTGTAGAGGAGTAGCCAGACATGTCGCGGTTCGTCGACCGGGTCGTCGTGCACGCCACCGCGGGGGCGGGCGGCAACGGCTGCGCGTCGATCCATCGCGAGAAGTTCAAGCCGCTCGGCGGCCCCGACGGGGGCAACGGCGGCCGCGGCGGCTCGGTGGTGCTCGTCGTCGACCCGGGTGTGCACACCCTGCTCGACTTCCACCACCGCCCGCACGCCGTCGCCAAGAACGGCAAGCAGGGCCAGGGCGGGTTCCGGGCCGGCGCCAACGCCGAGGACCTCGAACTGCGCGTGCCGGACGGCACGGTGGTCTTCGACCGGCGCGGCCAGATCGTCGCCGACCTGGTCGGCCCGGGTACCCGGTTCGTCGCCGCCGAGGGCGGTCGCGGCGGGCTCGGCAACGCCGCGCTGGCCTCGCAGGCACGGAAGGCACCCGGGTTCGCGCTGCTCGGCGAGCCGGGGGAGGCCCGCGACCTCACCCTCGAGCTTCGCTCCATGGCCGACGTCGGCCTCGTCGGCTTCCCCTCTGCGGGCAAGTCGTCGCTCGTCGCGGCCCTGTCCGCGGCCCGCCCGAAGATCGCGGACTACCCGTTCACCACCCTCGTCCCGCAGCTCGGGGTGGTCACCGCCGGCGGTGGATCCGACAGCGAGGTCTTCACGGTCGCCGACGTCCCCGGCCTCATCCCCGGCGCCTCCGAGGGCCGCGGGCTGGGTCTGGACTTCCTGCGGCACATCGAGCGCTGCTCGGTGCTCGTGCACGTGGTCGACTGCGCCACCTTCGAGCCCGGCCGGGATCCCGTCGCGGACGTGCAGGCCCTCGAGGACGAGCTCGCCCGCTACACCCCGGCGCTCGGCGGCGACCTCGCCGACCGTCCTCGACTGATCGCGCTGAACAAGATCGACGTGCCCGATGCGGCGGACATGGTCGAGATCGTCACGGCGGACCTGCGGGAGCGCTTCGGCTGGCCGATCTTCCCGATCTCCACCGCCAGCCGGAAGGGCCTGCGCGAGCTGTCCTTCGCCATGGGCGAGCAGGTCGCGGCGTACCGGGCCGCGCAGCCGGTGGTCGAGTCCACCCGGATCGTCCTGCGCCCGCAGGCGGTCGACGAGGCCGGGTTCACCGTCGAGCCGGACCCGCAGCTCGAGGGGGGGTTCCTCGTGCGCGGGGCCCGGCCCGAGCGCTGGATCCGGCAGACGAACTTCGACAACGACGAGGCCGTCGGCTACCTCGGCGACCGGCTCGCCCGGCTCGGCGTGGAGGATGCTCTGGCCGAGGCCGGCGCCGTCCCGGGGTGTCCGGTCACCATCGGCGACGTCACCTTCGACTGGCAGCCCAGCACCCCGGCCGGGGTCGCCCGGGTCATGTCCGGCCGCGGCACGGACGCCCGCGTCGAGGGCGGGGGCGTCCGGGTGTCGGCCGCCGAGCGGAAGCTCGCCAAGCTGGCCCGCCGGCGGCACCTCACGGACGCCGAGCTGGCCGCGGGCGCGAGCTACGCCCACGAGGCCCGCTGGACCAACGACGCGGCCGACCCCGACGAGCTCGACGACGAGGAGCTGTTCGAGCTGCCGGACGACGAGCTCGAGGTCTGGGCCGACTCCGACGAGAAGGACGATCCCCGATGACGTCCTCCGCGAGTCGCGGTCTCGGCTTCGGTGAGTCGCGCGCAGGGGGCCACGGCGTGGCGCCGTGCGCGAAGCCCACAGCCCGACTCACCGAAGCCGAGGGCGCGACTCGCGGGAGGGTTCGGTGACCGACACCCGCCGCCTGCTCGGCGACGCCCGCCGGGTCGTCGTCAAGGTCGGGTCGTCGTCGTTGACCAGCCTCGCCGGCGGGCTCGATCCCGCCCGCCTGCACCGGCTGGTCGACGCCCTGGCGGCCCGGCGGGCGGCCGGCTCCCAGGTCGTGCTGGTCAGTTCGGGCGCCATCGCGGCCGGACTCGCCCCCCTCGGACTCGCCCGCCGGCCCCGGGACCTGGCCACGCAGCAGGCCGCGGCGAGCGTGGGACAGCTGCAGCTCGCGCATGCCTACTCGGCCTCGTTCCTGCGCCACGACCAGCGGATCGGGCAGGTCCTGCTCACCGCGGACGACATGATCCGCCGCTCGCACTACCGCAACGCCCAGCGCACCTTCGAGCGGCTGCTGGGTCTCGACGTGATCCCCGTCGTCAACGAGAACGACACGGTCGCCACGGACGAGATCCGCGTGGGCGACAACGACCGGCTCGCCGCCCTGGTCGCGCACATCGTCGGTGCCGACGCACTGGTCCTGCTCTCGGACGTCGACGGGCTCTACGACGGCGATCCCCGCCGCCCGGGCTCCACCCTGCTCGCCGAGGTGGACAGCCCCGCCGACCTCGAGGCCGTCAGCGTGGCGAAGCCCGGCTCGGGCGGCCTCGGCACCGGCGGGATGGGCACGAAGATCACCGCGGCGGCGACGGCCTCGGCCGCCGGCATCCCGGTCCTGCTCGCCGCCGCCGACGAGGTGGCCGACGCCCTCGACACGGACGGACCGAAGGTGGGCACGGCGTTCCGGGCGTCGGGCCGGCGGATGTCCGCGCGGCTGTTCTGGATGAAGCACGCGGCGGACGTCCGGGGCCGCCTGGACCTCGACCCGGGCGCCGTCACCGCCGTCGTCGAGCGGCGCCGGTCGCTGCTCGCGCCGGGGGTGCACGGCCTCGACGGCGACTTCGTCTCGGGTGACGTGGTCGACCTGGTCGGGCCGCAGGGCATCGTGGTCGCCCGGGGCGTGGTGAACTACGACGCCGCCGAGCTGCCCGGCATCATCGGGCGGCGCTCCAGCGACCTGCCCCGCCACTACCGCCGCGAGATCGTGCACGCGGACGACCTCGTCGTCCTGTAGCGCCGGTCCCGCAGGGCCGGGACGGGTGCGTCCGGCCCGCGGCCGGGGCAGACTCACCGGATGACCGACCCGGCGACCGACCCCACGCGCGCCCGCGCGCGGCTGGTGAGGGGGCTGCGGGCCCACGGGTGTGCCATCACGCCGGCGGTCGCCGAGGCCTTCCTGGCCGTACCGCGGCACCTGTTCCTGCCGGACCTCCCGATCGCCGACGCGTACGCCGACGAGGCCGTGCCCACGCAGGTCGTCGACGGGATCGCGACCAGCTCGGCGTCGCAGCCGTCCATGATGGCGATCATGCTCGAGCAGCTCGCGCCGAGGACGGGCGACCGGGTGCTGGAGATCGGGGCCGGCACCGGGTACAACGCCGCCCTGCTCAGCCGGCTCGTCGGGCCGTCCGGGCGGGTGGTGTCCGTCGACATCGACGCGGAGCTGGTCGAGCGGGCCGCGGGGCACCTCGAGCAGGCCGGCGTCACGGGCGTCGACCTGCGCGTCGGCGACGGCGCGCTGGGTGTGCCCGACGCCGCCCCCTACGACCGGATCGTGCTCACCGTCGGCAGCTGGGACGTCCGGCCCGAGTGGGTGGCCCAGCTCGCGCCGGGCGGGCGGCTGCTGCTGCCGCTGACGGTGCGGGGCAGCCAGCTCTCGGTGGCCTTCGACCTGCGGCCCGACGGCGTGCTGGAGAGCCGCTCGGTGCGCAGCTGCGCGTTCATCCGGCTGCGCGGCGCCGGTGCCGGGCCGGAGGCGATCGAACCGGTGGCGCCGGGCTGGGCCGCGCAGGTACCGGAGGGCACGCACCCCGATCTCGACTCGGTCGCCGCGCTGCTCCAGGAGCCCCGCAAGCTGCACCGCTCCCTCGGGACCCTCGACCGCGCGGACGTCTGGGACGGGCTCGGCCTGTGGCTCATGCTCACCGTTCCCGGCGCACTACGGCTGCTGACCGGCGACGCCGAGGACCCGCCCGGGTACTGGCTGGTCCCGACCGGGCAGGGCCGGGCCACCGTGGCGGTCGTGGTGCCGGGCGGGCTCGCCGCGTTGGTCACCGAGCCCGCGGGCGTGCGCGCCTTCGGGCCCGAGGGCGAGTCGGCGGTCCGGCTGTTGCGGGCCGGTGTCGACGCCTGGCAGACGGCCGGCCGCCCGCACGCCGCGGACCTGCGGATCCTCGCCGCGCCCGCCGGGGCGGCGCTGCCCGGCGAGGGCGCGGTCGTCGAGAAGGAGCTCAGCCGGCTGGTGGTGGCACCGGTACCAACCTGAGGAACCAGGCCGGGTGCCGGTCGTCGCCGCCGCGCGAGGCGACCACCACGAGCGTGTCGCCCTCCGCCAGCGGCGCGGTCAGCAGGACCGAGCGTGGTTCGCCGCTGCGCCGCCCGAGCGTGGTCAGTTCCAGGAGGGGCATCCCGCCGGCGTCGTGGCCGACGCGGCCGCCGGTCGCTCTCAGGAGGAGGCGGTGCGCGGCGTTCATGCTTCGCCAGGGGTAACGGCGGCCGGAAGCGGGGCGAGCCCCCGGGCATGGACGTCGGGGACAGCAGTCGGCAGCACGGGGGCGTGGTCCTGGAGCCGCCCACGGACCGGTGGACGACCGGGCCGGTCCGTGCGCGGCGTCCGTGGACCCCGCCTCCCGCGCCCTCGCCGCTCGCCACCGAGGACGTGCTGCGGATCCGGCGGGCGGTGGCGGTGGCCCTGGACCGCTATCCGGGACCGATCGGCCGGCTGATCGCCGCGGAGCTGCTCGACTACGCCGACCAGGGCTGGCGCGGGGACCTGGAGGGACTCTCGGAGCGGCTGGTCGCCGACCTGCTCGGCGGCGCGGAGGCGCAGCACTGAGCCTCGCCGCGCCCGGCACCAGGGAAGGACGGGCCGGGGCGGCGACGTCGGCGCCCCGGGCGCCGACGGGGCCGGCTCAGGCGCCGGCGGACGCGGCGTGCCTGTCGATCAGGGTGCCGAGGCGGGGGAGGGCCTCCTCGACGTTCTTGCGGGCGTTCGGCCGCAGCTTGGCGTAGGCCTTCCTCAGTGCGTCCGAGCTGGAGCTCTCGGCCCGCCGGTCGGTGACGCCGAGGAGTGCATCGGCGGCATCGGGGCGGCCGGCCAGGTAGGCGCCGAAGTCGCTGCCGGCGGCGGCTCTGTAGTCGGCGTAGAAGGGCTGCAGTGCGCCGGCGAACTGGGGGAGCATGCGGTCGACGGCCGCCGGCACGACACCGGGCCGGATCTTCGACACGGTCTGATAGCCGAGCTTCACGGCGGCGCCGGACATGCCGCCCTTCTCCTTCACCTCCTGCCCGACGAGCTCGTTCAGGTCGGCGACGACGGCGGGCCGCCGGGCGGGGTCGGTGAGGATGGTCTCGAGGGTCTGCGTCACAGGGCTCGTCCTCTCTCGCGGGGAGTGCGAGGCCGGAAGGTATTACACCGGTGTCATTCACCCGGACGGGCCCCGTGAGGGAGCGGCCACGGAGGGTGCGGTAGAAGCCGGACAACGCTCTGGGAGCCGGCCCCGCGGGTCAGCCCGCCAGAGCCAGGGCGAGGGGCAGGACGGCGGGCGCCCCGGCCCGGCGGACGGCGCGGACCGCGACGGTCATCGTCCAGCCCGAGTCGACCAGGTCGTCGACCAGCAGGACCGGCCCGTCGAGCCCGGACAGGTCGGGCAGCGCGGCGAAGTCGAAGCCCTCCCACACCGCGGCCAGCCGTTGGGCGGAGTTCTCGTGGGTGCCGGGTCGCTCGCCGGCCGGGGGCAGGGTGCCGACCAGCGGCAGCCGCCCGATCTCGGCGATGCGCCGGGCGAGGTGCTCGAGCTGGTGCGGGCGGGCGCGCGACCCGATCCCGACGACCCCGACCGGCCGCCGGGCCCAATCCCACCCCGCGAGCACGCGCACCACGGCGTCGAGCAGGTCCGACGGCACAGGCTGGTCCGGCCCGGCCAGCAGCTCGCGCAGCCGCGTGCCCCAGCCGATGTCCGACAGCCGCCCGACCGCACGACCGGGCTCGGCCAGCTCGTCGGCCTTCAGTCGCCCGGACGCCGGGATCCCCAGCTCCTTCATCCCGCTCGGCCACATCTTGCGCGGCGCGACCTCCACACCCGGCTTCTGCAGCCGCTCGGCCGCAGCCGCGGACACCTCCGCCGAGACCTCGGGCGACCAGACGGTGCCGCGGCAGACGTCGCAGCGCCCGCACGGGGTGGGATCGGGGTCGTCGAGCTGGCGGCGCAGGAAGACCAGCCGGCATTCGTCCGTCGTGAGGTAGTCGAGCATCGCCTGCTGCTCGGCCTTGCGTGCGGCCGCGATCCGCTGGTGCCGCTCCCGGTCGTACACCCATTCGGCCCCGGTGCCGATCCAGCCCCCCTTCACGCGCCGGGCCGCCCCGTCCGAGTCGAGGACCTTGAGCAGCATCTCCAGCCGGGTGCGGGACAGGTCGACGCGCGTCTCCAGCGCGGCGGTGGAGATCGGCTGGTCCGACAGGGCGGCCAGGGTCTGCCGCACCAGCGGCTCCGGCGGGAAGGCCAACGAGGCGAAGTACGCCCAGATCTCCCGGTCCTCCCGGCCGGGCAGGAGCACCACCTCGGCCCGGTCCAGCGCGCGGCCGGCCCGGCCGATCTGCTGGTAGTAGGCCACGGGGGAGGAGGGGGCGCCGAGGTGCACGACGAACCCCAGGTCCGGCTTGTCGAAGCCCATCCCGAGCGCGGAGGTGGCGATCAGCGCCTTCACCCGGTTGGCCAGCAGGTCGCCCTCGGCGTCGAGCCGCTCCTCCGCATCCGTCTTGCCGGTGTAGGCCCGCACCGCGTACCCGCGCTCGCGCAGGAACTCCGCGACCTCCTCCGCGGCCTGCACCGTGAGGGTGTACACGATGCCTGCGCCGGGCAGCTCCTCGAGCCGCGAGGCGAGCCAGGCCAGCCGCTCGGCCGGCGAGTCGATCGACACGACCGACAGGCGCAGCGACGCGCGGTCGAGCGAACCACGCAGCACCAGCGGACGGCCCGACCCGAGGCCGAGCTGCTCGGTCACGTCCGTGACCACCCGGTCGTTGGCCGTGGCCGTGGTGGCGAGCACCGGGATGCCCTCCGGGAGCTCGGCGATCAGGGCCCGCAGCCGCCGGTAGTCGGGGCGGAAGTCGTGCCCCCAGTCGGACACGCAGTGCGCCTCGTCGACCACGAGCATTCCCGCGGTGCGGGTCAGCTCGGGCAGCACACGGTCCCGGAAGTCCGGGTTGTTCAGCCGTTCGGGGCTGACGAGCAGCACGTCGACCTCACCGGCGGCGATCTCGGCGTAGGTCTGCTCCCACTCGTCGAGGTTCGCCGAGTTGACGGTGACGGCCACGATCCCGGCGCGGGTGGCCGCGTCGATCTGGTTGCGCATGAGCGCGAGGAGCGGCGAGACGATCACCGTGGGCCCCGCGCCCTGCTCCCGCAGCAGCGCCGTCGCCAGGAAGTAGACCGCCGACTTGCCCCAGCCGGTGCGCTGCACGACCAGTGCCCGCCGATGCTCGGCGACGAGGGCGTGGATCGCCCGCCACTGGTCCTCGCGCAGCCGGGCACCCTCGCCGGCGAGGGTCTGCAGCAGCTCCTCGGCGCGGGAGCGGAGATCGGGCTCCGTGGTCGTCATGCCCCCATCGTGGCGGCACCCCCCGACAGAACGGGACGGGCCCCGCGGATCCGGTGCGCGGGACCGGGGGGCGCGGTGTGACGCACCACTCACCCCTACTGAACGTCCGATCGGCGCCACGGCTGGGCGGGGCCCCCACCCACAAGGCAGGATGATCCGGGTGAAGGCCACCCAGTCACCGCTGTTCGGTTCGGTCGACGAGGTCACCGAGCGCCTCGAGGGCGTCGGCTACCTCGCCTCGACGGCCGTCGCGACGACCGTGTACCTCGCCGACCGGCTCGGCAAGCCGCTCCTCGTGGAGGGCCCCGCCGGCGTCGGCAAGACCGAGCTGGCGAAGGCGGTCGCCGCCTCGACCGGCTCCGGACTGGTGCGGCTGCAGTGTTACGAGGGCATCGACGAGGCGCGCGCGCTCTACGAGTGGAACCACGCCAAGCAGCTGCTGCGCATCACCGCCGGCCAGGGACACGAGAGCTGGGACGCCACCCGGGACGACGTGTTCTCCGAGGAGTTCCTGCTCCCGCGGCCGCTGCTCACCGCGATCCGCCGGGAGGACCCGACGGTCCTGCTCATCGACGAGATGGACAAGGCGGACGTCGAGGTCGAGGGCCTGCTGCTGGAGGTCCTGTCGGACTACCAGGTCTCGATCCCCGAGATGGGCACGGTGACCGCGAGCCGCCGGCCGTTCGCCCTGCTGACCTCGAACTCCACCCGCGAGCTGTCCGAGGCGCTCAAGCGCCGCTGCCTGTTCCTGCACCTCGACTTCCCCGACCCGGACCTCGAGCGCCGGATCGTGCTGACCCGGGTGCCGGAGCTGCCGCAGGCGCTGGCCGACACCTTGGTGCGGACCGTCCGGGTGCTGCGGGCGATGGAGCTGCGCAAGGTCCCGTCGGTCGCCGAGACCATCGACTGGGGCCGCACGCTGCTGGCCCTCGGCCTCGACACGCTCGACGACGACGCCGTCCGGCAGACCCTGGGCGTCGTCCTCAAGCACCAGTCCGACCAGGTCAAGGCGAGCGCGGAACTGCGCCTCAACTGAGCGACCGGAGCGAGGAGAGCCCGATGACCGTCACGACGCCCGAGCACGGGCTGCCGGGTCACCTGGTCGACTTCGTGGGCGCGTTGCGCCGGCACGGCGTGGCGGTCGGGCCGGGTGAGACGGTCGACGCGGCCGAGGTCGTCGGCGCGCTCGACCTGCTGCGCCGGCGTGAGCTGCGCGAGGGGCTCGCAGCGGCGCTGCTGCGCCGCTCCGGGCAGCGCGAGGTCTTCGACACCCTCTTCGACCTGTACTTCCCGCCGGCCCTCGGTGTGGGGGCCCAGGACATGGAGGTGCCCCGCGCGGAGACGGACGACGGGTCGCAGGGCCCGGTCGACGTCGACGCCCTGCGCGACCTCCTCGCCGACCTGCTGCTCGCCGGCGACGAGGAGGCACTCCGGGAGCTGGCCCGCGCGGCCGTCGACGCGCTCGGCACCGCCGGGGCCAGCGGCACCGGGGTCCAGGGCGTCAACGGCCAGCCCAGCTGGTCGGCGTACCAGGCCCTGCGGCTGATGTCGCCGGAGACGCTGCTCGCCCGGATCCTCGACGGGATGCGCCAGGACGGCGACCCGACGGACGACTTCACCGACGAGGTCCGCCGCCGCGAGATCCGCGACCGCATCGCCCGGTTCCGCAAGATGGTGCAGGACGAGGTGCGGCGCCGGACCGCGGAGCAGCGCGGCCGCGACCAGGTGGCCAAGACCGCGGTGCCCAAGCAGGCCGAGCAGGTCGAGTTCCTCTCCGCCTACGCCGAGCAGCTCACGCAGCTCCGCCGCACCGTGCACCCACTGGCCCGGCGGCTCGCCAGCCGGCTCGCGGTGCGCCGCAAGCACGCCAGGCGCGGACAGCTGGACATGCGCCGCACCCTGCGCCGGTCCATGTCGACCGGCGGGGTGCCGATGAAACCGGCCTACCGGACCCGCCGGCCGGGGCGCCCGGAGCTGGTGGTCCTCTGCGACGTCTCCGGTTCGGTCGCCGGCTTCTCGCACTTCACGCTGCTGCTGGTGCAGGCGCTGCGCGAGCAGTTCTCGAAGGTCCGGGTGTTCGCCTTCGTCGAGAGGACGGACGAGGTCACGCACTTGTTCGAGCCCGGCGCGGAGCTGTCCGGGGTGATGGCGCGGGTGCTGCGCGAGGCCGACCTCACGGCTTTCGACGGGCACTCGGACTACGGGCACGCGCTCGGCAGCTTCGCCGAGTTCTGGGGCGAGGCGATCACCTCGAAGACCTCGCTGCTGATCCTCGGCGACGCCCGGACCAACTACCGCGACCCCAACCTCGCCGTGCTGCGCCGGCTCACCGGGCAGGCCCGGCACGCGCACTGGCTCAACCCGGAACCGAAGCGGCAGTGGGGGACCGGCGACTCCGCGGCCCACCGCTACGCCGACGTCCTGCCGATGCACGAGTGCCGCACCGTCGGCCAGCTCGCCGACGTCGTCGAGGCCCTCCTGCCCGTCTGACCCCTGCTCGGGAGTGGCGATGGTCGCCCTGGCGACCATCGCCACTCACAGGTCCCAGAGGGCCATGCTGAGCGGGTCGTCGCTCGGGACGTCGGGGGTGACGGGGCCGCCGTAGACCTGGCCGGTGCGATCGGCGAAGCGGCTGGTGGCGACCGTGAGCACCAGCCCGCCGGGCAGCGGCGCGGACTCGACGCCGGTGCTGAAGCCGAGGGTCGGCGCGCCGTAGGAGCGGGCGTCGGGGCGGCCCCGGAAGGCGACGGCCACGGCCTCGCCCGCGTTGGCCGTGTTCCCGTCCGTGAGCACGGAGACCGGCCCGTCCAGCGTCCCGGGCAGGCCTTGGAGCTGCGGGGTCGGGCCCCGGGACACCACGCCGTCGCGCACCGTCCACGGCGTGCGCCCGCCGCGGCGGTCCACGAACGCCCCGACCTCGCCCTCGCCGAGCAGTGGTGCCACGGCGGCGAGCAGCGGCCACGGCGACCCGCCGCCGGTGCCCCGCAGGTCCACGATCCAGCGCTCGGCGGTGCGCCCGTCGAGGGCCGCACGGGCGGCGTCGGCGTAGGCGACGGCGTCCCGCTCGGCGCAGGACGGGAGCACGACGACCGCGGCCTCGCCCTGCTCCTCCACGGTCAGCAGGTCCGGCGCCCCGGACGCCGGCCGGGTCCGGCGGACCCCGCCGTGCGGGCCGCCCGCCTGCCGGACCAGGTGGAACACCGTCAGCTCGAGCTGCTTCGGGTCGTCGAGCACGCCGAGGACCTCGTTCCGGGCGGCCGGCCAGTCGACCCGGTCGGCGTGCAGGGCGCGCCCCTCCATGAGGTCGAGCGCCGCGCTCACCATCTTCTCCGCGTTCTCCCTGGTCCTGCGTTCCCGCCTGCCGCGCCCGATCACCGGCCCAGTATGGCGTGCGCGGCGGGATGTCCGGTTCGGACGGAGGGAAGGTTAGGCTCACCGATGTCCGACCCTCACGAGATCCGGAGTCCGTCAGTGCCTGTACTGTCCCGTCGTTCCCTCGTCCGCTCCGCGGTCGGCCTCGCTGCACTGACCGTCGCCGGATGCGCCTCCGAGGGCGGTGCGGGCGCATCCGCCGCCGGCGGCGAGTTCCCCGTCACGATCTCCCACCGGCTCGGCACCACGACGATCGAGGCCGAGCCCACCCGCGTCGCCACGGTGAGCGCCGCGAACCAGGACGTGGCGATCGCGCTCGGGGTCGTGCCCGTCGCGATGCCGTTCGTCGACTACGGCGGTGACGCCGAGGGCGTGCTCCCGTGGGTCCGCGAGGCCCTGGCCGGCAAGCCGATGCCGCAGGTGGTCGGGCGGTCCCTGGAACCGATCGCGTTCGAGGAGGTCGCGGCCGCGCAGCCCGACCTGATCCTCGCCACCTACTCCGGCCTCACCCAGGACGAGTACGACACGCTCTCCCGGATCGCGCCCGTCGTCGCGTACCCCGACGCGCCGTACGCCACGAGCTGGCAGGAGCAGACCCGGATCGCCGGGCGGGCGCTGGGCCGCAGCACCCGGGCCGAGGAGCTCGTCGTGGTCACGCAGTCCCGGCTGGCGGCCGCCGCCGAGGAGTACCCGCAGCTCGCGGGGGCCACGTTCGCCTACACCGGCGGCATGGACGGCGGGCAGCTCGGCATCTTCCGGCCGACGGACGTCCGGGTCCGGCTGCTGGAGGACCTGGGCATGACCTCCGCACCCTTCGTCGAGCAGCACGCGCCCGCGGGCGACGCCGTGTACTACACGGTCAGCGCCGAGCTGGTCCCGCGGCTGCAGTCCGACCTGCTCGTCGGCTTCTTCGGCACCCCCGACCTCGACGCGGCGTTCCGCGCCGAGCCGGCCGTCCAGGCGATGCCTGCGGTGCAGGCGGGCGGCTACGCCCCGATCGTCGGCGCCGACCGGGTCGCGGCCAGCTCGTCGCCCTCGGTCCTGTCGATCCCGTGGGTGCTCGACGCCTACCTGCCGATCCTCGCCGAGGCGGCCACCCGCAGCCGCCGCTGAGAGCCGACGACTCACCAGCTGGGTTCGGGCTCGTCCCGCACCGGGGTGAGGGCGATCGCGGCGAGTGGTGCCGCCGCGGCGACCACGAACCCGAGCGCGTAGCCCGCGGCCCCGACGACCGCGCCGAGCGCCACCGGGGTCAGCGACGACACCACGTTCTGCCCGGTGTTCTGGATGCCGAGGGCCCGCCCGGACCAGGCCGCCCCGGCGATCTCGGCGACCGCGGTGAAGGCCAGCCCGTTGTCGGCGACGGTGACGACCCCGCCGACGGCCAGGGCGGCGACCGCCAGCCAGGGCGCCATCGCGTCGCCCAGGGCGAAGACCAGCAGGACGAGCATCGCGCCCACCGCGAGCCGGCGCATCGGCCGCAGCCGGGACCCGACCCGGTCCGACCACACGCCCGAGCCGATGCGGGAGAGCGCGCCCGCGATCTGGATCGCCGCCACGAACGCGCCCGCGCCGGTGGCGCTCCAGCCCTGCTGGCGCACCAGGTACTCCGTCGCGAACGCGCTGATCGCGAACTGGGGGACGACCAGCAGCGCGCTCGCGGCGTGCACCCGCCACAGCACCGGCGCCCCGTACGGGGAGCCCTCGCGCACGCCCTCGGGCCGCGGCGGACGCGCCGGGTCCGGTGCGAACGCGACCACCAGCAGCGCCGAGAGCAGGCAGAGCGCGGCGGGGACGATCAGCGCGCCGATCGCGCCGGTCCGCTCCGCCAGGCTCGGCAGGACCAGGCCGGCCAGCGCCACGCCGAGCGGCTGCGCGGTCTGCCGGATGCCCATCGCCAGCCCGCGTTCGGTCCGCGGGAACCAGCCCATGATCATGCGTCCGCTCGCGGCGAACACGCTGGCCGACGCCGCCCCGCCCAGGGCGAGCAGGCCCAGCACGCTCGTGTCCCCGGGGTGGGGCAGCAGTGCCACCGTGCCGACGACGAGGCCCGCCAGCAACAGCCCCGACGCCATCACCCTCCGCTCGCCGAACCGGTCCGCGGCCGCGCCCCATGCGATCAGCGTGAGCAGCAGTCCGGTGGTCGGCGCGGCCACGTAGGTGCCGGCGGCGGCGAGCGACAGGCCCATCGCGTCGCGCAGACCCGGCACCAGGAACGGGACGCCGTAGACGAACGCACAGGCCGAGGTCTGTGCGAGAACGCCGATCACGAGCACCACCCAGCGGCGGCGTGCAGGTGTGGTGGTCACGGGTGGACCGTACGCCGCTGTACCATTGGTTGGGAAACTTGTTCCGGATTATGGGATATCTCAGAGGGTCGCACAGATCTCGTACGGTCGACGCCGTGCGGCGTGGTCGTGCACGGCGGTGGTGAGGGCCGGCTCGTCCGCCCCGGTGTCGTCGACGAGTCGCTGCAGGGCGTCCTGCACGGTCGCCGCGCACGCGACGCCCCGCATCCCGTGGTGCTCGGGCACCCAGTAGCGGCGGTAGCCCAGGCCGTCGGCCAGGCGGGCGAGGTCGAGGGTGCGGTGCAGCGCCTCGGCGGCCGGTGGAGCCGGCGACGATCGGCGAGGTGTCCAGCACGGACAGCGGGACGGGCGGCAGTGCGGTCTCCCTTCGCGTGTCCCGACCCTCGCACGGCGACCTGATCCGGAGCGGGCGGAACGGCCGATCGAGCGACGTCACTCGAACCGATGTTCGACGAACGGTAGGGTCGGTGCCATGGGAGTGGACCTGGTGTGGCAGCCGTCCCTGTTCGGCGGGGGGTTCGAGGCGGGCGCGCCGGCCGTCGAGGTCGACCCGGGCTTCCACGGGCTGGTCCGCCACGAACTGGGCGCCGGGGCCTGGGTGGACCTGGCGCCCGGCTGGCTCCGCGGCGCGGACGAGCTGTTCGCCCGGCTGCTGGGGAGCACGCCGTGGGCGCAGCGGGACATCCGGATGTACGAGCGGGTGCTGCCCGAGCCGCGCCTCACCCACCGCTGGACCGTCGACCAGGGGCTCCCCGAGCCCGTGTTCGTCGAGGCCGCGCGGCTGCTGAGCGAGCGCTACGGCGAGGAGTTCACGCAGGTCGGCGCCAACCTCTACCGCGACGGCGCGGACAGTGTCGCCTGGCACGGCGACCGGGTGGCCCGGGAGAGGGACACCGCGCTCGTCGGGCTGATCTCGTTGGGCGGGGTGCGGCCCTTCCGGCTGCGGCCGCGCGGCGGCGGCGCCTCCGTCGGCTTCCTCCCCGGTCCCGGCGACCTGCTGGTGATGGGCGGGACCTGCCAGCGCACCTGGCAACACGGCGTGCCCAAGGTGCGCGCCGCCGCCGCCCGGATCAGCGTGCAGTTCCGGCACGCCTACGAGCGTCGCTGATCGCCGTCCGGGACCGTGCACGGCCACCTCCGGCCGCGTGCGGTCCGGACCGGCGATCACCAGGCCCTCCACGCGACCGCCCGGACCCGGAGGTCGGCACGATCGCGCGCGAGATCGTGCCGACCTCCGGGGCGGTCTGCAGTTCGACCTGCTCGGCACGGGTGACACGGCGGAGGTCGCCGAGGCGCACTCCACCGCCGCAGGGGCGTACGCCGAGCGGTGCGAGCGCGCCCGCGGCCGGGTGGTCGGCGCCGGGCCCCGCCCGGCGGGCTGAACGGGCCGCCGTGGCGGGATATCCTGCCGCGATGCAGCGCAAGATCGGGGTGATGGGCGGGACGTTCGACCCCATCCACCACGGCCACCTGGTGGCGGCCAGCGAGGTCGCCGACCGGTTCGCGCTCGACGAGGTCCTGTTCGTGCCGACCGGACAGCCGTGGCAGAAGTCGGCGCGGACGGTGAGTCGCGCCGAGGACCGGTACCTCATGACGGTCATCGCCACGGCGTCGAACCCCCGCTTCCACACCAGCCGGGTCGACATCGAGCGCGCGGGCCCGACCTACACCGCCGACACCCTCTCCGACATCCACGCCGCCCTGCCGGACGCCGAGCTGTACTTCATCACCGGGGCCGACGCCCTGTCCCAGATCCTGTCCTGGCGCAAGATCGACGAGCTGTTCACCCTGGCGCACTTCGTCGGCGTCACCCGCCCCGGCTACGAGCTGGCCGACGCGCACCTGCCGAAGGGCGCGGTCACGCTCGTCGAGGTGCCGGCCATGGCGATCTCGTCGACGGACTGCCGGGACCGGGTCGCCGCCGGCCGGCCGGTCTGGTACCTGGTGCCCGACGGGGTGGTCCAGTACATCTCCAAGCGTCGGCTCTACACCCCGGACGCACCCGCCGGGACCGGTATCCCGGCCTGAACCGGACCCGTCCCGCGCGGCCTGCGACACTGGAGCCGGCGAGGCCGACGTCCGGCCGTCGCGGAGGGAGGCCGAGTGACGGCAACGGCAGAGGCGGTGGAGATCGCCCGGGTGGCGGTGGCGGCCGCCGCGGACAAGCTGGCACAGGACATCGTCGTGCTCGACGTGTCCGGGCAGCTCGTCATCACCGACTGCTTCGTCCTCGCCTCGGCGCCCAACGAGCGGCAGGTCCAGGCGATCGTCGACGGGGTGGAGGAGAAACTCCGCGACCACGGCGTGAAGCCGACCCGTCGGGAGGGCACCCGCGAGGGGCGGTGGGTCCTGCTGGACTACACGGACGTCGTCGTGCACGTCCAGCACACCGAGGAGCGCGGGTTCTACGGGCTGGACCGGCTGTGGAAGGACTGCCCGGCCATCGACTTCCCCGAGGCCCGCACCAGCCCGCCCGAGGAGTCGGGGTGACGCTGCGCCGGGTCGTGCTGCTGCGGCACGGGCAGACGGACTACAACGTCGCCGGCCGCATGCAGGGGCACATCGACTCGCAGCTCACCGAGGAGGGGCGGGAGCAGGCGCTGCGGGCCGCCCCGGTGCTCGGCGCGATGCCCTTCGACCGGATCGTCAGCTCCGACCTGTCCCGTGCGGTCGACACCGCGAACACGATCGCGGACGTCCTCGGCCTGCCGGTCAAGCTCGACCCGCGGCTGCGCGAGACGCACCTCGGGGAATGGCAGGGCCGCCGGGTCGACGAGGTCGAGGTGGACTACCCGGGCCAGATCGCCGACTGGCGCGGCGACCCGCGGTGGACCCCGCCGGGCGGTGAGTCCCGGGTGGACGTCGTGCGGCGGTCGCTGCCCGTCGTCGACGAGATCGACGCCGACCTGGCCGAGGAGCCCGGCGCGCAGTCCCTGCTGATCGTGGCGCACGGCGGGATGATCGGCGGCCTGGTCTCCGGGCTGCTGGACCTGCCCGAGACCGTCTGGCCGATCATCGGCGGCATGGGCAACTGCAAGTGGGCCGTCGTCGCGCGGCGTGCGGACCACCCACGCTGGCGGCTGTCCGGCTACAACATCGGTGTCACCACCTGAGCTGCTGGTCCTGGGCGACTCGCTCGCGTTCCACGGCCCCGAGCGGGCCGAGCCCGCCGACCATCCGCGGATCTGGCCGCAGGTGGCGGCGACCGCGCTCGGCGGCCGTGTGGAGCTCGTCGCCGGGATCGGCTGGACCGCGCGGCACGCCTGGCACGCCCTGACCCACGATCCCCGGGTCTGGGCGGCGATGCCGCGGATCGACGCGCTGGTGCTCGGCGTGGGCGGGATGGACGCGCTGCCCTCGCCGCTGCCGACGGCGCTGCGGGAGCTGATCCCGGTCCTGCGGCCGGGTTCCCTGCGCGGTGGGGTGCGCGAGGTCTACCTGCGGGCCCAGCCGGGGCTGTCACGGGTGTTCGCGGCGCTGCCCGGCGGAGGTCCCGTCGCGCTGCCGCCCCGGCTGACGATCTCGTACCTGGAGCGGTGCCGCGTCGCGGTGACGGCGCTGCGGCCCGATGTCCCGGTCGTCGCGATGCTCCCCTCGGTGCACCGGGCCGCGGTCTACGGCGGCGCGCACGCCGGGCGGGCCGCGGCGGAGCGGGCCACCCGGACCTGGGCTGACGCGCACGGGGTGCGGGTGCTCGACGCGCCCACCCTGGTCGCCGGGCACGTCCTGGGCGGGCACGGCAACCCCGACGGGATGCACTGGGGCTGGGAGGCGCACCGGCGGGTGGGGGAGACCCTCGCCGAGCTGCTGCGGGGGGAGTGGGCCCGGCGGGCGCCGGAGGACGTGCCCGCGAGCGGTCCGCCGGTCGTGTCGTCCGGCGGCCACGGGCGGACGACCCGGCCGGCGGGGCTCCGCTCGTGACCGGCGCGGGAGGGCGGACCCGCTCGCGATCCGGCGGGCCGGTTGGAGATCGACTGCCGAGGTTCTAGGTTCGGTCCGTGCCCGACCCCTCGTCCGACACCGGGCTCGATCCGGGCCCCGCACCCGTGAACGAGCGATCCGACCTGGCGATCGCCGCGTCGTCCGCTCCGCCGACGGTCGGGCCTGCGGGGTCCGCGGGGCACCCCGAGGAGCCGGCCGGCCGAGTGGCGGTGGTGACCGACTCGACGGCCGACCTGCCGTCGTCCCTGGCCGGCGACGTCCGTGTCGTCCCCCTCGAGGTGCGGCTGGGCGACCGCGTCGTGCGCGACGGGGTCGACATCGGGCCCGGGGAGCTGAGCGCGGCGATCGCCGACCGGCGGCTCGACGTCCAGACCTCGCGGCCCACGCCCGAGGCGTTCGCCGAGATCTACCGCGAACTGCTCGCCGCGGGCGCGTCCGCGGTCGTCTCGGTGCACCTGTCCCGCGAGCTGTCGGGGACGTGGGACGCGGCCCGGTACGCCGCCGAGCAGGTCGATCCGGGCAGGATCCGGGTCGTCGACTCGCGCGCGATGGGGATGGGCCTGGGGTTCGCGGTCCTCGCCGCCGACCGCGCCGCGGCCGGCGGCGCCGAACCCGCCGAGGTCGAGGCCGCCGCGGCGGCCGTCGCCGCGCGGTGCCGGGTGATCTTCTGCGTGGACGAGCTCGACCGGCTCCGCCGCGGCGGCCGGATCGGGACCGCGGCCGCCGTGCTGGGCACGGTCCTCGCCGTCAAGCCGCTGCTGCACCTGGTCGACGGTCGGATCACGGCCCTCGAGAAGGTCCGCACCTCCGCCCGCGCCCAGCAGCGGCTCGTCGAGCACGCGGTCGCCGCCGCCGGTGCCGAGGCGGATGTCGCGGTACACCACCTCGGCGTCCCCGAGCGGGCGGAGGAGCTGGCGGACCGCCTCGCCGAGCGCCTGCCGGGCTCACCCCGCCCCGTGGTCTCCGAGATCAGTGCGGTCATCGGCGCCCACGTGGGCAACGGAGCGCTCGGGGTCGTGGTCGTGCCACGGGCGTAGGCCCCGGCCGGCGGTGGGCCCGGGCCGAGGTGGCCGGGAGGTACCGCGCCCGGTGGCCGCCCGAGCAGGACACCTGGGAGCGATCCTCGATGCCGCAGGTCGGCCTCGCCGACCGGAACCCGATGCGCACGGCGACAGACCCCGTCCCATTCTGCGCCGCGCGTCCGACGGCCTCGATCTCCACGGCCGCGCGGCCGCCGACCTGTCCCCACCCGGGTCCCGCCGTCCACAGGCGACGAACTCGTCCGGGCAGGCGCGCCCGCCGGACCTAGCGTCGCGGGTGTGACACGGAGCTCCCCGCACACCCGATCCGCGGCGCGGCTGTCCGCGCTGCTGGGGACGCCCGTGGGTCGCCCGTACCCCGCGAGCGGGATCGTCGGCGAGAACACTCGCGCGTCCCACCACCCGCCTCTCCCACCGGTCTCCCGCCCGGCGCTGCCGCGTCGAGCTGCGGCCGACGAGGATCCGCCCACCGTCCCGCTGCCCGTCTCCGCCGGTCCCGTGCCCGCGCCGGGCAGGCACCGCGCGGGTGGGCCCACGGGCAATCCGCACTTCGCCGCGCTGCTCGCCGGGATGGACGAGCCTGCCGTCGTCGGTGCCGCCCCCGGTGCCGCCCCCGGTGCCGCCGTCGGTGCCGCAGTCGATGCCGCAGTCGAGGACGACGCCGGGCCCGCGGACGAGTGGCCCGACGGAGCGCGCGGCTCCCACGACCCGGGCAGCCGGCCGGGCCGGCACGTGCGGGTCGCCGCCCGCTGGGTCCCGGCGGCGTGGCGCGGCTCCCGCCTGGACCCCGGCCGCGCCGGCGCGCTCGCCCTGGTCCTGGTCGCCGCGGTGGCAGCCGTCGTGGCGGCCGTCGGCGTGTGGAGCACCCGCCCGCGTCCCGAGCAGATCCCGCCGCTCCCCGCCGTGTCGCTGGACAGCGCGGCGGAGTCGAGCACGCGCAGCTCGGCGCCGCCGCCGACGGCCACCCCCACCGAGCTGGTCGTCAGCGTGACGGGAAAGGTCCGGCGGCCCGGCCTCGTGCGGGTGCCGGACGGGTCACGTGTGGCCGACGTCCTCGAGGCGGCGGGCGGCGCCCTGCCCGGAACCGATCTCGGCATCGTCAACCTGGCGCGGCGGGTGGCCGACGGGGAACAGGTGGCGGTCGGCGTGCCCGCTGCTCCCGACGCCGGCGGCACGCAGGCGGGCCCGGCACCGGCGGGGGGTGACGCCGGCGCGACCGTCGCGGGCAGGGTCGATCTGAACCGCGCGACGGTCGAGCAGCTCGACGGGCTGCCCGGTGTCGGTCCGGTCACCGCCCAGCGCATCCTCGACTGGCGCACCCGCAACGGCCGCTTCGCGCGGGTCGATCAGTTGCGCGAGGTGGAGGGTATCGGCGAGCGCCGGTTCGCGCAGCTCCGGGACCTGGTGACGGTGTGAGGACGCGGGAGGATCGCCGCGCGGTCGCCGAGGAACCGCGGGCCCGGCCGGACCTGCGACTCGTGCCCGCGGCCCTCGCCGCCTGGACGGCGGTGCTCTGCGCGGTGCTCGGCGGCCCGTTCGCCGCTCTCGCCGCGTGCGGCGTCGCCCTCGCCGCGATGGTCGCGACGACGCGGCGGCGGGTCTCCGGACGCACCCGCTCCGCCGCACTCGCGGCCGCCGGATGTGCCCTGGCGGTGGGCCTGCCCGCCGGCCTGGAGGCACTCCTGGTCCACGACCACCCGCTGCGTGCGGCCGCCGAGCGCGGATCGGCCGCGATCCTGCGCGTCACGCTGACCGACGACCCGCGTCCGCTGCGCGGTCCGGCCTACGGCGCCGACTTCGGCGCCGACCGGCTGCTGGTCGAGGCGGATCTGGAGAACGTGGCGGTCGGTGCGGGGGAGTGGCGGTCGGGCGGTCGCGTGCTGCTGCTGGCGCCCGCGGAGGGCTGGGGCGCCCTCCTCCCGGGGCAGACGGTCACCGTCGAGGGGCTGCTCCTGCCCGCCCAGCGCGCCGACCTCACCCTCGCGGTCCTGCGGGTCCGCGGGGCACCCGTGGCGGCGACCCCGCCGCCATGGTGGCAGACCGCGGCCGGCACGCTCCGGGACGGGCTGCGGCGGGCGGCAGCGGTCCTGCCGGAGGACTCCGCGGGCCTGCTGCCCGGGCTCGCGGTCGGCGACACCCGCGCGCAGACCACGGAGGTCGAGGAGGACTTCCGCGCCGCCGGCCTCACGCACCTCACGGCGGTCTCCGGCGCGAACCTCGCGATCGTCGGTGGTGCCGTGCTCGGGCTGCTCCGGCTGTTGCGGGCGGATCCGCGCCTCGCCGCGGCGCTGGCCGGGGCCGCCGTCCTCGCCTTCGTCGTGCTCGCACGGCCGTCACCCAGTGTCGTACGTGCCGCCGTGATGGGCGGCATCGTGCTGCTCGCGCTCGCCCTCGGGCGCGGCCGGTCCGCGGTCCCGGCCCTGGCGGCGGCGGTGCTCGTGCTGTTGGTGATCGACCCGGCGCTCGCGGTCGACGTCGGCTTCGCCCTGTCCGTCCTCGCGACGGCCGCGCTCGTCCTGGTCGCCCCCGGCTGGGCCGCCGCACTACAGAGGCGCGGTGTCCCCCAGGGCGTCGCGGAGATGCTCGCGGTCCCGGCGGCCGCGTGTGTCGCCACGGCTCCGCTGATCGCCGGTCTGAGCGGCCAGCTCAGCGTCGTCACCGTGCTGGCGAACCTGCTG
The DNA here is from genome assembly GCF_047200735.1 of Pseudonocardia oceanicola. Taxonomy (NCBI): domain Bacteria; kingdom Bacillati; phylum Actinomycetota; class Actinomycetes; order Pseudonocardiales; family Pseudonocardiaceae; genus Pseudonocardia; species Pseudonocardia oceanicola. Next base: position 104,088 of record NZ_JBJZON010000015.1, read on the forward strand.
GTGGTGCCGGCGGTCGCCCCGGCGACGGTCCTGGGGGTGCTCGCCGCCGTGGTCTCACCGCTGGCGCCCGGGGCGGCCACCGCGTGCGCGTGGCTCGCCGGGCCGGCGGTCGCGTGGCTCGTGCTGGTGGCCGACCGCGCCGCGGCCATCCCCGGAGCGGTGCTGCCCTGGCCCGAAGGCGTGGGGGGCGCGCTCCTGCTGGCCGGTGCGCTCCTGGTGCTGGTCGTGCTCCTCCGGTTCCGCCGCTCCCGCCTGTTCGTCCTCGCGGTCGTGATCGGTCTGGCGCTGGTCCTGGTGCCCACCCGCGTGATCCGCCCCGGCTGGCCGCCCCCGGACTGGGTCGTGGTCGCCTGCGACGTCGGCCAGGGCGACGCGCTCGTCCTCGCCACGGGCGTTCCCGGCCAGGCGGTCCTCGTCGACGTCGGTCCCGACGACGGCCCCACGGACGCCTGTCTGCGCCGCCTCGGCGTCGACGCGCTGGCGCTCGTGGTGGTCACGCACCTGCACGCCGACCACATGGGCGGTCTCGCGGGCGCGCTGCGCGGTCGGGCGGCCGGCGGGGTCGCACTGGGGCCGGCGCACGAGCCGGCCGGGGCCCTGCGGCGGATCGCGCAGCAGGCCGCGGAGGCCGGCGCGCCGGTGCTCGAGCTGACCGCGGGCCGGCGCCTCGCCTGGCCCGCGCTCACGCTCGACGTCCTGGCCCCGGAGCGCGCTCCCGAGTACGTCGACGGCGAGGACGGCACCGCCGTGAACAACACGTCCGTGGTGCTCCGCGCGACCACACCGGCCGGGCGCATCCTGCTGACCGGCGACGTGGAGCTCGACGCCCAGGCCGACCTCCTGCACAGCGGCGCGGACCTGCGGGCGGAGGTGCTCAAGGTGCCCCACCACGGCTCCCGCTCGACCAGCCCGGACTTCCTGCGGGCCGTCGCGCCGCGGGTCGCCCTCGTCAGCGTGGGTGCGGGCAACTCCTATCGGCACCCGAACCCGGGCCTGCTGGATCTCCTGACGGCGTCGGGGGCGGTCGTGCGGCGCACGGACCAGTCCGGCGACGTGGCCTTCACGCGCGACGACGAACTGGTCGCCCGCGGGGACCCGCTCCCGGCCCCGCGGCGCTCCCGCGGGGGCCGTCGCACCCGCCGCCGGACCGTCGGGACGACGACGGGCCCGGAGGAACGCGTCCTCCGGGCCCGGTCGTGGTCCTGGCGTGTCGGGTCAGTGGCCCTCGAGCGCCTCGCGGACGGCCGTGCTGGTCGACGGCACGGTCGCGGTCGGGCGGGCGTGGGCGGACACGGCGTCGAGCGTCTTGAGCCCGTCGCCGGTGATCAGCAGGACGGTCTCGGCGTCCGGGTCGATCGCGCCGGCCTCGATCAGCTTCTTCGCCGTCGCGACGGTGACGCCGCCCGCGGTCTCGGCGAACACGCCCTCGGTGCGGGCGAGCAGCCGGATGCCCTCGACGACCTCCTCGTCGGTCACGTGGCCGACGGCGCCGCCGGTGCGGCGCACGGAGTCGAGGACGTACGGGCCGTCGGCGGGATTGCCGATCGCCAGCGAGCGCGCGATGGTGTCCGGCCGGACGGGCTGGATGACGTCGTGGCCCTGCTCGAAGGCCGCGGCGACGGGCGAGCAGCCGGTGGCCTGGGCGCCGAAGATCGTGTAGGGCTTCTCGTCGACCAGGCCGAGCTTCACGAACTCGCCGAAGCCCTTGTCGACCTTGGTCAGCTGCGAGCCGGAGGCGACCGGGACGACGATCTGGTCGGGCAGGCGCCAGCCGAGCTGCTCGGCGACCTCGTAGCCCAGGGTCTTCGAGCCCTCGGCGTAGTACGGGCGGACGTTCACGTTCACGAACGCCCACTCCTCGTGCTCGGCGGCGAGCTCGGTGGCCAGGCGGTTCACGTCGTCGTAGTTGCCGTCGACGGCGAGCAGGGTGCCGCCGTAGACCGCCGTGGTGGTGATCTTCGCCTGCTCCAGGGAGGAGGGGACCAGCACGACCGAGTCCCACCCGGCGCGGGCGGCCGCCGCGGCGACGGCGTTGGCCAGGTTGCCGGTGGAGGGGCAGCAGAGGACGGAGAAACCCAGCTCGCGCGCGGCGGCGAGGGCGACGGCCACGACCCGGTCCTTGAAGGAGTGGGTGGGGTTGCCGGTGTCGTCCTTCACCCAGAGCTTGCGGAGCCCGAGTTCGGCGGCGAGCCGGTCCGCCTGGATCAGGCGGGTGAAGCCGGGCTCGGTGTTCGGGAAGGACCGGACGTTCGACGGGACGGGGAGGAGGTCCTTGTAGCGCCAGATCGACGTGGGGCCGGACTCGATCGACTCCCGCGTGACCTGCGGGAAGTCGTACGCGATCTCGAGCGGACCGAAACACTGCGGACAGGCGAACTCCGCGGCGAGCGGCGTCTGGTGGCCGCACTCGCGACAGGACAGCGCGCGGGCGGAGCCGAGGTCGAGGGTGGTGCTGGCAGGCGTGTCTGCAGTGAGAGTCATCAGATCTCCTCATCTGTCCCGCTGGCGCGGGCCGGAATTGGCACCTGGTCCGTCGACGTGCCCGCACCGGATCGGTGCGCACGCGGATCGTCGTTCGACGCCGGTTGCCGGGGCTTCGCCGGGCCGTTCCCTCTGCCCCTCTGGATGAGCCATATGCGGTTGTGCCGAGCGGGCCCCGTACGGGGAGCGAGCGCGGCGGCCGGATCGATCCGGATGACGTGCACGTTACGGCACCGGGCTCGCACCGTGCCACCAGGCGCCACGATGTGGGAGGCGTGTCACGGATCGTCGGTGCCGTGCGCGACGATGACGGGCGGGCCCGGGCCGACGGGTCCCGGTGCCGCACCGCGGGACGCGTGCGAGAGGAGCTCCGCCCATGCCGGCCACGAAGCCGCCCGGCCCCGTGCAGCTCGTCGTGGGCGAGGAGGAGCTGCTGCTCGAGCGGGCCGTCAGCGAGATCCTCCGGACCGCCCGGGCGGTGGATCCCGAGACGGACATCCGCCGGTTCCGGCCCGCCGAGCTGAGCCCGGGGGAGCTGGTCGGGCACCTGAGCCCCTCGTTGTTCGCGGAGGGCCGGGTCGTGGTGATCCAGGGGGCGCACGAGGCGGGCAAGGACCTCGCGGCGGCCGTCCTGGCGTACGCCGCCGAGCCGGCCGACGGGATCGTGCTCGTCGCGGTGCACGCGGGCGGCGCCCGCGGGAAACAGCTGGCCGACGACCTGCGCAAGGCCGGCGCGGTCGTCACCAGGTGCGACCGGCTCACCCGGGCCGACGAGCGGGCCGACTTCGTGCGCACCGAGGTGCGCCGGGCCGGCGGCACCATCACCGCCGAGGCCGTGGGCGTGCTTCTCGAGGCGGTCGGCTCGGACCTGCGGGAGTTGGCGTCGGCCGCGAACCAGCTGGTCTCCGACACGGGTGGGCAGGTCGACGGCCGCGCCGTACGCCGGTACCACCGCGGACGGGCGGAGTCGTCGGGGTTCGCGGTGGCGGACAAGGCGGTGGCCGGGGAGCGAGCGGGAGCGCTGGAGGCGTTGCGCTGGGCGCTCGTGCTCGGCGTCGCCCCGGTCCTGGTGGCCGACGCGCTGGCCGACGCCGTGCGCACCCTCGCCAAGGTCGGTGCGGCCGGCCGGGGCGACCCCAACCGCCTGGCGGGCAGCCTCGGCATGCCACCCTGGAAGATCCGTAAGGCGCAGGGGCAGGTGCGCGCCTGGCGGCCGGCCGGTATCGCGACCGCGATGGCGGCGGCGGCGCAGGTCAACGCGGACGTGAAGGGCGCGGCCGCCGACCCCGCCTACGCCCTGGAGCGCGCGGTCCTCGCGGTCGTCGACGCGCGCGGCACCGGCTGACCCCGCCGCCGGCGCGGCCAGCACCTCCCGGCCGACCCTCATGGCGCCATGACGCGCTGGGGCGCGGCTTGAAGGTGCGTTATGGAGCCATAATGCGCTCGGCGGGGCCTGGGAAGTGTGTTGTGGAGCCATAACGCGCTCAGGCCGGGGCTCGAAGGTGCGTTATGGAACCATAAGGCGCTCGGGCTGGGCTCGGACGTGCGTGATCAGGCCTTGATGCACCACTGTCCCAGGGCTCCTGCGCCAGTCGGGCCGCCGTGACGCACGTGGTGCACGGCGGCCGTACTGCTGAGAACGCGTCGACGGCGCTGCCTCACGGGAAAAGGCAGCGCCGTCGACGGGATGCTCGACCGGGGAGCCCGGGAGCCTGCGCGGGCGCGGATCGCGCCCGCGGATCACGCGCCGATCTTGGCGACGCGCTTGGCGATGGCCGCCTTGCGGTTGGCGGCCTGGTTCTTGTGGATCACGCCCTTGCCCGCGGCCTTGTCGAGGGCGCGAGCGGCTGCGCGCTGCAGCTCGACGGCCTTCTCGGTCTCGCCGGCCTCGGCGGCCTCGCGGAACTTGCGGATCGCGGTCTTGACCGACGACTTGACCGACTTGTTGCGCTGACGGCGCTTCTCGTTGGTCTTGACCCGCTTGATCTGGGACTTGATGTTCGCCACGCTGGTGTGCCTCGAGTCTTCCTGGTGCTGGTACGTATCGGGGGGCTCAGGCGACCCCGACCGGTTCTCCACCGATGCGAGCGAGCACGCCGAGCACTCGGTCGTCCATGCTACAACCCGGGCCGGACGACGCCTGCACGGGCCCGTGCTCGGCTCTCGTGGTCGACGTCGCGAGCTCCGTCTGCGCGGGCCACGATCCACTCTCGCACGCCCGGGGCACGACGCCGGCCGGACGCGCCGCGCGGCGGGAGGATGGCGCCGCACCGCCTCGCTGACCACCGCGACCAGCCGGTCGGTCCAGGTGTCGCGGTGACGGTGCGCCGGCCCTCCGTGTCCACCAGCAGCGGCTGTGTCGACGAACCGGGGGCCCGGACTCGACGAGCCCCCGAACCGGCGGGCGCGCCGCAGCCCGGCGCGCCCGACGACGCTCCGTAACGCGGACGTAGCACGGCTGAAGTTGGCCCGGCCCAGGGGGAACGGTCAAGATGACCCCCGTGAGCCGAGCAGTGGACCGGAGACCAGTACGGATGGGCGAACGACCCGCACAGGACGACGAGACCGCTGCCACGGACGGGTCCGGCTCGAACGGGACGGGCCGGGCCGGGGGTTCCGCCCTGTTCGACGGCTACCTCGAGCCCGACCGGCCGAACCCGGACGCGTTCGACGAGATGTTCAACGCCGACGGCAGCGTCCGTGCGCCGTACCGGCACCTGCACGACGCGATCGCCCCCACCGCCGCCGCCGACCTGGCCGCGCGTTCGGAGGCGCTCGACCGGGCATACATGGACCAGGGCATCACGTTCAGCCTGTCCGGCAAGGAGCGCCCGTTCCCGCTGGACATCGTGCCGCGGGTGATCAGCGCGAGCGAGTGGAGCCGGCTCCAGCGCGGGATCGTGCAGCGGGTGAAGGCCCTCGAGGCGTTCCTCGCCGACGTCTACAACGACGCCCAGATCGTGCGCGACGGCGTGCTCCCGCGCCGGCTGATCACCAGCTGCGAGCACTTCAAGCGGGCGGCCCACCTGCTCAACCCGCCCAACGGCGTGCGTATCCACGTCGCGGGCATCGACCTGGTCCGCGACCAGGAGGGCACGTTCCGGGTGCTGGAGGACAACCTGCGCAACCCCTCCGGCGTGTCCTACGTGATGGAGAACCGCCGCACGATGGCGCGGGTCTTCCCCGACCTGTTCACCCGCCAGCGGGTGCGCGCGGTCGGCGACTACTCGACCCACCTCCTGTTCGCCCTGCGCGCGGCCGCGGCACCCAACGTCGCGGACCCGACCGTCGTCGTGCTGACCCCGGGCGTCTACAACTCCGCCTACTTCGAGCACTCGCTGCTGGCCCGGCAGATGGGTGTCGAGCTCGTCGAGGGCCGGGACCTGTTCTGCCGCGACAACGTGGTCTACATGCGCACGACCGAGGGCGAGCAGCAGGTCGACGTCGTCTACCGGCGCATCGACGACGACTTCCTGGACCCGTTGCAGTTCACGCCGACGAGCGTGCTGGGCGTCGCGGGGATCATGAACGCCGCTCGCGCGGGCAACGTCGTGATCGCCAACGCCGTCGGCAACGGGGTGGGCGACGACAAGCTCGTCTACACCTACGTCCCGCAGATGATCAAGTACTACCTCGACGAGAAGCCGGTCATCCCGAACGTCAGCACCTTCCGCTGCTGGCTGGACGAGGAGCGCGGGCACGTCCTCGACACGCTCGACGAGCTGGTGCTCAAGCCGGTCGAGGGCTCCGGCGGCTACGGGATCCTGTTCGGGCCGAACGCGACCGCCGAGGAGCTGAAGACGGCGCGCAAGGCGATCGTGGACGATCCGCGTGGCTGGATCGCCCAGCCCGTCGTCCAGCTGTCGACCGTGCCCACGAAGGTGGAGGACCGGCTCGTGCCGCGGCACGTCGACCTGCGACCGTTCGCGGTCAACGACGGCGAGGACGTCTTCGTGCTGCCCGGCGGCCTGACCCGGGTGGCCCTGCCCAAGGGCAGCCTCGTGGTGAACTCCAGCCAGGGCGGCGGCTCGAAGGACACCTGGGTGCTCGCGGCGAGCCGCTCGAGCGAGGCCGAGCGGGAGCTGGGCGAGCGGGGGATCGCGGCGAAGGCCCCCGCCCGCGGCCCGGCCGCCGAGCAGGGCCCGGAGCTCACCCTCGGCCAACAGCAACAGCAACAGCAGCAGCAACAACAGGGCCGCCAGGTCCAGGAGCTCGGCGGAATGCGCCAGGAGCAGGTGCTGCGTCGGGCGGAGGTGCTGGGCTGATGCTCGCCCGCAACGCCGAGTCCCTCTACTGGATCGGCCGCTACGTCGAGCGCGCCGACGACACCGCCCGCATCCTCGACGTCTCCGTCCACCAGCTGCTCGAGGACGCCACCATCGACGTCGACGTGGCCGCCCGCCGGCTGCTGGGCGTGATGGGCGTCGACCCCGGCACGGACGAGCCGCTCGACGCCTTCTCGCTGACCGAGGTGCTCGGCTACTCCGCCGACACCCCCGGCTCGATCGTCTCCTCGATCTCCAGCGCCCGGGAGAACGCCCGCGGCGCGCGCGAGGTCGTGTCGTCGGAGATGTTCGAGTGCCTCAACGCCACGTGGAACGCGCTGCCGGAGCGGCAGCGGTACGCCCGCTGGGTGGGGCCGCACGCCTTCTTCAGCTACATCGAGGACCGGGCGGCGATGTTCTCCGGGCTCGCCGCCTCGACCATGAGCAGGGACGACTCGTGGCGCTTCTACCTGCTCGGCCGCTCCGTGGAGCGGGTCGACATGGTGGTGCGGCTGCTGCTGTCCCGGGTCTCGGACCGGATGGGCTCGCCGGGCTGGTTGTCGGTGCTGCGCTCAGCCGGCGCCCAGGACACCTACCTGCGCACCTACCGCGGCGCCGTCGACGCCGTGCGGGTCGCGCAGTTCATGCTGATGGATCGGCTGTTCCCGCGGTCGGTGTTCTCCTCGCTGCGGGAGGCCGAGACCTGCCTGCAGCAACTGGACCAGCGGCCGACGGCCCGGGTCGGTGCGCAGGCCGAGGCGCTGCGGCTGCTCGGGCGGGCCCGCAGCGAGCTGGAGTTCCTCCGCCCCGAGGAACTGCTCGACGACCTGCCGGCCCAGCTGCTGTCGCTGCAGGAGACGATCCAGAAGGTCGGCGAGGCCGTCTCGCTGCAGTTCTTCCACGCCGCCCCCTGGGTCGCGTGGACCGCGCCGGAGGTGGTCTGACGATGGGCTGGCGGGTGAGGGTCGTGCACGAGACGGGCTACAAGTACAGCTCGCCGGTGCACGAGACCTACAACGAGGTGCGGCTGACCCCGCGCAGCGACTCGCACCAGAACGTGATCGTGAGCCGGGTGGAGACGGTGCCGGCGACCCGTGCCTACCGCTACGAGGACTACTGGGGTACGACGGTCACGGCGTTCGACCTGCACGCGCCGCACACCGAGCTGCTGGTGACCGGCACGTCGGTGGTCGAGACCGGCGACGCGACCGAGCCGGTCCGCGACGCGACCTGGGAGGACCTGGCGTCGGAGGCCGTCCGCGACCGGTACACCGAGATGCTCGAGTTCACCGAGTACGTCGGGCGCGACGCGGAGCTGGCCCGGGTCGCGACGACCCTGAGGAAGGGCCGGGAGCCGGCCGACGCCGTGCTCGCCGCGTGCGAGCGGGTCCGCGACACCATGACCTACCAGGCCGGGACGACGGGCGTGCACACCTCGGCCACCGAGGCCTGGCAGGCGGGCAAGGGGGTCTGCCAGGACTACGCGCACCTCACCCTGGTGCTGTTGCGCGAGATGGGGATCCCGGCCCGGTACGTGTCCGGGTACCTGCTGCCGCGGCAGGAGGTCGCGGTCGGCGAGACGGTGTCCGGGCAGTCACACGCATGGATCGAGGCCCGCACGGGCGGCTGGTGGGGCTTCGACCCGACCAACGGCATCCCGATCGGGCACCGGCACGTGTGGGTCGCCGTCGGCCGCGACTACGCCGACGTCTCGCCGCTCAAGGGCATCTACTCCGGCGGCTCGGCCGAGGCGCTCGACGTCGCGGTGCACATGACCCGCCTGGCCTGACCCGGGCGAACGGCGCTCCCGTTTGGCAGGTCCGGGCGGGAACGCCGGTCACCCCGGTGGTCGGGCCCCGGCGGGTGCCGGCTTCTTCCCGCCGACCAGCAGCGACACCGGCACGGCGATCGTGGCGATGATCGCGGCGCAGAGGAAGGCCGCCCGGGCGCCGGTGAGGTCGGCCGCCACGTCCGGCGTGGTGGCGAAGACGACCATCAGCGTGACGAAGAGCGCCGTGCCCGCCGCCCCGGCGACCTGCTGCAGCGTGGCCAGGATGGCGCTGCCGTAGGAATCCAGCTCGCCGGGCAGCTTGCCCAGCGCGTCCGTCATCAACGGCGTGAACATGAAGGACAGCCCGACGACCAGCACGACGTGCAGCCCGACCAGCATGAGCACCGGCGTCGTCCCGCCGACGGTGGTGAAGCCCCACAACGACAGCGCGAGCACCACGGCCCCGGGCAGCACCAGCGGCCGGGCGCCCACCCTGTCGTAGAGCCGCCCGACGAACGGGCCGAGCAGTCCCATGACCAGGCCACCCGGCAGCACGGCGAGGCCGGTCACGAAGGCCGACACCCCGAGCACGTCCTGCATGAACAGCGGCAGCAGGATCAGCACGCCGAACAGCGACATCATGCCGAGGATCACGAGCACCAGCGGCACCGTGAACGAGCGGTGGGCGAGCGGCCGCAGGTCGAGCAGCGCCGTCCCGGTGGGCTGCAGGCGGAGCTGACGCACCACGAACAGGGCCAGCGCGACCACGCCGACGACGATCGGCAGCCACGGCGGAACGTGGGCCTCGCCGCGGGCCGACTCGCCGATCGTCGACAGGCCGAAGACCAGCCCGCCGAACGCGAGCGCGGACAGCACCACCGACAGCCAGTCCAGCGGGATCGCCCGGGTCTCGCCGTCGAGCCTCAGCCACGCCGCCCCGGCCGCCAGCGCGAGCAGGGCGATCGGCAGCACGATCAGGAACATCCACCGCCAGCTCAGCGCGGACAGGATGATCCCGGAGAGGGTCGGGCCGATGGCCGGCGCGACGGCGATGACCAGGCTGATCGAGCCCATCTTCGCGCCGCGGCTCTCGGCCGGGACGAGGCGGATCACCGAGGTCATCAGCAGGGGCAGCATCACCGCCGTGCCGAGCGCCTGGACCACCCGTCCGGTCAGCAGCAGGCCGAACCCGGGCGCGACCGCGGAGATCAGGGTGCCGAGGCTGAACAGCGACATCGAGGTGAGGTAGACGGTCCGCGGCGTCAGCCGCTGCAGCAGGTACCCGGTGATCGGGATGACGACCGACATGGTCAGCAGGAATCCGCTGGTCAGCCACTGTGCCGTGCCGACGCTGACGTCGAGGTCGACCACCAGGACGGGCAGGGCCACGCTCATGATCGTCTCGTTGAGGATCATGACGAACGCCGAGCCGACCAGCAGCCAGATGACCGTGGAGGCGGAGCGGGGCACCTCGACGGGACTCGGGGGTGCGTCGGGCGCGGTCATGCGGGGTTCTCCGATCGAGGGGCGCACGTGGATCTCACGTACGTGGTGACGCTATCCGGACGCAAAGGTCATCGGCCACGGGGTTTCACGCTCCGCGGAAGGGCCCGCGGCTCACCGGACGTCGTCGGTGGCCGCTCGTCGGTCCCCGCATGACCGTCGTCCTGTGCACGGCAGCCCCGGGACGCCCCGCCGTGATCCTGCTCGTGATCCCGCGAGTGCGGTGCGCCGGTGCCGAACCGCTCCCGGGCCTGTCCGGGAAGCAGGGCCTATTCGGGAAGCAGGGCGCGGGCGGCGTCGACGACCTCGGGCACCTCGACGCCGGCGAGCACCGTGGCGTCGTGCCCGCAGGTGCGACCCAGGTAGGGGTCGCCGCAGACCGCGCACCGGCTCTCCCAGTCGACGACGACCCGGTGCCGGGCGCGGAACAGCGGGCTGACGTCGATCAGGTTGGCCCGGGTGAACACACCGACGGTCGGGGTGCCGACCGCCTCGGCGATGTGCCGCGGCCCGGAGTCGTTGCCGACCAGCAGGTCCGCCCGGGCGAGCACGCCGACCAGGCCGTTCAGGTCGAGCGCGCCGACCAGGTCGAGCATCGGGGCGTCGCCGAGCCCGGCCCGGACCTGCTCGCCGAGCTCCAGGTCGCCCTTCCCGCCGACGACCGCGACCACGGCGCCCCGCTGCTCGGCCAGCGCCCGGCCGACCTGTCCGAGCCGCTCCGACGGCCACTGCCGGCTGACGTCGGTGGCGCCGGGGTGCAGCACGACGAGCGGGCCGTGCAGGGCGGGCAGCGCGGTGTCGGCGGCGGCGCGGTCGGCGTCGACGACCGTGAGTGCGGGCCGCAGCGCGACCGGGCGCGCCCCGACGAGGTCGACGACCTCGAGCCAGCGCATCACGTCGTGCTGGAACGGCGTCCACGGGATCGTCCGGGTCAGTGCCGGCGCGTCCTCGGCCCGGCTGCCCGCGGTCACGCGGGCGCCGAAGCGGAGCAGCAGCGGGTTGGCGTTGGCCCCGCCGCCGTGCAGCTGGAGGGCGAGGTCGAACTCCCGCGCCCGCATCGTCGCGCAGAACTCCTCCACGACCTCGGGTGGATCGTCCGGTGGCCCGCCGACCTCGCCCCGCACGCCGGGTACCCGCGGCGCCTCCAGCACCTCGTCCACCGGGAACGGGCGCCCGCGCAGCAGCTCCGCCACCGGCGGTGAGGTCGCGAGCGTGATCGAGGCGTCGGGGTAGGCGGCGCGCAGCGCCGCGAGCGCGGGCTGGGCGACGAGGGAGTCGCCGAGGCCGTTGGCGCGGAGGACGGCGATCCGCCGCACCCCCGGGAGCAGACCATGATCGGGCACGAGGACGGGATGCCCGCTGCGGCCGTCCGCACACACCTCCGCCCGTCCCCGGCCGGGTGCCGCGGGGCCTGTCGCGGTGGCGCCGGTGCTCCTACCGTGAGCACGTGCGCAGCGACGTCGTGCGGACCGCGGCCGTCGCGTGCACCGGCCTGCTCGGCACCGCGACGGGGCGGGACTGGACGGTCCGGGCCGGTGCGCCGGACATGACGGTGGCCGAGGTCGTCGCGCACATCGCCGAGGTCCTCACCGCCCACGTGCTGCGCCGGCTCGTCCCGTGGGCGCCGCACGAAGGCCGCTCCTGGCCCACGCTCCGCTGGGCCAACGGCCGCACCTCACGGGGCGCCCGGCCGCGCCTGGAGACGTGGCGGTGGCACTGCGCCCCGCTCGCGGAATGGGACGGCACCGGCCCCTGAGCGGAGGGACCGGTGCCGTGGGATCGCGCGGGAGCCGACGAGGTCAGGGGGTGAACGCCGACTCGGCGGCGCGGTCCACGCGGCGGTGGTAGCGCTCGCCGGCCTTGCCCCCGACGACCGCCCCGATCAGCGCCACCGCGGCCGCGATCAGCAGGGCGATCACACCGGTCAGGGTGAGCGCCTCACCGGAGACCGCGACGCCGGGCACGCGCAGCGCGGCGAACAGGCTGTCCGTGGCGCCGGTGACCGCGATCGCGATCGACACCGCGACGGTGACGACGAGGCCCATCGCCCAGACCGCGACCCCGTTGCGGGCGCCGTCGAAGCGGGCGAGCCGGCCCGAGACGTAGCCGCCGGCGTAGTAGGACAGCAGCATCACGGCCACCGCGACGATGCCGCCGGTGATGCCCAGCATCCGGGGGTCCTGGCCGGGCCCGGCGCCGAGGTCCGGCGACACCCCGGCCAGCCGGACGACGAGCGAGGCGAGCGCGCCGAGCAGCACGGTCAGGCCCACCGCGACGAGCCAGCCGAAGAAGGCCGACCCGATCTTGAGGCCGCCGAAGCGTTCGTGCTGGTACTCGTGGGCGGCGGACAGCGCGCCGTGGCTGGTGTAGTGCTGGGCCAGCTCGGCGTCGGGCTCGTGGCGATCCGGTGCGGTGCGCACGGTGCGGCGGTCGATCGGGACGGTCACCCCGCGGTCGTCCGGGGTGGCGCCGGAGAGCGGGATGGTGCGGGAGCCGCCCGTCCGCGGGCGCACCACACCCCAGGGTGTGCCGTCCGGCCCGTCGACGACGTCCGTGAGCCGCCCGACCGTGTTCCCCGACCGTCCGCGCACGGTCTGGCCGACCCACTCGCGTGGACCGGCCGAACCGTCGGCCGCGGGCCGCGGGAACTGCTGGGTGGCGGGGTCGGCGGCGGGATCCGGGCCCGGGCCGGTCGGGGCGGGCCCGGCCGGGGCGCCCGCCGCGGACCCGGACGAGGACGGGCTACCGGTGCTCGCGGAGTCCATGACGTCGGGTACCCGACGGTGGCCCGCCTCACACGTCCGCGGGGCTGCGCGGCCGCTCCACCGGACGTGGGACGATGGACGGGACCCCGTACCGGAATGGATGTCTGAGTGACGACGTACGCCGACCGCACGTTCACCCCGCCGGAGCGCATCCGGAACTTCTGCATCATCGCCCACATCGACCACGGCAAGTCGACGCTGGCCGACCGGATGCTGCAGATCACGGGCGTGGTCGACGAGCGCGCCATGCGCGCGCAGTACCTCGACCGGATGGACATCGAACGCGAGCGCGGCATCACGATCAAGGCGCAGAACGTCCGGCTGCCGTGGACGGTCGACGGCACCGACCACGTCCTGCACCTGATCGACACGCCCGGCCACGTCGACTTCACCTACGAGGTCTCGCGCGCGCTGGAGGCCTGCGAGGGCGCGATCCTGCTGGTCGACGCCGCGCAGGGGATCGAGGCGCAGACGCTGGCGAACCTCTACCTGGCGCTCGACAAGGACCTCACGATCATCCCGGTCCTCAACAAGATCGACCTGCCGGCGGCGGACCCCGACCGCTACGCCGCGGAGATCGCGCACATCATCGGCTGCGACCCGGGCGACGTGCTGCGGGTCAGCGCCAAGACCGGTCTCGGCGTCGAGGCGCTGCTGGACGAGGTCGTGAAGCAGATCCCGGCGCCGGAGGGCGACGCGGACGCCCCGGCGCGTGCCATGATCTTCGACTCGGTCTACGACACCTACCGCGGCGTCGTCACCTACATCCGGGTCGTCGACGGCAGGATCGTGCCGCGCGAGCGGATCAAGATGATGTCCACCGGCGCCACCCACGAGCTGCTCGAGGTGGGGATCGTGTCGCCGGAGCCGAAGCCGAGCGAGGGTCTCGGCGTCGGCGAGGTGGGCTACCTGATCACCGGGGTGAAGGACGTCCGGCAGTCGAAGGTCGGCGACACCGTCACGTCCCAGCGGCACGGCGCCGCGGAGCCGCTCACCGGCTATCGCGAACCGCGCCCGATGGTCTACTCCGGCCTCTATCCGGTGGACGGTTCCCAGTACCCGGACCTGCGCGAGGCGCTCGACAAGCTCCAGCTCAACGACGCCGCGCTCACCTACGAGCCGGAGACGTCGGCGGCGCTGGGCTTCGGCTTCCGCTGCGGTTTCCTCGGCCTGCTGCACCTGGAGATCACCCGGGACCGGCTCGAGCGCGAGTACGGCCTCGATCTCATCTCCACGGCGCCCAACGTCGTCTACCGGGTGACCGCCGACGACGGTACCGAGATGACCGTGACGAACCCGTCGGACTGGCCGACGGGCAAGGTCGCCGAGATCCACGAGCCGATCGTCAAGGTCACGATCCTCGCGCCCTCGGAGTTCATCGGCGCGATCATGGAGCTCTGCCAGAGCCGGCGCGGCCAGCTCGGCGGGATGGACTACCTGTCCGAGACCCGCGTGGAGCTCCGGTACACGATGCCGCTCGCCGAGATCATCTTCGACTTCTTCGACGCGTTGAAGTCCCGCACCCGCGGCTACGCGTCGCTGGACTACGAGGAGGCGGGCGAGCAGCAGTCCGACCTGGTGAAGGTCGACATCCTGCTGCAGGGCGAGCCGGTCGACGCGTTCTCCGCGATCGTGCACAAGGACGCGGCGTACTCCTACGGCACCACCATGGCGTCGAAGCTGCGCGAGCTGATCCCGCGCCAGCAGTTCGAGGTGCCGATCCAGGCCGCGGTGGGGTCGCGGATCATCGCGCGGGAGACCATCCGCGCGATCCGCAAGGACGTCCTCGCCAAGTGCTACGGCGGCGACATCAGCCGCAAGCGCAAGCTTCTGGAGAAGCAGAAGGAGGGCAAGAAGCGGATGAAGACCATCGGTCGGGTCGACGTGCCGCAGGAGGCCTTCGTGGCGGCGCTGTCCACCGAGTCGAGCGCGGACAAGGCCAAGAAGTAGCGCGGGAACCGGCCGCTGAGGAACCGGCGCTGAGGAACCGACGCTGACCGAACCGGCGCGGGGCCGACCGTCAGGGGTTTCGGCGTGGGGCCGCGGCGGAGTGGCCGGGCGGCCCGGGGCCCGGCGTCGCTGCTGAACCGGGAACGGGGGCGAAGGGAGCCGGGGAGCTCGGGGGTGTCGCTGGGGGAGCTCTACTCGGGGTCGGGGTTCGCCAGGTCGTCGAGGAGACGTGCGAGCTGCACGCGTTCGGGGGTCCGGGCGGCGCCGAGGGCGGTGCCCACGCGGCGCTCGATGCTCCCGCACACGCGCTCCACGACCTCACGGCCGCCCGCGGCGAGATGCACCAGCACCCGTCTTCGGTCCACCGGGTCGTTCTGCCGGTAGGCGTGCCCGTCGGCGACCAGGCGGTCGACGACGCGGGTGGCGGTGGGGGCGGGAAGAGCGGTGTGCGAGGCGATCTCGCCCATGCTGCGGCCTCCGCCGCGGGCGAGCATCAGCAGGACCCGCCAGCCGTCGCGGCTGACGCCCTGCGCCGAGGTGGCCGGGGTGAGCGACGCCGCGACGGCGCGCTCGACCCGGTCGAGGAGCTCGACGAGACCGGGGACACGCGGCGCCGGGACGGTCATGGTCCGACCGTGCACCGGCGCCGAGCTACTAAGTGGCTCAGGCACGATGACCGACTGTACTTGCTGTGCGGCACGTTTGCCGCAAATCGCGAGCAGAAGCCGTGACAGCAACGTTGCCGGTGTCAGTGCGTGAACACGATCTTGCCCGCTGTGTCTCCCTCGAGCATCGCGCGGAAGCCCTCCTCGGCCCGCTCGAGGGGGATCTCGAGCCCGATCTCGGGGGTGATGCCGGCGTTGGCCACGAAGCTCAGCAGGTCCGCCAGCTCCTGCCGGGTGCCCATCGTCGAGCCGACCACGTTCAGCTGCAGGAAGAAGAGCCGCTGCAGGTCGGCACCCGGGTTGGGGCCGGAGGTGGAGCCGCAGCAGACGATCGTGCCGCCCGGGCGCAGGGCCCGCATCGAGTGCTTCCAGGTGGCCTCGCCGACCGACTCGAACACGGCGTCGACCTTGCCGGGCAGCTTCGCGCCGGCCTCGAAGACGGCGTGCGCGCCGAGCTTCTCGGCCAGGTTCCGCTTCTCCTCCGTGCGCCCGGTCACCCAGACCGTCATCCCCGCCGCACGGCCGAGCTGGACGAGCGCGGTGGACACGCCACCGGAGGCGCCCTGGACGAGCATCGTCTGCCCGGGGTGCAGGCCGGACTTGGTGAACAGCATCCGGTAGGCGGTCAGCCACGCGGTGCCCATGACGGCGGCCTGGCTCGCGGTGATGCCCTGCGGCTTGGGTACGGCGTTGCGCTTCGGGACCACGACGTGGTCCGCCATCGCCCCCTGGTACTTCTCGGTGAGCAGCGTGCGCCTGGGGTCGAGCGTCTCGTCGCCGCTCCAGTCCGGGTCGCCGATGATCGAGTGCAGGACGACCTCGGTGCCGTCCTCCAGCGTGCCGGCGCCGTCGCAGCCGAGGATCATCGGGAACTGGTCGGGCTTGATGCCGACGCCCCGGAGCGTCCAGAGGTCGTGCATGTTGAGGCTGGCGGCGGTCACCCTGACCTTGACCCAGCCCTCGGGGACCTCGGGCTCGGGGCGCTCACCGACGGTCAGGGAGTCGAGCGGAGTGTCGGCGTTGGGCTCAGCGGCGTAGACGGCGAACATGCCCAGAACCTAACCCGCCGGACCCGGCGCTACCGTGTGAACCGTGGCGAGGGCGATCGCGGACTGGTGGGACGCGCTGGAGCTGTGGCTGACCCAGCTCGCCTTCTCGCTCCAGGTCGGGCTGGCGATCCTGGTGGTCCTGCCGCTGTGCTGGGCGGTCGCGGGGCTGCTGGACCGCGCCGCCGGTGTGGTCACCGACGCCGTCGCGCGCCGGCGTCGGTAGGCGCCGCGCCGAGCGGCGTGGCGGTGGGGACGGCCGCGCGGCGCGGTCCGGCGGCGTCGGGATCGGTGCCGTGCCGGCGCCGGAGGTGGCGTGGGTGAGGGGCGCGGCGGCGGTCAGGGGGCCAGGTCGCGCCACTCCGGGATCGGGGTGTCGATCACCACGCCCCCGCAGGCGCCGGCGACGGCGGAGAGCACCTCGGAACACCCGGCGTCGACGCGCAGGGCGGCGAGCGGATCGCCGCGGGTCTCGCCCCGGTTCACGATCACGACCGGCACGCCGTGCCTCCCGGCGTGCTTCACGAACCGCAGCCCGGACATGACGGTGAGCGAGGAGCCGGCGACCAGGAGCGCGCCGGCGACGGGCCGTAGCGCGTCGACCATCGCGTAGGCGCGGGCGACCCGGTCCTTCGGCACGTTCTCCCCGAAGAACACGACGTCGGGCTTGAGCGGGCCGCCGCACGCCGTGCAGCCGACCAGCCGGAAGCCCTCGGTGCGTTCGAGCAGGACGTCGCCGTCGGGCGCGGTCTCGATCCCGGGGCCGACGGAGTCGGCGAAGCCCGGGTTGGCCTCCGCCAACCGCGCCTGCAGGTCCGCCCGTGAGCTGACCGCACGGCAGGACAGGCAGACGACGTCGGCGATCCGGCCGTGCAGGTCCACCAGGACGCGGCTCCCGGCCGCACCGTGCAGACCGTCGACGTTCTGGGTGATCAGACCCTGGAGCACACCACGGCGCTCGAGGTCGGCGAGGGCGAGGTGGCCCGGGTTGGGCACGGCCCGCCGCATCCGGGCCCAGCCGACGTGGCTGCGCGCCCAGTACCGGCGCTGCGCCGCGGGCCCGGAGACGAACTCGCCGTAGGTCATCGGACGGCGCAGCGGCGACCCGGGTCCGCGGTAGTCCGGGATCCCGGAGTCGGTGGAGAGCCCGGCCCCGGTCAGCGCGACGAGCGGGCGCCCGGCGAGCAGCTCGAGCGCCCGGTCGACGGGGGCGGCCACGGCGTGGGTCACGATCTGCAGGGTACGTGGCGCAAATGTCCAATGCCCGGCGCTCGTGAGCGACGAACCTCGGACGCATGACGGAACACACCCAGTTCACCGAGGCCGTCGACCTCGCCGTCGGGATCCTCCGCGGCGCCGCGGTCGAGCGGTACGCCGACCCGACCCCGTGCCGTGACTACACCGTGGCCGACCTGGTGAACCACCTCGCGTTCGGCTTCCTGCTGGCCCACCACGCCGCCACCCGCGAGCCCTGGCCGGAGGAGTGGGCGGCCGACGACCGGGCGCCCTTCCTGCGCGAGCTGCCCGAGCGCGAGTGGGCCGCGGCCGCGGAGAAGGAGGGTGTCGCGGCTGCCGCGGCGTGGGCCGACCCGCAGGTGTGGGAGGGCGAGTCCCACCTGGGGGGCGGGCCGATGCCCGCGGCCGCGGTCGGCGCGATGATGACCGGCGAGTTCGTGGTGCACGCCTGGGACCTCGCGGTGGCGACGGGACAGCCGTTCACCGTGTCGCCGGAGCTCGGCGAGGCCGCGCTCGAGGCGATGACCGGCATGGCCGGGATGGGCCGCGAAGCCGGGTGGATCGGCGCCGAGGTGCCCGTCGATCCCACCGCGCCCGCGGTCGAGCGGGCGCTCGGGGTCAGCGGGCGGGACCCGGCGTGGCGGCCGTGACCGTCGCGTGCCTCAGCCGGGAGTGACCCAGCTGGGCTTGCGCTTCTCGCCGAAGGCGCGGATGCCCTCCTGGCCTTCCTCGCCGGCGAAGTAGTCCGCGGACAGGGCGTTCATCTCGGCGAAGTCGTCGGACAGGGAGCTGGGGCGTTCGCGGCGCAGCAGATCCTTCACGCCTTCGAGGGCGCCCGGGGCGCCGAGGCGGAGCATGTCGACGTAGCGGGTGACCTCGGCGTCGACCTGGTCGGTGGGGACGGCGCGGTTGAGCAGGCCGATGGCGGCGGCGCGGGGGGCGTCGAAGGTCTCGCCGGTGAGGAAGAGCTCGTGGGCGGCCCGCGGCAGCAGCCGGGGGAGGACGGTCACGGAGATGACCGCGGGCACCACGCCGATGCGGACCTCGCTGAAGGCGAAGGTGGCGGTGTCGGCGGCGATCGCGATGTCGCACGCGGCGACCAGCCCGACGCCGCCGGCCCGGGCCGGGCCGGTGAGCCGCGCGACGACCGGCTTCGGTGAGGTCCAGATCGTCTCGAGGATCCGGGGGACCTCGCGGACCCCCTGTTGCTCGGCGCCGGCGCCCTTGGACTCCTTGAGGTCCATCCCGGCGCAGAACACGGTGCCGGTGTGGGTCAGCACGATCACCCGGGCGGCGTCGTCGGCGATCGCGGCGTCGAGGTGGTCGATCAGCTCGCGGCGCAGCTGCGCGGACAGCGCATTGCGGTTCGCGGGGGAATCGAGGGTGATGGTCGCGACTCCGTCGGTGGTGTCGCGGTGCACGAGTTCGCTCACGGCCCGGACCCTACCCAGGAGACCGCCGCACGACGCCCGGGACGGTGCGCGACCGCCCGCTGCTCACCGCGTCAGGCGTCGGCGGTCCCGTGCGCGGCGAGCCAGTCCCGCGCCCGCTTCGGCGAGGCGCGCGACAGCCAGGCGTCCTGCACGATCTCGGCGAGCTCGTCGCGACCGAGCTCGTGCAGGCGCGAGGCCCGGACCAGGACCGACGGGTGGCCGTCGAAGTGCGGGGTGGTGAAGAAGGGCGAGCCGGGGTCCTGGACCAGGGCGGTCTTGTCCTCGTCGCCGCCGACCCAGAAGACGATCACGTCGGCGTAGCGATCACCGGTGTCCGGGTCGACCGCGTCGGGCCGGGGCGTGCGGAAGAAGACGAACGACTTGCCGCCCACCTGGTAGACCGCGTTGCCGCGGGGCCCGTCCACGCGCGTGACGTGCGGCATCCCCGCCGCGAGCTCGTGGACGTCCTCGACCCGGGCGGGCCGGGTGTCCGGTGCGGCGTCCATGCGGCGGATGCTGTCAGACGGCGAACAGCTGGTCCAGGTCCGCGAAGGCCTTGAACTCCAGTGCGTTGCCTGCCGGGTCGAGGAAGAACATCGTGTGCTGCTCACCCGGCTCGCCGGCGAACCGGACGTACGGCTCGATCACGAACTCCACGCCCGCGGCCCGCACCCGCTCGGCCAGCGCGGTGAACTCCGGGACGGGCAGGACCACGCCGAAGTGCGGGACCGGTACCTCGTGCCCGTCGACCGGGTTGCGCCCGGCGACCCCGCGGTGTCCGGGCACCAGGTGCGTGACGACCTGGTGGCCGTGCACGTCCCAGTCCGTCCAGGCCTCGGCGGAGCGGCCGCGGGCGAAGCCGAGGACCTCGCCGTAGAACCGGTGGGCGGCGGCGAGGTCGTCCACCGGGATCGCCAGGTGGAAGGGAGGCCGCGTCGGGCCCGTGGCCCTTCCCTCCGGGGCGGTCATGCGACCGGTCGCTCGAACGTGACCAGCAGCCCCTCCACCCCACCGGGGCCGATCCGGCCCTTCACGTCCGCGCTGGTGATCGCCTTGAGCTGCCAGCCGTCACCGGCCTCGCCGTTGAGGACCTTCTCCAGCTTGTCCGCCGACAGCTTGCCGCCGATCATCCCCTCGCGGAGCTGGACCACCTTGTACTCGAATCGCCGTGCCATGCTCCCGAGGATGCCAGGTGCCCGCGTCACGCCGGGTTCCCGAACGTTCGTCAGGCGGCCAGAATGGGCCGGCGCCCGCCGACGACGTCGTCCGGCGGGTGCGGAGGGAGGCGCCGTGACCGCCGCGTGCACCGGGCCGGACACCCGGCAGTCCGGCACCGCCGAGTACTCGCTGGCCGGGGTCGCCGAGGGGGACCGACAGGAGCTGTGGGAGCAGGTCGTCTCGGAGTCGCACGCCCCGATGACGGTGCGGTTCGCGGGTGGCCGGCCGCCGCGACCCTTCCACGGGGTCGTCCGGCGACGGCGGATCGGCGACCTCGAGCTCGTCGACTGCGAGTCCGATCCCTGTGACGGCGTGCGGCCCCGCTCCCGCATCGGGAGCGCGGACGAGGACCTGGTCGGCGTCCTGGTCACGCGGTCGGGCGGGGAGCTGGTGCTGCAGGGGGAGAGCGCCCGGCGGGTCCGCCCGGGCGACCTGCTCGTGTGGGAGGGCCGCCGGCCGACCCGCTTCTCGGTGCGGGGCCGCTTCGCCAAGCGCACCCTGATCACGCGGCGGTCCGCACTCGACGAGGTCCTCGGCCGCGGCTGGTCGGTCGGGGACCGCCCGCTCGACGGGTCCGATCCGGCCGCGCGCCTGCTCGTCGCCTACCTCGACCTGCTCGCGTCGGCGGGGGAGCTGCCGCCGTCGGCCGTCGCGGGAGCCCGCAACGCCACGTTGGAGCTGGTCGCAGGCCTGGTCCGCGCCACCGGTGAGGACGCCCCGCAGGGACCCGGGCTGCGTGCGGCGATGGAGTCGTGGATCGAGCGCCACCTCGGCGAGGAGATCACGCCGGCCGCGATCGCCGCGGCGCACGGGGTCTCCGTGCGCACGGTGTACCGGGCGTTCGAGACCTCGGGTGACACGGTCGGCGCCTACGTGCGCGGGCGGCGGCTGCTGCGGGCCCGGGCCGAGCTGGCCGCGGGCACCGTGCCGGTCTCGGTGATCGCGCAGAACTGGGGCTTCAGCGACTCCAGCCACTTCTCCCGGGCCTTCCGGGCGCGTTTCGGTACCTCGCCGAGGGCGTACCGGGCGGCGCTGCGGTCCCCGCGCTGACCCGCTGGCAGGGATCGGCCGGTTTCCGGCAGGCAGGTGCATGACTCTCCCCGCGCGGCTCCGCAGGATTGAAGTGACCCGGATCACCCCGCCGATGTGGAGAGCCGATGCGGTCGATCTTCTTCCATCTCATGCCCTACCGGGACCTCCCGGCCGACTTCGAACAGCGCTACGAGAGCATCTGGATCACCCCGCCCAACAGCGAGCTGTGCGACCCGAAGAAGGTCGCGCAGTACTACCAGTGGAACCTCGACGAGCTCGAGCTGGCCGACCGGCTGGGCTTCGACGGCGTCGGGGTCAACGAGCACCACCAGAACGGCTACGGCTTCATGGCCTCGCCGAACCTCATGGCCGCGGCGCTGGCCCGGCGCACCCCCAACAACTCCGCGATCATGGTGCTGGGCAACACGCTCGCCCTGTACTCGCCCGCCACCCGCGTGGCGGAGGAGTTCGCGATGCTCGACGTCCTCTCCAACGGGCGGCTGGCCGCGGGCTTCCCCGTGGGCACCTCGATGGACGTCAACTTCTGCTACGGCGTCCCGCCCACGCAGACCCGGCCACGGTTCCGCGAGGCCGAGGAGCTGATCACCCAGGCCTGGACGCGGCCCGGTCCGTTCACCTTCAACGGCCGCTACAACCAGTTGCGCTACGTCAACCCCTGGCCGCAGCCGCTGCAGAAGCCGCACCCACCCGTCTGGCTCGCCGGCGGCGGGTCGGTGGAGACCTGGGAGCTCGCCGCCGCGAAGAACTACACCTACAGCTACCTGTCCTTCTTCGGCGCGAAGTTCGGCAAGAAGCTGATGGACGGCTTCTGGGCGAAGATGGACGAGCTCGGGGTGGACCGCAACCCGTTCCGGGCAGGGTTCGCCCAACAGATCTGCGTCTCCGAGACCGACGAGCGGGCCGAGCAGGAGTACCTCGAACACGTCACGTACTTCTTCAACAAGTGCCTGCACATCCCGCCCTACTTCTTCGAGGCGCCGGGTTACCGCACGCGCAGGTCCACCGAGTTCGCGATCAAGACCAACCAGCCCGGTGCGATCGCCGCGGCGGCGGCGCTGGAGAAGAACTGGAAGACCCTCAACGAGGAGGGCTTCATCATCGCCGGCAGCCCGTCGACGGTCGCGGACCGGCTGATCGAGGTCGCGAAGACCCTGCGCGTGGGCAACCTGCACGCCCTGCTGCAGATCGGCTCGATGCCGCACGAGCTGACGAAGAAGAACATCACCCTGTTCGCCGAGGAGGTCATGCCCCGGATCCGGCACATCTGGGACGCCGAGGGCTGGACCCACGAGTGGTGGCCGGCCGGGGCGGCGAACCGGGCCGTGACCGGGCAGTCGGAGCAGCGGGCGGGGGCGCAGGCATGAGCGAGCTCGCGAGCGGGGCGTCGATGCAGACCACGGCGCCGGGCCGGGCCGACGAGCGGATCGTCCAGGTCGGACCGATCGCCGCCCGGGTGCTGGTCGCCGGGACCGGCGAGCCCCTGCTGTTCCTGCACGGCGCGGGCGGCCTGTGGTGGGACCCGTTCCTCGACGAGCTGTCCCGCCACCACACCGTCCACGCGGTGGAGCACCCCGGCGCGAACGTGTCCGAGGACCTCGACCACCTGCCCGGGCTGTGGGAGCTCGTCCTCTTCTACGACGAGCTGCTCGACGCCCTCGGCCTCGACTCCGTCCGCGTCGTCGGGCACTCCTTCGGCGGCATGGTCGCCGCCGAGCTCGCCGCCAACTCCCCGCGCCGGGTGTCGCGGCTGGTCCTGCTGTGCCCCGTGGGGTTCTGGCGCGAGGACCATCCGATCCCCGACATCGCGGGCATCCCGCCGGACACGCTCCCGCAGCTGGTGCTCGCCGATCCCGAGGGCCCGCTGGCGGCCGCGCTCACGCCGCCGGCCGACGACCCGCAGGCCCTGTTCGAGGCCGCCCTGCGGATGGCCAGCATCCTGCACTTCATCTGGCCGTTGCCGGACAAGGGCCTGGTCCGGCGTATCCACCGGGTGAGCGCGCCGACCCTGCTCGTGTGGGGGGAGCAGGACCGGCTCGTCGACCCCGCCTACGCCGAGGAGTTCACCTCGCGGTTGCGCGACTCGCGGCTGGCCCTCGTACCGGACGCGGGACACCTCCCGCAGCTCGAGCAGACCGGCGCCGTCCTGGCGCGGGTGCTCCCGTTCCTGGAAGGACGCTCCTGACATGCCGCTCGACCCGCAGATCGAGGCCCTGCTCGCACAGATGGCCGAGGAGGGCGCGAAGTCGCCGGAGAGCATGACCGTCGCCGAGAGCCGGGCCATGATCGCGGACCTGGCCGGCCTCGCCGGGCCACCCGCCGAGCTCGCACGCGTGGAGGACACCGCCGCGCCGGGGCCCGACGGCGACATCCCGGTCCGGATCTACGTGCCGCCGGGCGACGGGCCGCTGCCCGTGCTCGTCTACTACCACGGCGGCGGCTGGGTGATCGGCGACCTGGACAGCCACGACGCCCTCTGCCGGGCGCTGGCGGCCCGCGCGGGCTGTCTCGTCGCGGCGGTGGACTACCGGCTCGCGCCCGAGCACCGCTTCCCGGCCGCGGTCGACGACGCCTACGCCGCCCTCGTCTGGGCCGCCGAGAAGATCGGCGACCTGGGCGGCGACCCGGCCCGGCTGGCGGTCGGCGGCGACAGCGCCGGCGGCAACCTCGCGGCCGTGGTGGCGCAGCTGGCGAAGCAGCGGCGCGGGCCGCGGATCACCTTCCAGCTGCTGGTCTACCCGGCGACCGACCGCTTCGACGACAGCCCGTCCATGCGGGAGAACGCGCTCGGCCCACTGCTGTCCCGGGCGTGGATCGAATGGTTCCTCGGCTGCTACCTCACCAGCCCCGACGACGGGCTGGACCCGCGGGTCTCGCCGGCGCGCGCCGAGGACCTGTCCGGTCTGCCGCCCGCACTCGTGATCACCGCGGAGTTCGACCCGTTGCGCGACCAGGGCGCGGCCTACGCCGGGAGGCTGCGGCAGGCGGGTGTCGACGCGCGGTTGCTACCGGTCGCGGGCATGATCCACGGCTTCTTCCAGATGGCGGGGGTGATCGACAAGGCCCGGGACACGCTGGACGAGGCGGGCGACGCCCTGCGCGCGGCCCTGGCCTGACCCGAGCGCCCGGCGCCCCCGCCGTCAGCGCCGGTGGTCCGCCCCGCCGAACCGCCGGTGCAGGTGGTCCGCGGTGGGGGCGGCGGCAGGGAAGAAGGACTCGACCGCCACCTCCTCCAGGGTGATGTCCAGCGGCGCACCGAGCACCGAGACCGTCGAGAGGAAGGTGCGCAGGCCGTCGGGGTGGCGCAGCCGCAAGGGCAGCACGACCCCGTTGCGCGGACGCGCGTCCGGGTCGAGGCCGAGCGTGCGGCAGTGCCCGACCAGCTCGTCGAACAGGGCGCCGAGGGCGGGGTCGGCCGAGCGGTCGACCTGGCGCCGCAGCCGCGAGACGAGGTGGGCGGGGTACTCGTCGAGGCCATCGACGTACCGCGCGAGGCCGCGGGGGTGCAGGGCGAGCCGAAGGACGTCGGCCGGCGGCTCGAGCAGCCCCGGATCCACCAGGTCCACGAACACCGCGACGGCGGGTTCGGGGCGCAGAGGGGTACGGGGTGAACAGGCGCTCGGGTGGGTAGGCGCTCCGGGTGGTACCGACGGGACCAGGCTCCGGCCGGGCGGCACGGAGCCGACAGGGCTAGCGTCGTAACCGGAGGACACTTCCACCTGTGAGGGAGAGCGCGTGAAACTCGGCCTGCACATCGCGGACTTCACCTACCCGAGCGGCCCGCAGGGCCTCGCCGACGACCTCACCCGGATCGCCGTCGCGGCCGAGGAGGCCGGGATCGCCCGGGTCAGCGTGATGGACCACGTCTGGCAGATCCGGCCCGTCGGGCCGATCGAGAACGACATGCTGGAGGCGTACACCACGCTGGGTTATCTGGCCGCGCGCACCGAGCGCGTCGAGCTGCTGGCCTGGGTCACCGCCGTCAGCTACCGGGAGCCGGGGCTGCTCGCCAAGCTCGTCACCACCCTCGACGTGCTGTCGAAGGGGCGGGCGTGGCTCGGCGTCGGCGCCGCCTGGAACGAGGAGGAGGCGAAGGGTCTCGGGCTGTTCTTCCCGCCGACCGCCGAGCGGTTCGAGCGACTGGAGGAGACGCTGCGCATCTGCCTGCAGATGTGGAGCGCGGACGACGGCCCGTTCGAGGGCACGCACTACCGGCTCGAGCGGACGTTGAACGTGCCGCAGCCGTTGACCCGCCCGCACCCGCCGATCCTCATCGGCGGTGGGGGCGAGAAGAAGACGTTGCGCCTGGTCGCGCAGTACGCGAACGCGTGCAACCTGTTCGCCGGTCCCGACCTGCCGCACAAGTTCGACGTCCTGCGGCGGCACTGCGAGGAGGTCGGCCGGGACTACGACGAGATCGAGAAGACCGTCATGGGCCCGCTCGACCCGAGCGACCCGCCGGCCCTGGTCGAGCGGCTCACCGAGCTCGCCGGGCTGGGCGTGCAGGAGTACCACGGCACGGTGCCGGGGGTCTCCGAGCTCGAACCGCTGCGCGTGCTGGGCAAGGAGGTCGTCCCGGCGGTCGCCGACCTCTGACCACCTGCCCGCGCCCTGGCTCCACGAGGCACGTCCGGGGTGCCTCCGTGCGTCTCGTTCGTTCGTCGTTGCTCCGCGGTCGCACGACGGCGGCGCGCTCGCGTGAGTGGTGACGCCGCGGCACCTGCCGGGAGCACACTGCTCGCATGGACGAGGAGCGCAGGGCCTACGAGCGGGTCCGCGCCGCGCACCTGAGCGCGGTGCGGGCCGCCCTCGAGGACCACGTCGCGCGGCTCGGCTGGCCGCGCGAGCGGATCGAGCGGCACCGGGCCGAGCGGCTGCGCGCCCTGCTCGGCTGGGCACGGGAACGCTCGCCCTTCCACGCCGCCCGGACGGGCGAGGTCGATCCGGCGACGGCGACCGTCGACGACCTCGCCCGCTTGCCCGTGATGACCAAGCGGGAGGCCCAGGAGGAGTGGGACGCGATCGTCACCACCCCCGGCCTGGACCGCGCCGGGGTGGAGCGGGTGCTCGCCCGGCAGCGCTGGTTCTCCTACACCCCGCAGGGGTACCAGGTGTTCAGCTCGGGCGGGTCGAGCGGTGTGCGGGGTGTGTACCTCTGGGACTGGGCGCAGTTCGTCACGCTCGCCTGCCTCGCGTGGCGGTGGCAGCTCCGTGCCGACCGGGCCGGCGGGACCGACGGTCCCGCGCGGCTGGCGGTGCTCTCGGCGGGTGGGCCGCCGCACGCCAGCACGCCGCTGTTCGCGGTGGGCACGGCCGCGTCGACGGAGACCGTGGTGATCCCGGCCGCCGCGCCGTTCGACGACGTGCTCGCGGCCGTCGCCGATGCCCGCCCGACCGCGATGGTCGGGTACGCGTCGGTGATCGGCCGGCTCGCCCGGGCCACGCTCGCCGGGGAACTCGACGTCCGCCCGCTGCGGGTCAGCACCAACTCCGAGCCGCTGACCGAGGAGGACCGGACCGCGATCGGCGCCGCCTGGGGCGCCCCGGTGCACAACCTCTGGGGCTCGACCGAGATCGGAGTCCAGGCCGTCGGCTGCGGGGTGGGCGACGGCCTGCACATCTCGGACGACGAGGTGATCCTCGAGCGGGTCGACGCCGACGGCCGCCCCGTCGGCCCGGACGAGCCCGCCGCGCGCACCCTCGCGACGGGGCTGGCGGGCCGCACGTTCCCCTTCGTCCGCTACGACCTGGGCGACGAGGTCACCCTGCTCCCCGGGGTGTGCCCGTGCGGCAGCGCGATGCCGCGGGTCGCCGCCGTGGCGGGGCGCCGCGACGACGACCTCCGGTACGGCGGGCTGCTCGTCCCGGCCAGCGCCTTCCGGTACGTCCTGGGCGCCGACCCGCGGATCGCCGAGTACCAGGTCCACCAGACCTCGGGCGGAGCGGACGTGCTGGTGGTCGGCTCACCGGATCTCCCGGCGGTGACCGAGGCGCTGGTGGAGGCGCTCCGGCCCTACGGCCTTCCCGACGCCGCGATCACCGTCCGCACCGTCGACCGGATCCCGCGCAACGCCGCCACCGGCAAACTGTCCCGATTCGTCCCGCTTCGTCCCGCTGAGGGGACGCGTTGTGGAACCATAAGGCGAGCTCACGCGCCTCCAGAGCGCGTTATGGAACCATAACGCGAGCCCGCGCGCCTTCAGGATGCGTTGTGGAGCCATAGTGCGAGCTCAGTTGCCTCCACGAGGCCGGCGCGGCCGTTGGTGTCCTCAGCCGCTGCCGTCCGCCAGCCGTCGGGCCCGGCCCCGGAGCTCGGCGACGGAGGCGAGGTCGTCGTCCACCGCGCGGATCGCGCGGTTCGCGTCGCGCAGCTCGTCGACGCTGCGCCGCACGCCCTCGAGCCGCGTCGTGGTGGCCTTCTCGCGGGCGGTGACCGCGGCTCCGGCTGCGCGGCGCAGCGTGGTCTGAGCGGTCCGGGAGGCGTCGCGCAGCTGCTTGACCAGCACGATCTGGAACTCTTCGACGACGGCGCGGGTCCCCGCACGAGCCTCCTGGCGGCGGCGGTCGAGGGAGCGCTTGCGCTCCGCGGCCACGGCGGAACCGCCGAGCAAGAGCGCCGCCGTCACGGCCCCGGTGATCAGGACCCAGAGCGGCATCGCGACGTGGAAGACCCGGGTGAGAACCAGGGACATCATGATGCCGCCGTAGGAGGGCATGACGATCCTGGACAGTCGGGCGCCCACGGGCATGGCGCCCCGGTCGGACGCGACCGGCGGTGGGGCGAGGCCGTCGACGAGCGTGGTCGGGGCGGTCATCGGCAGGACGGGCACCTCGAGCGGGGTGCCGAGCTCGAGGTGTCGGTCGAGCCGCGCGGTGAGCTCGGCGACGGTGTCGCGGGCCTGTCCGTGTGCCCGGTCGGCCTCGGTGACGAGGCGCTCGCGGAGCTGTGCGTCGAGGCGGGCGCGATCCTTGCGCGGATCGGTCGCCGCGAGGGCGGCGTCGGATTCGGCCAGCACCCCGCGGGCGGCGGTCCGGACCGCGAACTCGGCGTCGGAGACGAGGGCGGCGAAGCCGTCGGCGAGGAGCTGGGGCCACTCCCGGGCGAGGGCGCGCTCGTGCTCGGACTGCGTGCGGGTGCGGGCCAGCTCGGCGCGCAGCCGGTTGGCGCGGGTGGGATCGGCGAGGGCGGCGCGGCGGTAGCGCAGGTCGGTCCCCAGGGAGGCGAGGGCGCGGTCGGTCTCCTCACCGGCCGCGCGGACCGCGGCAACCTCCTGGTCGGTGTTGCGGGACAGCCGCAGGGTCTCGCGGGCGCGGTGCAGGCGGCGGATCAGGTCCGCGCGGTCGTTGGCCTCCGCGCCGGCGAGGGTCTCGTCGAGGAGCTCGGCCGCCTGGGCAGCGGTGCTGCGGGCGGCGGCGATCGTCTCGGGCATCTCCGGCTCCTCGGGGTGGACGGGCAGAGCGTCCGGCACGACGTCGGGCGGGCGCCGTGGGGACGGCTCCGGCCGACCCGCGGGGCGGGCCGGCCGGGTCGGGTCATGCGGCGTAGTGGTCGTCGCAGTGGTCGTCGGAGGTGGCGTCGTCGGTGTCGGTGTCGTCCTCCTCGAAGCTCGCGGTCTCCTCGAAGTCGCCGTCGTCCTCGCCGCCGTCGTGGTCGTCGTAGCCCTCGTCCGAGTGGTCCTCCCAGTAGTCCTCCGAGTAGTCCTCGGAGTAGTCCTCGCTGTAGCTGCTCTCCCAGTTCGACATGTGTGCTCCTCGTCCGGTGGAGGCCCCCGGTCCGGGGCCTCCGGTGCCGAGAACTGTGCCGGTGCGGGAGGCTCGGGACGAGCGAGCCAACCCCCGCGAACGGTGCGCCGGCCCCCGTTCCCGATGTGGGGTGGACCCCCACTCGTGCCTGGGGCAGGCCCCGGGAATACCGACGGTGGGCCTGCGCGCTGCACGCTGCGAGGACCGACCGCCGGGAGGACGATGAGCACCGCCATCGCGATCGTCGGGGCTGGCCCGCGCGGCGTCGGGATCCTCGAACGGATCTCCGCCAGTGCGCACGAGCTGCTCCGGGACGCCCTGGACGTCCATCTGGTCGACCCGTACCCGGCCGGTGCCGGGCGGATCTGGCGCGACGCACAGTCGCCGCTGCTCGCCATGAACTCGATGGCCGCGGACGTCACGATGTTCACCGACGACACCGTGGTGTGCGACGGGCCGATCGTTCCCGGGCCGTCCTTCTGGGACTGGGCGCAGGGGCTCTCCGAGGCCGACCTCGCCGAGTGGCCACCCGAGCTGGTCGCCGAGCTGCGCGCCGTCACCGCCTCCACCTTCCCGAGCCGCCGGCTGCAGAGCCGCTACCTCGCCTCCGTCCTGCGCACGGTCGTCGACGGGCTGCCCGACGACGTCCGGGTGCACGTCCACCCCGCCCGCGCGACTGGGCTGACCGAGCGGGCCGGTCGGCAGGTGCTGGCGGTCGAGGGGGAGCCCGCGCTGACCGTCGACGCCGTCGTCCTGGCGTCCGGGCACCTCGACGCCGGCCCGACGCCGGAGGAGCAGGCGCTGC
Organism: Pseudonocardia oceanicola; assembly: GCF_047200735.1. Lineage (NCBI taxonomy): Bacteria > Bacillati > Actinomycetota > Actinomycetes > Pseudonocardiales > Pseudonocardiaceae > Pseudonocardia > Pseudonocardia oceanicola. The sequence goes on from NZ_JBJZON010000015.1 coordinate 134,019, forward strand.
TCGACGCGGCCACGGCCCGGGGCCTGCGCTACCTGCCGCCGGAGCAGACCACGGACTCGGACCTCTCGGTCGTCGAGCCGGAGGAGACGGTGATCACGCGCGGGCTGGGGCTGGCGTTCGTCGACCTGATGGTGCTGCTGTTCGAGGGGCGCGGCGGCCGGTTCGAGGAGGGACCCGACGGGCTGACGTACCTGCCCTCGGGCCGCGAGCCGCGGCTGGTGGCCGGGTCCCCGCGCGGCGCCCCCTACCACTCGAAGTCGCACTACCAGCTGCGCGCGGGGCGCCCGCCGGTGCCGCGGTTCCTCACCTCCGCGGTGGTCGACGCCCTGGCCGAGGCGCTGCCGCGGCCGCTGGAGCTGCGCCGCGACCTGTGGCCGCTGATGGCCAAGGAGATCGCCTTCGGCTGGTACCACGAGCTGTTCGGTGGCCATCCCGAGCTGGTCGCGCTGCCGTGGACGGAGTTCGAGCCGCGCTTCGCCGCGCTCGACTGGGACTCCCCGGAGATGGCGGACCTGCTGTCCGTTGCGGTGCCCGACCCGGTCGACCGGATCGACTTCGCGGCGCTGGACCGGCCCTTCGACGGGCTGGCGGCCGGGTCGCTCGAGGAGCTCCAGCCGCTCGTCCGGGCCCGGATCGCCGAGGACCTGCATCGGCACACCGACGAGCGGCACACCCCGCACCTCGGGGCGTTCACGGCGATGCTCGCAGTGTACGGGGAGATCACGCGGGTGCAGGGCGCCGCGCTGCTGTCCGCGGCCTCGCGGGCCCGCGACGTCCCGTGGTGGCAGGCCTTCTTCAACTCGGTCGCGAGCGGGCCGCCCGGGTTCCGGGTCCGCCAGCTGCTGGCCCTCTCCGAGGCCGGGTTCGTGCAGTTCCTGGGCCCCGGCACCTGGGTCGACCTCGACGACGACGGGTTCCGCGCCGGCAGCACCACGCTCGCCGGGGCGGCGCCGGTCCGGTCCACGATCCTGATCGACGCCCGCCTGCCCGACCCGAGTCTCGATCGGACGGCGGACCCGCTGCTGGCTGCCCTGCACACCACCGGTGAGGTGTCCGAGGAGATCCTTCGGGACGACACGGGCGCGGTCCTGCGGCACACCGGGCTGGTCCGGGTGCGGCCGGCGGACGGGGCGCTGGTCGATGCCGGCGGGAACGTCCACGGGCGGCGGTTCGCCGTCGGCCCGCACACCACGGTCAAGGTCGCGGGCGCCTTCACCCGGCCCGGGATGAACGCGCAGAGCCTGCGCTACAACGACGCCGTCGCCCGCGCCGTCCTGCTCTCCCTCTCGGGCGCGCGCCGCGCCGCGGCCTGAGCGCACGCGCCCCGAACGGACGAACGGCGCTCCCGCTCACCCGTGGTGAGCGAGAGCGCCGTCCGTGTCGCGGGGGCAGCCGGCTCGGCCCCCACCCCTGCTGAGCGGGAGCGCCGCTGGCTCAGTCCTCGTCGGGAAGGGGGCGCGGGGTGGAGTCGGACGGGAGCCGCTCGGTCGAGCCGCCGGCGGCCGCGCCCGCCAGTTCGAGATCGACCGGGTCCGGCTGCGCCGCGGCGGCCGCCCGGGCACGACGGAGCCGGCCGACGGCGACGACGACCGCGGCGATCCAGGCCGCCACGATCACGACGTAGACGGCGGCGACCACGGTGCCGGGCAGGTCGACCGCCCGGAGGATCGTGCGGGCGTTCGTGAAGACGATGATGCCGCCGACCGCGGTGCCGAGGACCGGCGCGGGGATCTTGGTGACCAGCCAGGCCGCGATCGGCGCGGCGACCAGGCCGCCGAGCAGCAGCCCGCCGATCGTCCAGGGGTCGAGCACCGCGCTGCCGAGCCCGATCAGGAAACCGATGCTCGCGAACAGCGCGACCAGGAACTCCGAGGTGTCGACCGATCCGATCACCGTGCGCGGCGCGGTCTTGCCGGCCGTCAGGAGCGCCGGCGTCGCGACCGGCCCCCATCCGCCGCCGCCGCTGGCGTCGACGAATCCCGCGACCAGACCCAAGGGGGACAGGAACTTCGAGCGGTGCGGGGAGCGGCGGGCCGTCGCCTCGCGGGGCGGGCGGATCGAGAACCGCAGCAGGATGTAGACGCCGAGCGCCAGCAGGATGCCGGACATGATCGGGGCGGCGTTCTCGGTCGACAGCGCCGAGAGGGCGGTCGCCCCGAGGAACGCGCCGACCGCGCCCGGCACGCCGAGGCGGAGGACGAGCTTCCAGTCGACGTTGCCGAAGCGCCAGTGCGAGGCACCGGCGGCCAGCGTGGTGCCCACCTCGGCGAGGTGGACGGAGGCGCTCGTCGCGGCGGGGTTCACGCCGGCCATCAGCAGGAGGGAGGAGGAGGTGACGCCGTAGGCCATGCCGAGGGCGCCGTCGACGAGCTGGGCGCCCAGGCCGACCAGGGCGAACACGATCAGGGTGCGCATTGCGGGGGTTCTCTCGCGGTGGTGGGCGCGCGCGGGCACGGCGAACAGGCCGGGGCGCGGCGCGATCGAGCGGGGGGCGGGGGACGAGGGTCAGCGACAGAACTCGTCGAACGCGTGGCCGCGGCGCGACGGCCAGAACCGCTCCAGATCCGAGATCCGGAGGGGCCGCACGGCGAAGGCACCCGAGGTGGTCGGGCGCAGATCGTCGGCGGGCATGACCTCATCGTGCGATCAGCGGGCCCCGGGGACAACCCGGGGTCCGTGATGCGGGAGGGGTGGCAAATGTCCGGACGAAACCGCTGGTAGGACGGCGTTCCGTGCTGACATGCGGAGACGGCCGGGACCGGCGGCACATCATGATCGTCCGGCTCGGGGGACGTGGTCAGCCTCTCAGGACGGTTCCCGTTCTCCGGGCTCGTGATCGCCGTTCGGGACGGACCGGGGCCGCCCGTGGCCGGCATCGGTCACGATCGGCGATCACGAGTGCCCGGGGGAGGCCGACGACCTCGTGGGGAGCAGCCGACGGTTCCCGGTGGCCTCGAGGAGGACGGGCTCAGGCCGCGGCGGGCAGCAGGGCGGCCGCGGCGGCGCGGTAGCGGGCCAGGACGACGTCGGCGATCGCCGGGTGCGCCCCGAGCGCCTCGGCGACGGGCGCGCCACCGACCTGCTCGTGAACCCGGTCGAGCAGCCGCCCGGGGGCGAGGAACCACGAGGCCACGGCGATGCGCCGGAACCCGCGCTCCCGCAGCGCCGCAGCCGCGTCGGCGACGCGCGGTGAGGCGGTGGCGAAGCCGGCGACGGCCCCGGGCCAGCGCCCGGCGAGCCGGTGCACGACGTCGTTGGCGGCCGCGTGCGACGAGCCCGTGCCGGCGAGCACGATCCCCAGACCGGGGTCCCCGGGGGCGGCTCCGAGGGCCGCGAGCCGCTCGGCGGCGACGTCGAGCAGAGCCGGATCGGGCCCGAGGACGTCGGCGACCCGGACCTCGGCCGCGCCGGACTCCGCCACGACCGCCGGGATGTCGACCCGTGCGTGGTAGGCCGAGCCGAGCAGCAACGGCACCACGACGGCGGGCCCGGCCAGGCCGGCCAGCACCTCGCCGAACCCGGGCTCGTCGAAGTCGAGGAAGGCGGGCCGGACGTCGAGCCCCGGCGCCCGGGAGCGCGCGACGTCGACGAGGTCCCGGATGGTCGTCGAGGACCGTGGGTCCCGGCTGCCGTGCGCGACGGCGACGAGAGCGGGAGACGACATCAGCGATCAGTTCCGATCATGCCCGCCGCTCCCGTCCCGCGAGCCCGGCTGCGACTCGTGGGAGCCCGGAGCGCGACTCGCGGGAGCCCGGAGCGCGACTCGCGGGAGCCCACAGCGCGACTCGCGGGAGCCCACAGCGCGACTCGCGGGAGCCCACAGCGCGACTCGCGGGGAGGGGGAGTGCGGGTCGTGGTCACTCGGCGGGGCGCAGGGCCAGCGGGGTGCCGACCAGGCCCGCGGCGAGGGTGTTGCCGGTGGGCGGGTCGATGAGGACGAAGCTGCCCGTGGCGCGGATGTCGGCGTACTCGTCGACCGGCAGCGGGTCCGCGGTGCGGACCGTGACCCGGCCGATGTCGTTGAGCCCCAGGGCCTCCGCCTCGACCTCGGTCAATGTGTCCGTGTCGATGCGGGACTCCGGCGCGCCGACCATCACCTGCGTGGTGCGGGTGCCGTGCTTGAGCAGCAGCCGGGCGTTCGGGCGCAGCGGCTTGTCACCCAGCCAGCAGAGCGTCGCGTCGATCTCGGCCGTCACGGAGGGCTGCGCGTCCGCCGCGACCAGCATGTCGCCGCGGGAGATGTCGATGTCGTCCGCCAGGCGGATGGTCACCGAGCGTCCGGCGGTGCCCTCGTCGAGCGGGCCGTCGGCGGTGTCGACGTGGGTCACCCGCGTCTCGCGGCCCTCGGGCAGCACGACCACGGTGTCGCCCGGCCGGACCGCGCCGGCCGCGATCTGACCCGCGTATCCCCGGTAGTCGTGCAGGTCCCCCCAGCGCGCATCGGCACTCCCGCGCGGGCGGATCACGTACTGCACCGGCATCCGGAAGGGCTTCGCCACCTCCGGCCCGACGACGGGAACCGACTCGAGGTGCCCGAGCAGCGTCGGCCCGTCGTACCAGGGCGTGTGCGCGGAGCGCTCGACCACGTTGTCGCCGACCAGCGCGGACACCGGGATGGTCTGCACGGCGTCGTCGGCGAAGCCGAGCGAGCGCGCCAGTCCGGCGAACTCCTTCTCGATCGCCCGCAGCGCGGCCTCGTCGTAGTCGACGAGGTCGATCTTGTTGATCGCCAGGACGAGCCGCGGCACGCGCAGCATCGCCAACACGGTGGCGTGCCGGCGGGTCTGCTCGACGATCCCGTTGCGCGCGTCCACGAGCAGCACCGCCAGCTCGGCGGTCGACGCCCCGGTCACCGTGTTGCGCGTGTACTGCACGTGCCCCGGGGTGTCCGCCAGCACGAACTCGCGCGTGGGCGTGCCGAAGTAGCGGTAGGCGACGTCGATCGTGATGCCCTGCTCGCGCTCGGCCCGCAGGCCGTCGACCAGTAGCGACAGGTCCGGTGTGGCCAGTCCCTTGTCGACGGACGCGCGCTGCACGGCCTCGATCTGGTCGGCGAGCACGGACTTGGTGTCGTAGAGCAGCCGCCCGACCAGGGTGGACTTGCCGTCGTCGACGGAGCCCGCCGTCGCGAAGCGCAGCAGGTCCCTGCCAGATCCCGTAGAGCCCATCAGAAGTACCCCTCGCGCTTGCGGTCCTCCATGGCGGCCTCGGAGAGGCGGTCGTCGGCGCGGGTGGCGCCGCGCTCGGTGAGCCGGGAGGCGGTGACCTCGGCGATGATGTCGTCGAGGGTGGTGGCGGTGGACTCGACGGCGCCGGTGCAGGAGCCGTCGCCGACGGTCCGGTAGCGCACCGACCTCGACTCCACCGTCGCCCCGCGGGCGTCCCCCCACGGACCCTCGGTGAGCCACATGCCGTCCCGCCGGAAGACCTCGCGCTCGTGCGCGTAGTAGATCGACGGCAGCTCGATCTCCTCGCGCTGGATGTAGCGCCAGACGTCGATCTCGGTCCAGTTGGAGATCGGGAAGACGCGCACGTGCTCGCCCGGGGCGTGCCGTCCGTTGTAGAGGTTCCACAGCTCGGGCCGCTGTTTCCGCGGGTCCCAGCGACCGAACGCGTCGCGGAGCGACATGATCCGCTCCTTGGCCCGCGCCCGCTCCTCGTCCCGGCGCCCGCCGCCGAACACGGCGTCGAACCGGTGCTCGACGATCGCGTCGAGCAGGGGTTGGGTCTGCAGCGGGTTGCGGGTGCCGTCGGCGCGCTCGACCAGCCGGCCGTCGTCGATGTAGTCCTGGACCTTCGCGACCTCGAGCCGCAGGCCCAGGCGCTCGACGATCGAATCCCGGAAGTCGATGACCTCGTCGAAGTTGTGCCCGGTGTCGACGTGCAGCAGCGGGAACGGCACCGGCGCCGGCGCGAACGCCTTGACGGCCAGGTGCACCAGCAGGGTGGAGTCCTTGCCGCCGGAGAACAGGATCACCGGGCGGTCGAACTCGCCCGCGACCTCGCGGAAGATGTGGATGGACTCGGACTCGAGCGCGTCGAGCGCGTCGAGCGCGGCCTTCTTCTCGAGTGTCGTCATGCTCGTGTCTCCAGGGCCTTCGCCGGCTCGGTCACGTGTGCAGCCCGCATTCGATCTTCGACGTGCCCGCCCAGCGGCCGCTGCGCGGGTCGGCCCCGGGGCGGGGCTTGGCGGTGCAGGGGGCGCAGCCGATGCTCGGGTACCCCGCGTCGACCAGCGGGTTCACCAGGATCCCGTGCTCGGCGATGTACTGCCCCATCTCCTCGTCGCTCCACGCCGCGATCGGGTTGATCTTGACCAGCCCGAACTTCTCGTCGTAGGTGACCAGGGGGGTGTTCGCGCGGGTGGGCGCCTCGACGCGGCGGACGCCGGTGACCCAGGCGTCGTAGCGGGCGAGGGTGTCCTGCAGCGGCGCGACCTTCCGCAGCGCGCAGCACCGGTTGGGGTCGCGCGCCCAGAGGTCCTTGCCCTCGGCGGCGTCCTGCTCGGCGACGGACTGCGCGGCCTGCGCGTCGACCATCCGCACGTCGTAGACCTGCTCCACCGCGTCCCGCGTGCCGATCGTCTCGGCGAAGTGGTAGCCGGTCTCCAGGAAGAGGATCTCCACGCCGGGCCGGGCCTTGGCGGCCAGGTCGACGAGCACGGCGTCCTGCATGTTCGACGCGACGATCAGCCGGTCGCCGAAGGTCTCCGCGGCCCAGGCGAGCACCTGCTCGGCGGTGGCGTCCGGGCCCAGCTGCTCGGCTCCGCGGGCGGCCACCTCGCGCAGGTCGGTCTCCGTGGCAAGACTCATGACTCGACTCCTTCGGGGACCCCGATGCCGACGAACGTCACGACGAAGGTGCGCAGGCAGGAGGCGCACCACCAGGCGGCACCGGGCACCTTGTCCGAACGTTCGGCGGGGGCGAGGTCTTCCTCGCCGCAGTACGGGCAGTGGTAGGGAACGACGCGCGAGGTCATCGAGCCTCCTCGCTTGCGCTCGTCGGCCACATGACCTGAGGTGCTGCGCTGAATGGTGACCTCGCGAGCTCGGTCACTTGAGGTCGTCCTCGTCCGCCCGCAGCACCCACTGGGCGAAGCGCTCGCCCTGCTCGCGCTGCGCGACGTACTTCCGCACCACGCGCTCGACGTACTCGCCGAGTTCCTTGCTCGTGACCTTGAGCCCGCGCAGCTTGCGGCCGAAGCCGGCGTCGAGGCCCAGCCCGCCGCCCAGGTGCACCTGGAAGCCCTCGACCTGGTTGCCCTCGGCGTCGCGCACGATCATGCCCTTGAGGCCGATGTCGGCGACCTGGGTGCGCGCGCAGGAGTTCGGGCACCCGTTCAGGTGGATCGACACCGGCGTGTCGATGTCGCCCTGGATGTCCGCGAGACGCTCCTCCAGGTCGTCGACCAGGCGGATCGCCCGCTCCTTGGTCTCGACGATGGCGAGCTTGCAGAACTCGATCCCGGTGCAGGCCATGGTCGCGCGCCGCCACGGCGAGGGGTTCGCCTGCAGCCCCATCCCCTCGGCCTCGGCGACCAGGGACTCGACGGCCGCGTCGGGCACGTCGAGCACGACCACCTTCTGCTGCGCGGTCAGCCGCACCCGCCGCGACCCGGCCGACTCGGCGGCCTTGGCCAGTGCGACCAGGGTGTCCCCGGAGACGCGGCCGGACGCCGGGGCCAGCCCGATGTAGTTGTTCCCGTCCTTCTGCCGGTGGACACCCACGTGGTCGATCGGGCGCTCCGGGACCGCCGGCGCGGGCCCGTCGACCAGCCTGCGGCCCAGGTACTCCTCCTCGAGCACGCGGCGGAACTCCTCCGCGCCCCAGTCGGAGATCAGGAACTTGATCCGGGCGCGGTGCCGCAGGCGGCGGTAGCCGTAGTCCCGGAACACGCTGCAGACGCCCGCCCACACCTCGGGGACCTCGTCCAGCGGCACCCAGGTGCCCAGCCGCTGCGCGATCTTGGGGTTGGTGGACAGCCCGCCGCCGACCCACAGGTCGAAGCCGGGGCCGTGCTCGGGGTGGTCCACGCCGACGAACGAGATGTCGTTGATCTCGTGCGCGACGTCCTGCTGCCAGGAGATCGCCGTCTTGAACTTGCGCGGGAGGTTCGAGAACTCCGTGGACCCGATGTAGCGGTCCAGGATGGTGCGGATCGCGGGCTCGGGGTCGACGGGGTCGCTCGCGGCGACGCCCGCGACGGGGGAGCCGAGGATGACGCGCGGGGTGTCGCCGCACGCCTCGGTCGTCAGCAGGCCGACGCCCTCGACCTTCTCCCAGATCGCCGGCATGTCCTCGACCTGGATCCAGTGGTACTGGATGTTCTGCCGGTCCGAGATGTCCGCGGTGTTGCGCGCGTACTGCTGGGAGATCTCGCCCAGCACGCGCAGCTGCTCGGTGGTGAGCGCGCCGCCGTCGCTGCGGACGCGGAGCATGAAGTAGCGGTCGTCCAGCTCCTCCGGCTCGAGGGCGGCCGTGCGGCCGCCGTCGATCCCGGGCTTGCGCTGGGTGTAGAGACCCCACCAGCGGAAACGGCCCCGCAGGTCGGCGGGGTCGATCGAGTCGAAGCCGCGCTTGGCGTAGATGGTCTCGATCCGGGTGCGGACGTTGAGCCCGTCGTCGTCGCGCTTGGTGCGCTCGTTCGGGTTCAGCGGCTCGCGGTGGCCGAGCTTCCACTGGCCTTCGCCGCGCTTGCGCTTCTGGTTCGGCACGGCAGGGGTGTCCGTGGGCACGGAGGAGGGCATGAGGGTGGGAGCTCCTGAGCTCGGCGATGGCGGCGCCGGGGCATGCCGGGACTTCTCGGGAGTCCGGCGCGGACCGGGGCCTGGTCTGAGGGGGCGAGGGCGCGGCGCGGCGCTACCGTCGACAGAGCGCGCTGTTGACCCGGTGCAGGTCCACGTGGCGACGGGCCACGAGGCGCAGAGTCAGCGCAGTCACGACCATCAGGGTGCCACGGTGCCCGCACCGAAGGCCACTGGTCGCCCGGATGCTGGGAGGGGGCTCACAGCCGGGGTCAGCCCCGGCCGCGCCCGTTGCCGTTGCCGTTGCCGTTGCCGTTGCCGTTGCCTTCGTCCCGCTCACGGCCCGTCCCGTCCTCGTCCTCGTCCTCGAGATCGTCGAGGAAGTCCCGGTCGAAGAAGTCCTCGTCGTCCTCGTCGTCGTCCCGCAGGACGACGCGGGGCGTGCGGGCCGGCGCCGGAGCCTCCGGGGTGGGCGTGGCCTGCTCCAGGGCGGCCCCGGCGACACCCGCCAGGTCCGGCACGGCCTGCTCGGTCGGGGCCGGGACGGTCGGGGCCGAGGTGGGGGCGGGTGCGACGGGGGCGGGTGCGGTGGTCGTCGGACCGGAGAGCAGGGTCGTGCCCAGGACGACCGCGCCACCGGCCGCCACCACACCGCCCGCCACGACCGCGAGCACCCCGCGCCGCGGCCTCGCCGGTGCGGCGGACCGGTGCCGTGCCGGGGACGGTACGGGCGTGGGCAACGGCGCCGTCGCCGGGCGGACGGCGACGTGCCCGAGGCGCTCCCCGACCTCGGCGGCGCTCGGCCGGGCCGCGGCGTCGTCGGCGGTCATCGCGATGAGCAGCGCGCGCAGCGGGGCGTCGAGGTGCGGCGGCACGTCGGGGCGCCGGTGGATGCGTGCGACGGCCGACTCCAGAGCCGCACCGGCGTACTCGCGCCGCCCGGTGAGCGCCTCGAGCAGGACCAGGCCGAGGGCATAGACGTCCGCGGGCGGGCCGACCTCGCGCCCCCTGACCTGCTCGGGGGCCATGTACGCGGGCGTCCCGACGGCGAGCCCCATGGTCGTGACACGGGTGGCGTCGAGCAGCCGGGCGACGCCGAGGTCGGCGAGGAAGGGGCGACCGGAGCGGTCGAGCAGGACGTTGGCGGGCTTGACGTCGCGGTGCACGACGCCGAGCGCGTGCAGGTGCGCGAGGGCCCCGGCGATCACCGTGCCGATCGCGACCACACGGCCGACGGGGAGGGGACCGAGCTCGACGAGGTCGGCGAGGGAGCCGCCGTCGACCAGCTGCATGACGACGTAGCCGCGGCCGCCGTCGACCCCTGCGCCGTCGCCGCCACCGTCCACACCGCTGTCGAGGACCTCGACGAGGGCCGGATGGGGCGGAACCTCGTCGAGCCCGCGGACGCCCAACCTGCGGACGTCGATCCCGGGGTGGAGCAGCTTGATCGCGACCGCGCGGCCGGTCCGCAGGTCCGTCGCGCGGTGGACGTGGGCGGTGCCGCCCACGCCGATCAGCTCGTCGATGCGGTACCGCGCACCGAGCACCCCGTGCTCGGTGTCCGTCCCGGTGTCCATGCCGTGTGGGACCTCCTCCGCCGCCGACGCGGCGGCGGCCGCGCGGTGGGCCCCTTGGTACCCCATCCGGCTCGGCCCGACCTGCACGCGCCCGCCGGGAAGATCGGCGGCGGCCGAACGGCGCAGGCGATCTCTCAGGGTCCGGTCCCGCCCGGTCGTGTTCGCCCGCGAGGGTCGCGCGGGTGTGCCCGCGGCGGAATGATCGGCACGACGGGATTCACGTCCCGCGGAACGGGGCAACCGGGCGCCGGCGGAAGGAGGGCGATGGCTCCGCGGCACGGACGGGCGCGCGGCCGGATCCCGGCGGCGGACCTGCTGCGCGGACACCGGCGACCGACGCAGCCGGGGCGGCGCGGGCTGCTGGCGGCGCTCGCGGCCGTCGGGGTGCTCGGCGTCGGGGGAGCGGCGACCTGGGCCGTGGTCGCCGCGGACGACGTGGCCGACCGCACGCCGACGGCGCTGCCGACGATCTCGTCCGCCCCCTCGCCCGGCGGGACGGGTGCCGATCCGGGTGGCACGGCCACGCCCGGTGCGGGGGCGGACGGTTCCGGTTCGGCCGGTGCGGGGTCGGGCCCGGCGGGGTCGGGCTCGGCGGGGTCGGGCTCGGTGGGGTCGGGCTCGGTGGGGTCGGGCTCGGTGGGGTCGGGCTCGGTGGGGTCCGGTTCGGTGGGGTCGGGCTCCGGCGGGTCGGCGGGGTCCGGTTCAGCGGGTTCCGGCGGGTCGGCGGGGTCGGGCGGCTCGGCGGCGCAAGGTGGTTGGGCAGGGTCTGGTTCCGGCGGGGCTGTGGGGCCCGGTGACGCGGGGTCGGGCGGTTCGGCGGGGTCGGGCGGAGCGGCGGGCGGGGGCACGACCCCTGGACCGTCGAGCCCTGCTCCGTCGACCCCTGCTCCGTCGACCCCTGCTCCGTCGACCCCTGCTCCGTCGAGCGCGACCGGGCGTGACCCCGCAGGGCCTGGTCCGTCGGGCGGGACCGGGCGTGACCCCGCAGGACCTGGCGCGCCCGGCGTGCCGCCGGCCGCGGGCGGATCTGGTCCGGGTGGTCCCGCGGGCGCACCGCCGGTGGCTCCCGCGCCGTCCGGCGGAGGTGCCGGCACATGCCCGTCGGGCCCGGACCCCGGCTCGCCGCCCCCGTGTCGCGTCGTCCCCGGTCCTCAGGGGCCGGATGGCGATCTCGTCGTGGACCGTGTCGAACGCCGCGCCGACGAGGCCGAGCGTCGGGACGAGCGGGCCGCGGAGGAGGCCGAGCGTCGGGCCGAGCCGGCGGGGGATGAGGCGGAGAGCTGGGCCGAGCTCGAGCTGAGGGCCGACGTCGACGGACGGCCACGCCACGCCGTCGCTCCCGACGAGGAGGACCGGCGGTCCTTCGGCGAGCGCCGCCGGGTCCCTGACGATCGCTGGGTCCCCGCCGCCGGGGACCGCACCGGTGTGGGGCGGCACCGGGCCGACCGAGAGCGGCTCGCTCGACCGATCACCGGCTCGACGGCCGCCACACCGGGGCCATCACCGGCAGCGCGGCGCCCGGCACGCCCCACCACCGCCCGCGGTGATCACGGATGGGCGAGGCGTCCGACGTGAGGCACGACCCCGCCACCTCGCCACCCCGAGTCCGTACCGTGGAGCCGTGAGCGAGCCGCCGTTCGGGATCTACGTGCACGTGCCCTTCTGCGCGTCGCGCTGCGGCTACTGCGACTTCAACACCTACACGGCCTCCGAGCTCGCCGGATCCGGGTCGTCGCCCGACGGCTGGCTCGACGCCGTCCGCCGCGAGCTGGCCCAGGCCCGCCGCACCGTCGGCGACCGCGTCGTCGACACGGTTTTCGTGGGCGGGGGCACGCCGTCCCTGATCGGCGCAGCACGCCTCGGCACCGTGCTCGACGCGGTCCGCGCGGAGTTCGGCCTCGCGCCGGGCGCCGAGGTGACGACCGAGTCGAACCCGGAGTCGACGTCGCCGGAGTTCTTCGCCGACCTCGTCGGGGCCGGGTTCACCCGCGTCTCGCTCGGCATGCAGTCCGCGGCGCCGCACGTCCTGCGCGTGCTGGAGCGCCGGCACACGCCGGGCCGCGCCGTCGAGGCGGCGCGCGAGGCCGCGGCGGCCGGGATCGCCCATGTCAACCTCGACCTGATCTACGCGACGCCCGGCGAGACCACGGACGACCTCCGCGCGTCCGTGGAGGCCGTGCTCGACGCGGGCGTCGACCACGTCTCGGCGTACTCGCTGATCGTCGAGGACGGCACCGCGCTGGCCCGCCGGGTCGCCCGCGGGGAGTTGCCCGCGCCGGACGATGACGTCGCCGCCGAGCGTTACGAGCTGATCGACGACCTGCTCACGGCCGCCGGGCTGCACTGGTACGAGGTGTCGAACTGGGCGCGTACCCCCGGGGCCGAGTGCCGGCACAACCTCGGCTACTGGCTCGACGGCGACTGGTGGGGCGTCGGGCCCGGCGCCCATTCGCACCTGGCCGGCCGGCGCTGGTGGAACGTCAAACACCCCGCCCGCTACGCCGCGACCGTCGCGGAGGGTTCGCCGGAGGCCGACCACGAGGTGCTGACGGCGGCGGACCGGCACACCGAGCGGGTAATGCTGCGGCTGCGCCTCGCCGAGGGTCTGGACCTCGCGCTGCTCGACGACCCCGCCCGCCACGAGGCCGAACGCGCAGCTGCCGCCGGCCTGCTCGACGCCGCGGCCCTCGGTCGCGGCCGCGCAGTCCTCACCCGGCCGGGCCGCCTGCTCGCCGACCGCGTGGTGCAGGACCTGCTGCTGGCGGGCGAGGGCACCCTCGCATGACGGCTGCCCTCCCGCCGAACGATGCCGCCCCGGCCGACCGCTCGGCGCTCCCCTACCCCCTCGCGCTCCCACACCACTCCCTCGTCGTACGCCGCCGCGCGCTCGGGCACCGCCGCGCGCTCGGGCACCGCCGCGCGCTCGGGCACCGCCGCGCGCTCGGGCACCGCCGCGCGCTCGCACACCACCTCGGTGCGCCGCACACCGGCTCCGGCGGCGGTGCCGCGGAGCGCCGGCCTGGGCGAGCGGGCTGCCCGGTACCTCGCCCCGGAGCGGGCGAGCGAGCCGTCGGGGTCGGCCGGTGAGCCCTCGGCGCAGGACGGTGCTCGCGGTCCTCGCCGCGCTCGTGCTGGTGGTGGCGGTGGTCGTCGGGGTGCGGGTGGCGGGCTCCGCCGGGCCCTCCGTCGACACGGAGGCCCGGCCCGCCCAGGACCGCCCCGGTCCCGTGCTGCTCGTGCCCGGGTACGGCGGCGGTCGGGACTCCCTGCTGCGGCTCGCGGCGCAGATCGAGGCGACGGGCCGGGACGCCGAGGTGCTCACCCTCGTCGGCGACGGTACCGGCGACCTCTCCGCCCAGGTCCGGCTGCTCGACGAGGCGGCGGACGCCGCCCTCGCCGCCGGCGCCCCGTCCGTCGACGTCGTCGGCTACAGCGCCGGCGGGGTGGTCGCCGGGTTGTGGGTCGCCCGCGACGACGGCGCCGCCAAGGCCCGCCGCATCGTCACCCTCGGATCGCCCCTGCACGGGACGTCGCTCGCCGCGCTCGCGGCCAGTGAGGTACCCGGCGCCTGCCCGGTGGCCTGCCGCCAGCTCGCCCCCGGCTCCGCCGAGCTCACCGAGCTCGCGGCGGCCGACGTCGGCAACGCCCTGCCCTGGCTCTCGGTCCGGACCGGCGACGACCAGACCTCCACCCCGCCCGACACCGCGAACCTCGCCGGCGCGGTCAACGTGTCCGTGCAGCAGGTCTGCCCGGTCGCCCGGGTGAGCCACTCCGCCCTGCCCACCGACCCGACGGTCACCGGGCTGGTCCTGCGCGGGATCGCGGCCCGCCCGATCGACCTCACCGGCGCGGGCTGCGGCGCCGCCGCCCTCTGAGGTCGCCTCCGTCCGGACATGACGGCGGGGCGGACCGGGCTTGCGGCGGTGATCGTCGGAGGGGACCGCGATCGGCCACGAGCGGCCGAGAAGCGTCCCGGTCGGTGATCACGGCCGCGTCCCGCACGGTCTCGAGGCACCACCCCGCGAACTCGACCGCCTCACGTCGTGACGTCCTTGGTGCTGAAGTTGGCCCAGGCGGCGCCGAAGGCGATGACGACGTAGGCCAGCTGCACCAGCACCCCCTCCCGCACGTCGGTCCAGAGGATCGGGGCGCGGTAGAGGTCGATCCACGCCAGCCAGTGCGAGGTCGGCAGGTAGGGCTCGATCGCCGCGGCGGCGTCGAGGGGCTGCAGCGCGGCGCTGGCCACCACGACCGCCAGCACCCCGAGGGTCGCCGCGAGCGGGGAGTCGGTGAGCGTCGAGAAGAACACTCCCACCGCACCCAGTGCGAGCATGCACAGCGCCAGGTACCCGACGGTCACCGCGGTCCGGGCGACGACGTCGGCGGGGGTCAGCTCGACGCCGGACAGGGACGGGATCGACCCGCCGCCGCCCAGCGTGGCCTCGGGCCCGAAACCGAAGGCGGCGACACCGACGACGTAGGACACGAGCGTCACGAACAGCACCGCGAGCAGCACGAACGCGGCCACGGAGATCAGCTTCGCCAGCAGCAGGTGGACCCGCCCGACCGGCCGCACCAGCAGGTAGCGCAGCGTCCCGGCCGCCGCCTCGCCCGCCACCGTGTCGCCCGCGACGATCGCCACCGTGATCGGCAGGAAGATCGGGATGACGAGTGCGAGCGCCGCCGCCGGGAAGATCTGCCCGTTGCTCACCACGGCGGACAGGAAGGCGCCGCCGCGGCCGGGCGGCGGGGCGAGCCGCGTCGTCGCGAGCAGGATCGCGACCAGCGTCGGCAGCGCGCACAGCAGGGCCCAGCACAGCCACACCCGCCGCCGGCGCAGCAGGAGCCGCAGCTCGACGCCGATCACCGTGCCCCCTCCGGCCCGGCGCGGGACGCGCCGCGGTCGACCCGGTCGGTTCCGCTCCCGGTGAGCTCCAGCACCACCTGCTCCAAGGTCCGCCGTTCCTCGGTCAGTCCGGTCACCGGCACCCCGCCGGCGACCAGTCGGGCGTTGAGCGCCGCCGGCGCCACCCCGCGCACGGTGACCGTGTCGCCGCTGCGGCCGACGACCTGCCCGTCCAGCAGCCCGACGACGGCCGCGGGCTCGGGTGTGCGGACGAGGACCCGCCCGGTGGGGACGCGCAGCGCCGCGAGTTCGGAGGTCACTGCGAGCCGCCCGGCGTCCATCACCCCGACGTGCGTGCACAACGCCTCGACCTCGGTGAGCAGGTGCGACGAGAGCACCACGGTGGTCCCGGCCTCGTTCAGCGAGGTCAGCAGCGCCCGGATCTCGTGGATGCCGCGCGGGTCGAGACCGTTGGTCGGCTCGTCGAGCAGCAGCAGCTCCGGCTCCCGCAGCAGGGCTGCCGCGATGCCGAGCCGCTGCCGCATGCCGAGGGAGTAGGCCCGCACCGGGCGCCGGTCGACGCCGCCGAGCCCGACCCGTTCCAGGGCCTCGTCGACCCGGCGACGGCGATCCCGCAGGCGCCCGCCCGGCCCGGCGGCGTCGAGCAGCCGCAGGTTGGCCCGCCCGGACAGGTGGGACCACGCCGCCGGACCCTCGACCAGCGCGCCGACCCGGGGCAGCACCGACCGGGCGCGGCGCGGCACGGGTTCGCCGAGCACCTCGATCGACCCCGACGTCGCGTGTACCAGCCCGAGCAGCATCCGGACCAGCGTGGTCTTGCCCGAGCCGTTGGGGCCCAGCAGCCCGAACCGGACGCCCCGGGGGATCTCCAGCGAGACATCCCGCACCGCCGTCACCCGGCCGAACCGCTTGGTGAGTCCGCTCGTCGCGACGATCACGTGCGCCGTCCCGGCAGCTCGCGCACCGCCCGTTCCAGCACCTCCGGCGCCACGGTCCCGGCCAGCAGGACCCCGCCGCGGCGGATCCCCCCGCGCGCGACGACCGACAGCAGCGGTGTGCTGACCCGCGCGGCCCGCCCGACCGGCACCTCGACCGCGACCCCGCCGGTCGATGCGGCGCCGTCGATCAGCCGGTCCGCGATCCCGCGCGACGCCGGGACCAGCACGAAGCCCGACACGCCTGCGCCGTACACCCCGACGCCGGGCAGCCCGGCGCCGAGCGGGACACGATCGCGGCCGGCGAGCCGCACCGGCGGCGGGGCGGCGTCGAGCTGGCGGAGGGCGCCGGCGAGATCCGCGGCCTCGGCGGTGACCACCCCGGCGCCCGGCGGCACGGCGGGGGTGAGGGTGCGGTCGTCGGGAGTGGTCAGCGCGACCTCCAGGAACTCGGTGGACAGCAGAGGGCGGTCGTCGGTCCGCGCGGCCACCTCGACGCGCAGCGGGAGGCCCGACGACGGGTCGCACCAGACGTCGATCCGCCCGACGGTGGTGTCCGGGTCGGCCGGCACGACCCGGAATCCGGCGGCGGACCACCCGGCGATCCGGCGCGGCTCGAGGGAGGTGACGGGGTCGGCCCGGGTGAGCCCGACGAGCCGGCGGGCCAGCTCCCCCGGGACGAGGTCGCCGGCCCGGGGCAGCCGGACCGGGGTGTCGCCGGTGACGGTCGTGAGCTGGTTCGCGCCGAAGTCCCACAGGTACTCGCGACCCGCCCGCCGGTAGGTGTCCCGCTCGCCGGCCGGGGTGAGCTCGTCGACCCGCCAGAGGTCCGGGCCCGCCACGTACGCCCGCAGCTGCGTGACCCCCGTGAACAGGGCGATGACCCGCTCCAGCGCCGGGATCTCGGGCAGGCCGAGCCGGCCGGTGCTCTCCGCGTAGCCGACGTGTGGCGGGATCCCGGCCAGCACCCGCCCGCGCAGGGCCTCGGCGGGCTCGTCCGCCCCGCCGGCCGGCAGGGTGGTCGCGGCCGCGCCGACGATCGCCGCGGTGCCGGCGGCGACCAGCACCCAGCGTCGCGTCACCCGAGGAGCAGCCATCCGGATCCAGACTGCCAGGCGCGGGTGAAGCCCGCGTACGGGCCGCTCACCCGCCCCGACCGGCCTGCAGCGCGGGGGAGCGGGACAGGACGAAGACCCCGACGACGATCAGGGCGGCGCAGCCGAGCGCACCGACCAGCCGCCAGCCCGTCGCCGTGGCCTCGCCGAACACGACGACGCCCCACGAGACCGCGACGAGCGGGTTGGTCAGCGTCACGCCCGGCTCGACGGCCACGAGGGCACCCGCGGCCAGCGCGTTCTGCAATAGGTAGAACGACAGCAGCCCGACCGCCACGGCGGCGTAGGTCTGCCAGGTCAGGACCACGGCCGCCGGACCGTGCTGGGCGACCTGCCGGCCCGCGGCCGAGAAGAAGGCGCCGCTCAGCCCGTAGCCCGTGCCGCTCGCCACGCCGAGGAGCGCGGCGCGGGTGTCCCGCCCGCGCCGCCAGGCGACCACGGTCAGCACCGCGACGACGCCGAGCACCAGGCCGGCCCCGATCGCCCAGACCGGTCCGGGGACGGTCAACGGGTGCCCACCCTCGGGGGACAGCAGGGACACGAACCCGGCGAGCGACGCGGCCAGCAGGGCCACGCCGACCCAGTCCCGGGGCGCGAGCCGGCCGCCGAGGAAGAGCGCGGATCCGAGGACGGCCAGCGGCAGCTCGGTCACCAGCAGCGGCTGCACCACCGTGATCTGCCCCAGCGAGAGCGCGGTGATGTGCGAGACCAGGCCGCCGAGGCTGACCAGCACCCCGAGCAGCCACAGCGGCCGGCGCAGCAGGCGCACCAGCAGCCGCACGGACTCGTGCGGATCGCTCTTCTCGTGCCGCGCAGAGCTACGCTGCAGCACGTCCCCCGCCGCGGCGGCCAGTCCCGCCGCCGCGGCCAGCCCGATGGCCAGGCCCGTCACCCCGCCGCCCCCGTCCCTACGCCGTCCGACGGCCCGTGCCGCCCGCAGGGCGATACCTGTTGTGGTCGGCGGTAAACGCGGCAGGTTCCCCGCCCGCGGCGACGGGCCCGGGGCCCGGCGGCCGTCGAGGTGGGACGTCCCCTGGGCGGTGCGCAGCGCGATCCGCGGTCCGGCCCGTCGAGGTGCGGCTCGACCCGGTCAGGTGGACGGTGGCCGTGCGCGGCCACCGGTGGGCAGCCCCCGGAACACGCATCCCGCGAGGGGAGGTTGAGGTTGAGCGGGGACGGCGCAGAATCCTGAGCCGGGTCACACCTCGCGCCCGGGCGATCGGGGGGCGCTTCCGCATAGACTGGACGAACGTCCGGTGACGTGTGCGGGTCAGCAGGGAGGTGTGTGCGGTGAACGCCGACGAACGCCGCTTCGCGGTCCTCCAGGCGATCGTGGCGGACTACGTCTCGACCCAGGAACCCGTGGGCTCCAAGACGATCGTGGAGCGCCACAACCTCGGGGTCTCGAGCGCCACGGTCCGCAACGACATGGCCGTGCTGGAGGAGGAGGGGCTGATCGCCCAGCCGCACACCAGCGCCGGCCGCATCCCCACCGACAAGGGCTACCGGCAGTTCGTCGACCGGCTGGCCCAGGTCAAACCGCTGTCGGCGGCGGAGCGCAAGGCCGTCCAGACCTTCCTGGAGGGCGCGCTCGACCTCGACGACGTCCTCCGCCGCAGTGTCCGGCTGCTCGCGCAGCTGACCCGGCAGGTCGCCGTCGTCCAGTACCCGACGCTGACCCGCTCCACGGTCCGGCACCTGGAGGTCGTCCAGCTCACGCCCGCGCGGCTGATGCTGGTCCTGATCACCGACTCGGGGCGGGTGGACCAGCGGATGGTCGACCTGGGCCAGGTCGTCACCGAGGAGGACGCAGGCCGGCTGCGCACGCTGCTCAACCAGGCGTTGGCCGGCCGCCGGCTGGCCGACGCGTCGGCGCGGGTCGCGGAGCTGCCGCACTCGGCGCCGACCGAGCTGCGCGACGTCGTGCTCACGGTCTCCACCGTGCTGATCGAGACGCTGGTGGAGCACCCGGAGGAGCGGCTGGTGCTGGGCGGCACCGCGAACCTCACCCGCAACACCGCGGACTTCCCGGGGTCGTTGCGGCAGGTCCTCGAGGCCCTCGAGGAGCAGGTCGTGGTGCTGAAACTGCTGGCCGCGGCGCAGGACCCGGGCCTGGTCACGGTGCGGATCGGCGAGGAGAACGAATCGGCCGACCTGCACACGGCCTCGGTCGTGTCGATCGGCTACGGGCCGGGCACCGTCCTGGGCGGAATGGGCGTGGTCGGACCGACCCGAATGGACTACCCGGGCACGATGGCGGCGGTGCACGCCGTCGCCCGATACGTGGGTGAGATCCTGGCGGGGCGTTAGGGCCCACCGGGCTGAGCTGTCGAGCACCGAGCTGTACTGAGCTGTCGAGCACAGAAGGATCATGGGGACTTCGAGGGTGGCACGGGACTACTACGGCATCCTGGGCGTCGAGCCGGGCGCGGACGCCGCCGAACTGAAGCGGGCCTACCGCAAACTCGCGCGGGAGCTGCACCCGGACGTCAACCCGGAGCCGGCGGCGCAGGAGCGCTTCCGCGAGGTCAGCGCGGCCTACGAGGTCCTCACGGACCCGGAGAAGCGCCGGATCGTCGACCTGGGCGGCGATCCGCTGGACAACGGCCGCGGCGGCGGCGCGGGCGGGGCGGACCCGTTCAGCGCCTTCGGCTTCGGCGACATCATGGACGCGTTCTTCGGCGGCGCGGCGGGCGGCCGCTCGCGGGGGCCGCGCAGCCGCGTGCAGCCGGGCGCGGACGCGCTCATCCGCATGCAGCTGACCCTGGAGGAGTGCGCCACCGGGGTGCAGCGCGAGCTGACCGTGGACACCGCGGTGCTCTGCTCGGAGTGCGGCGGGGACGGCTGCGCCCCCGGCACGCACCCGCAGGCGTGCGACACCTGCGGGGGCCGCGGCGAGGTGCAGAGCGTGCAGCGCTCCTTCCTCGGCCAGGTCGTTACGTCGAGGCCGTGCCCGACCTGCCGCGGGCTCGGCGAGGTCATCCCGGAGCCGTGCCGGCAGTGTGCGGGCGACGGCCGGGTGCGCTCGCGGCGCAGCGTCGGCGTCCGGATCCCGGCCGGGGTGGCCGACGGGATGCGCGTGCGGCTGGCGGGCCAGGGCGAGGTCGGTGCGGGCGGCGGCCCGGCCGGCGACCTCTACGTCGAGGTCGAGGAGATCCCGCACGAGGTCTTCCAGCGCGACGGCGCGGATCTGCACGTCCGGCTGCCGCTGCCGATGACCGCGGCCGCGCTGGGGGCCACGCTCCCGCTGCCGATGCTCGACGGCTCCAGCGAGGACCTGCACGTCGAGCCGGGCACCCAGGCCGGCACGCTGCGCACGCTGCGCGGGAAGGGCATGCCGCGGCTGCGCTCCACGGGCCGCATCGACGGCCATGGGGATCTGATCGTGCACGTCGACGTCACCGTGCCCACCAAGCTCGACAAGGAGCAGACCGAGCTGCTGCGTCAGCTCGCCAAGCTGCGCGGCGAGGAGCAGCCGGACCTGGCCGTCGGCGCCCGCAACGGGCACGGGCTGTTCGCCCGGCTGCGCGACTCCTTCCGGTAGGGCGGCCGGTGGGCACCGCGCCGCTGTTCCTCGTCGAGGAGCTGCCGGCGTCCGGGTCCGTGCTGCTCGACGGGCCGGAGGGCCGGCACGCCGCGGCGGTCAAACGGATCCGGGTCGGCGAGGTCGTGCGGCTCGGCGACGGTCGCGGCGCGGTCGGCCGGGCCCACGCGCTCGCCGTCGCCAAGGACTCGGTGGAGTTCGCGCTCGACGAGGTCGTGCACCATCCGGCGCCCGTGCCGCGGGTCGTGCTCGCGCAGGCCCTGGTGAAGGGGGACCGCGGCGAGCTGGCCGTCGAGCTGGCCACGGAGGCGGGCGTCGACGCGATCCTGCCGTGGCGGGCGGCGCGGTGCGTCGCGCGCTGGGAGCAGGGGCCCCGCGGCGAGAAGGCGCTCGCGCGCTGGCGCTCGACCGTCCGCGAGGCCGCCAAGCAGGCCCGCCGGCCGTGGATCCCGGAGGTGGGCGAACCCGTGAGCACCGCCGACCTGGCGGCCCGCGGCGGCCCGGCCCTGGTGCTGCACGAGAACGCGGGCGCCGTGCTGTCCGCCGCGGACCTGCCGGCGGACGGGGAGGTGCTGCTCGTCGTCGGGCCGGAGGGCGGGGTGTCGGAGGAGGAGCTGGCCACGCTCGCCGCCGCCGGGGCCCGCCCGGTCCGGCTCGGCCCCGAGGTGCTGCGCGCCTCGACCGCCGCTGCGGTGGCGCTGGGGGCCATCGGTGTGCTGACCGGGCGTTGGTGCGAGCGGGACGCGGCGCCGCCGGCCCCCTCGGCGCGGACGTGACCGGGACCACGTGGCTGCGCGTGCACCGACTGCGTGACCGCGCAAGGAACTGGTCTAGGCTCGGGGCGGCTCACCCACCCCCCTGGTGAGCACCCGGTCCCGCGGCCCGTCCTCGGCGCCGCGGGGGCCGCCGGAAACACGAGGCGGCCGCGCCGCGACGATCCTCCCCCCGGTCGTCGCGGCGCGCCACGGGGAGCCGTAGCGTCCGGGCATGGGTGTCCTGCAGGAGCTGCTCTCCGCTCTGTCCTCCCGGCGGGTCGAGATCGTCGACCTGACCGCCCCGCTGCACTCCGGTACGCCGATCCTGCAGCTGCCGCCCCCCTTCGCGAACACGATCCCGTTCTCGTTGTCCGAGATCAGCCGCTACGACGAGCGCGGTCCGGCCTGGTACTGGAACGACATCCACACCGGCGAGCACAGCGGCACCCACTTCGACGCGCCGGTCCACTGGGTCACCGGCCGGGACGGCGAGGACGTGTCCCAGGTGCCCGCGTCGCGGCTGCTGGCCCCGGCCGTGGTGCTCGACTTCTCCGCGGAGTCCGCGGCCGACCCGGACTTCCTGCTCGAGATCGACCACGTGACGGCGTGGGAGGCCGAGCACGGGGCGCTGCCCGAGGGCGGCTGGCTGCTCTACCGGACCGGCTGGGACGCCCGCTCGGCCGACGCCGAGGCCTTCCTCAACGCCGACGCGAACGGCCCCCACACCCCGGGCGTCTCGGTCGAGTGCGCGACCTGGCTGGCGGAGGAGGCGCCGATCCTCGGGTTCGGCACCGAGACCGTCGGCACGGACGCGGGTGCCGCGCACTCCTTCGACCCGCCCTTCCCCTGCCATTCCTTCCTGCTCGGCGCGGGCAAGTACGGGCTCACCCAGCTGCAGAACCTCGCGACGCTCCCGCCGACCGGCGCCGTGCTGCTCACCTCGCCGCTGCCGATCGTCGGCGGCTCGGGCTCACCGGCGCGCGTGCTGGCCCTGGTGGAGAGGTGATCGTCGCGTGATCGTCGCCGAGCTGGTCGGAGGGACGCTCGCGAAACTGGGCGTCGGGCACGCGTTCGGGGTGGTGGGCAGCGGCAACTTCCACGTCACGAACGCCCTGCGGGAGGCAGGGGTGCCGTTCACCGCGACCCGGCACGAAGGCGGCGCCGCGACGATGGCGGACGCCTTCGGGCGGATGTCCGGGCGCCCCGCCGTGCTCAGCGTGCACCAGGGCTGCGGCCTGACCAACGCCCTGACCGGGATCACGGAGGCCGCGAAGAGCCGCACACCGATGATCGTCCTCGCCGCCGACACGGCCGGGTCGGCCGTACGGTCCAACTTCCGGATCGACCAGGACGCGCTGGTCACGGCCGTGGGCGCGGTCGCCGAGCGGGTGCACTCGCCGGAGAGCGCGCTCGCGGACACCGTCCGCGCCCACCGCACCGCGGTCGAGCAGCGCCGCACGGTGGTGCTCAACCTGCCGCTCGACGTCCAGGCCGCCCCGGCCGAACCGGCGCCCCGGCCCGCGCTCCCGCCCGTCGCCCCGCCGCGGGCGTCGGCCGAGGCCGTGGCCGCACTCGCCGGCCTGCTCGACGAGGCGCAGCGGCCGGTCTTCGTCGCCGGCCGCGGCGCCCGCGGGGCCCGGGAAGAGCTGCGCGCGCTCGCCGAGGCGTCCGGCGCACTGCTCGCGACCTCGGCGGTGGCCTCGGGACTGTTCCACGACGACCCGTGGTCGCTCGGGATCTCCGGCGGGTTCGCCTCGCCGCTCGCGGCCGAGCTGATCGCCGGCGCCGACCTCGTCGTCGCGTGGGGGTGCGCGCTCACGATGTGGACCACCCGGCACGGCCGGCTGATCGGCGACGGGGCGCGGGTGGTCCAGGTCGACCTCGACGTCGACGCGCTCGGCGCCCACCGGTCCGTCGACCTCGGCGTGGTGGGCGACGTCGCCACCACCGCCGCGGAGGTGCTCGGGGCGGTCGGCCCCCGCACCGGCTACCGGACACCGGACGTGCGGGACGCGATCGCCGACCGCGGACGCCTGCGGGACGTCCCGTACACCGACCTGACCGGGCCCGAGGGGATCGACCCGCGCACGCTGACGATCGCGCTCGACGACCTGCTGCCGGCCGAGCGGGTCGTCGCCGTCGACTCGGGGAACTTCATGGGCTACCCGGCGGCGTACCTGCAGGTCCCCGACGAGCTCGGGTTCTGCTTCACGCAGGGCTACCAGTCGATCGGCCTCGGCCTGGCCACGGCGGTCGGCGCGGCCCTCGCCCGGCCGGACCGGCTCGTCGTCGCGGCGCTGGGCGACGGCGGCGCGCTGATGGGCGCGGCCGAGCTGGACACCGTGGCCCGGCTCGGGACCCCGATGGTGATCGTGGTCTACGACGACCGGGCCTACGGCGCCGAGGTGCACCACTTCGCGGGGGCCGACCACACGACCGTCGTGTTCCCGGAGACCGACATCGCCGCGATCGGGCGGGGCTACGGGCTCGACGCGGTGACGGTCCGGGCCCCGGGGGACCTCACGGGCGTCGAGGAATGGCTGGCGGGCCCGCGCGACCGGGCGCTGCTGGTCCACGCCACGATCGCCTCGGACGGCGGCTCGTGGTGGCTGCAGGAGGCGTTCCGCGGCCACTAGTGCGGTGATCACCAGATACCCCCTGGCCCGGCGTCCGGGTCACCGTGCGGCGGGGCGACGTCCGCCGGACGTCCGCGGAGCACTGCTCCGGTGCACCGGAGCGACCGGGCCGAACGGCGGGGCGGGCCGTCGGTTCCCGGCGGTAACATCGGGCACGGCACAGGCCCTCCGGGCCGCGGTGCAGGACCCCAGCGCAGAGCAGCAGGAAGCAGGCGACCAGATCACGTGACGCAGCCGGACCCCGTCCAGTCCCGCATCGCTGTCCCGGACACCGCGCTGCTCGCGCTGCTCGGCTCCCGTGACGAGTCGTTGCGCACCGCCGAGGAGCTGCTCGCCGCGGACGTGCACGTGCGCGGCAACGAGCTGACCCTCTCCGGCGAGCCCGCCGACGTGGCGTTCGCCGAGCGCGTGTTCGCCGAGCTCATCACGGTGGCCGAGCGGGGCCAGCAGGTCGGGTCGGACACCGTGCGGCGCACCGTCGAGATGCTCGGCGTCGCCGACCCCGCCGTCGCCGCCGTGCGCGGCGAGTCGCCGGCCGAGGTGCTGAGCCTGGACATCGTCTCCCGCCGGGGCAAGACCATCCGGCCGAAGACGCTGAACCAGAAGCGCTACGTCGACGCGATCGACGCGAACACGATCGTCTTCGGCATCGGCCCGGCCGGTACCGGCAAGACGTACCTGGCGATGGCCAAGGCCGTGCAGGCGTTGCAGGCCAAGCAGGTCAACCGGATCATCCTCACCCGCCCGGCCGTGGAGGCGGGGGAGCGGCTCGGCTACCTGCCGGGCACGCTCTACGAGAAGATCGACCCCTACCTGCGTCCGCTGTACGACGCGCTGCACGACATGATCGATCCCGAGTCGATCCCGAAGCTCATCGCGGCGGGGACGATCGAGGTCGCGCCGTTGGCGTACATGCGCGGTCGCACGCTCAACGACGCGTTCATCATCCTCGACGAGGCGCAGAACACCACGCCCGAGCAGATGAAGATGTTCCTGACCCGGCTGGGCTTCGGCTCGAAGATCGTGGTCACGGGCGACGTCACGCAGATCGACCTGCCGGGCAGCACCCGGTCCGGCCTGCAGGTCGTCCAGGACATCCTGTTCGGGGTGGACGACGTGGCGTTCCCGGAGCTGACCAGCAGCGACGTGGTGCGCCATCGGCTGGTCAGCGAGATCGTCGACGCCTACGCCCGCTTCGACGGTGACCGGAACCGGGGCCAACTGCGCAGCGCCGCCCCCCGCACCGGCCCTCCGCAGGACCGTCGCACCCGCCGTCGCTGACCGCCGACCTGCGGCCGGCGGCGGCACCGCGGTGGCCCGGACCCCCACATGATCGCCGGTTCGGACCGCTGCACGCCGCCACCGGCCGTGACGGGGCCAGACCGACGATCACGACCGTCCCCTGCGACCGGCGCGCCGCCGGAGGTGTCGGGTCCCGGTCGGCGGTGATCAGGAGGCCGCCTCGTTCCGGCCCTCGACGACCGGGGGCCAGGCGGCGGCGCCGAGCTCGCGGGAGACCGCCCGGGCGGTGTGCCGCAGGGCGTCCGGCGCCGCGGGCGGCAGCGGCCACTCCCCGGCGGGCACGACGAGCCCGATCGCCCCGGCGATCACGCCGTCGGCCGCGGCGATCGGCGCCCCCAGCCCGCACTCGCCGAGCACGGCCTCCTCGACCTCGGTCGCGAGGCCGGTGCGGCGCACCCCGGCCAGCTGCGCGTCGAGCTCCCGCGCCTCGGTCACGGTCTCGCCCGTCATCCGGTGCGGTCGCTCGGCGGGCTCGCAGGCGCCGTAGGCCAGCAGCGCCTTCCCGACCGCGCAGGCGTGGGCCGGCACCACGATGCCGACCTCGGTCATCTGCCGACTCCCGTCCGGCCGAGGTTCGTGGCCGACCACGATCGCATCGCGCTGCAGGGCCACCGCCACCCGCACCGCGCACCCCGTGCGCCGGGCCAGGTCCTCCGCCCACGGCCGGGCCCGGGCCCGCAGCTCGAGGTTGTCCAGGTAGACGTTGCCGAGCCGGAGCGTGGCCGGACCGAGCCGGTAGAGGCCCGAGTCCCGCTCCTGCACGACCATGCCGTGCGCGACCAGCGTGCGGACGAGCCCGTGCACGGTCGACGGGGCGAGCCCGCAGCCCGTCGCGATCTCCCCGAGACTGCGCCGCTGCGCCCCCTGCAGCACCGCCAGCACCTTCAGGGCCCGGTCCACGGACTGGATCACCGTTCACTCCTTGTGTCGTGCGCCAGGTCACAGTAGCGTCCGACAGGTTTTCGGCATAGCCGAACGGGCTTCGGGTGCGCGGGAGGATCCCATGAAAAAGCTCATCAACGACCCGGCCGACATCGTCGTCGAGGCGCTCCGGGGAATGGCCGCGGCGCATCCCGAGCTCCGCGTCGACCTCGAGAACAGGGTCGTCTTCCGCGGCGACGCGCCGGTCCGGGGCAAGGTCGGGCTGGTCTCCGGCGGCGGCTCCGGGCACGAGCCGATGCACGGCGGGTTCGTCGGCGCCGGCATGCTCGACGCCGCGTGCGCCGGCGAGGTCTTCACCTCGCCCGTCCCGGACCAGATGGTCGCCGCGACGGAGGGCGTCGACGGTGGCGCCGGCGTGCTGCACATCGTGAAGAACTACACCGGCGACGTCATGAACTTCGAGATGGCGGCCGAGCTGGCCGCGGCGAAGACGGGCGTCGAGGTCCAGGCCGTCGTCGTCGACGACGACGTCGCCGTGCAGGACAGTCTCTACACCGCCGGGCGCCGTGGCGTGGGGACCACCGTGCTGCTGGAGAAGATCGTGGGCGCGGCCGCCGACCAGGGCCGCAGTCTCGCCGAGGTCGCCGACGTGGCGCGCAAGGTCGACGACCGCGGGCGCAGCATGGGCATGGCGCTGACCTCGTGCACCGTGCCCGCCGCGGGCCGGCCGACCTTCGACCTCCCCGACGACGAGATGGAGATCGGCATCGGCATCCACGGCGAGCCGGGCCGTCGTCGCGTGCCCCTCGCGCCCGCCAAGGAGATCGCGGAGATGCTGGTCGAGCCGATCCTGGCCGACGCGGACTTCACCGCCGAGCCCGTGATCTGCTTCGTCAACGGCATGGGCGCCAGCCCGCTGATGGAGCTGTACCTGATGTACGGCGAGGTCGCGGGGCTGCTCGAGCGGGCCGGGGTGCGGATCGCGCGCTCGCTGGTCGGCCCCTACATCACGAGCCTGGACATGGCGGGCTGCTCGGTCACCCTGCTCCGCGCCGACGACGACCTGCTCGGCCTGTGGGACGCGCCGGTCCGCACGCCGGGCCTGCGGTGGGGCGCATGACCACCTCCGACGAGCTCCTGGGCTGGATGCGCGAGTTCGCCCGGCAGGTGACCGAGCACCGCGACGAGCTGACCGCGCTCGACTCCGCCATCGGCGACGCCGACCACGGGATCAACATGGCGCGCGGGATGGGAGCGGTGCTCGAGGCGCTCGACGCCGCGCCGCCGGCGACCGTGGGCGCAGCGTTCAAGCAGATCGGGATGACGCTGGTCAGCAAGGTCGGCGGGGCGAGCGGGCCGCTCTACGGGACGCTGTTCCTGCGGTTCGGGACGGCCGCGGGCGAGGTCACCGAGCTCGACCCGGCCGGCTTCGCCAAGGCGTTCCGCGCCGGGCTGGAGGGGGTCGTGGCGCGCGGGCGCCCGGAGGCCGGGGACAAGACCATGTACGACGCGCTGGCTCCCGCGCTCGACGCCCTCGACGAGGCCCTCGCGGGCGGCGCCACCCTCGGCGACGCGCTCCGCTCGGCATCGACCGCAGCGGACGCGGGGCGGGACGCCACCATCCCGATGCTCGCCCGCAAGGGCCGGGCGAGCTACCTGGGCGAGCGGAGCGTGGGGCACCAGGACCCCGGGGCGACGTCGTCGGCCCTGCTCGTCGCCGCCGCGGCCGCGACCCTGGGATGAGCACGTGACGGAGGGCACCGGGGGAGCGGGGGCCGGCGCTGTGGCCGCAGGTGCGGCCGTCGCGGGGCCGTCCGGGCCATCCGGATCGTCCGGGCGTGGCGTGGCCGCCGCCGGTCCGCCCGTCGGTCTCGTCGCCGTGTCGCACAGCCGGGCTCTCGGCGAGGCCGCGGTGGCGCTGGCCCGCGAGATGCTGCACGGGCCGGCGGGGGAGGCGGTCCGGGTCGAGGTGGCGGCCGGCCTCGACGCCACCACGTTCGGCACCGACGCGACCGCCGTCGCCGAGGCCATCACTGCGGCCGATGCAGGTGCCGGGGTCGTCGTCCTGATGGACCTCGGCAGCGCCGTGCTGTCCGCGGAGGTCGCGCTGGAGCTGCTCGAGGATCCGTCGGCCCGGGATCGGGTGCTGCTCTGCCCGGCCCCGCTGGTGGAGGGCCTGGTCGCCGCCGCCGTCGCGGCAGCGGGCGGGGCGGACCGGGCCGGGGTGGCGGCGGAGGCGGTCGCGGGTGCCGACGCGAAGGCGGCCCAGCTCGGGCCGGTCGACGCACCGCCGCCCGTCGTCGGGTCGGCCGCGCAGCCCGGGCCTGCCGGTGGTGCGGAGGGTGGGGCCGGGCCTGGCGGTGGTGCGGAGGGCGGGGCCGGACCGGTCGGCGCGGAGGGCGGCCCCGTCGGGTGGGGACTCGAGCCGGGCGACTCCGTGGGGGTCGACGAGGGCGGGGTCGATGCGGGCGGGGTCGACGGGAAGGGGGTCGACGGGAAGGGGGTCGACGGGAAGGGGGTCGACCGGGAGGGCGGGGTCGGAGCCGGGGCCCAGGCGACGGGCACCTTCGTGGTGACCCCGCCGCACGGGCTGCACGCCCGCCCCGCGGCCGTGCTGGTCCAGGCCCTGCGCGGGTTCGACGCCCGGGTGGAGCTGCGCGTGCCCCGGACGGGCCGCGGCCCCGTTCCCGCAGCGAGCCTCACCGGCGTGGCCTCGCTCGACGCGGGGGCGGGGGCCGAGGTCGAGGTCCGCGCGCGGGGACCGGAGGCGCGCGAGGCCGTCGACGCCCTCCTCGCCCTCGCCGCGGAGGGCTTCGGCGACGCGCCACCGACCACGTCGCCTGCCGCCCCGACCCCTGCCGCCCCGACCCCTGCCGCCCCGACCCCTGTCGCCCCGTCGCCTGTCGCCCCGTCGCCTGCCGCCTCGGCTCCTGGCGCCGCGTCCACTGCCGCCGCGTCGGCTGCCGGCGCCCCGGCCCCGGCCCCGTCGACTGCCGGCGCCCCGGTCCCGGCCGGGTCGACTGCTGCCGCCGGGGCCCCCGCAGCCTCCACCGCCTCACCCCCCACCACACCGGCCCCCACCACACCGGCCCCCACCACACCGGCCCCCACCACACCGGCCCCCACCACACCGGCCCCCACCACACCGGCCCCCGGGACGCCGGCGCCCGTCGTCGGAGCGGCGGGGTTCGGGCAGGGGAGCGGGGCCCTGCCCGCCTCCCCCGGCATCGCGATCGGGCCGGCGCGGCTGCACCGGGCCGTCGAGCTGCGGGTTCCCGACGAGAAGGCCGACGATCCCGAGCGCGAACGGGAGCGCCTGGACCACGCCCTCGACGAGGCACGCCGCACGATCGCGGCCGTGCGCGACGCCACCCCGGCCTCCGAGGCCGCGATCTTCGACGCCCACCTGACGATGCTCGACGATCCCGCCCTCGTCGACGCCGCGCACTCCGGCATCGCTGCCGGCGAGGCGGCCCCAGCGGCCTGGGCGGCCGCCGTCGACGACGCCGAACGCACGCTCGCCGCGCTCCCCGGCGAGTACCTCCGCGCCCGCGCCGCCGACGTCCGCGCCGTCGGCGACGAGGTCCTCCGCGCCCTGCTGACCGGCAGCTCCCGACTCGCGCTGCCGGATCTGCCGACCCGCGGAACAGCACCCCGTGACTCGGGAGATCCGGCAGCGCGAGTCGCGAGTTCCGGGGGCCCACCGCTGAGCGCGCCGACCCCGCCCGAGCCGGACCGCGAGCCGACCGGTTCCGTCGGGCCGACCGGTTCCGTCGGGCCGACCGGTTCCGCCGGGCCGACCGGTTCCGCCGGGCGGACCGGTTCCGTCGGGCCGGCCGGCTCTGCCGGGCGGGTCGTGCTCGTCGCCGCGGACCTCACGCCCGCCGAGGCGGCGGTGCTCGAGCCGGAGGACGTGGCCGGGGTCGTCCTGGCCGGCGGCAGCGCCACCGGTCATGCCGCGATCCTGCTGCGCGCCCGCGGCATCCCCGCCGTGGTCGGGGCGGGCCCGGCCGTGCTGAACCTGGATCCCGGCACCACCCTCGCGCTCGACGGCACGGCGGGCCGCCTCGTCGTCGACCCGGCCGCCGAGGTCACGGCAGCCTACGCGGCACGACTCGCCCGCCGCGCCGAGCAGGAGGCCTCGGCTCGCGCCCGGGCGGACGAGCCCGCCCGCACCCGCGACGGCACCGGGATCCTGGTCGGCGTGAACGTCGGCGCCGACGCGGCGGGCGCCGCCGGCACCGGCGCCGATCTCGCCGGCCTGGTCCGCACCGAGTTCCTCTTCCTCGATCGGGCCGAGCCCCCCGGCGTCGACGAGCAGGAGGCGGCCTACCGGGCCGTCGCCGAGGCGCTCGGCGGGCGCCGGATCGTCCTGCGCACCCTCGACGTCGGCGGCGACAAGCCCCTGCCGTACGTGCCGATGCCTGCTGAGGCGAACCCGTTCCTCGGCGTCCGCGGGCTGCGGCTGGCCCTGCGCCGCCCGGACCTGCTCGCCGACCAGCTCCGCGCGATCGTCCGGACCGCCCGTGCGACGCCGGTCAGCGTGATGTTCCCCATGGTCACCGTGCCCGCCGAGCTGTACGCCGCCCGGGCCGCCCTCGACGAGGCCATCACCGCGGAGGGCCGCGGCCGCCCGCCGGGGCTCGAGGTCGGGATCATGGTGGAGGTGCCCGCGACGGCCCTGACCGCGGCCGCGTTCGCCCCCGCGGTGGACTTCCTCAGCATCGGTACGAACGACCTCACCCAGTACACGCTCGCGGCGGAGCGGGGCTCGGCCGAGGTCGCGGCCCTCGCCGACCCGCTCTCCCCGGCGGTCCTGCGGTTGGTCGACGCCACCTGCCGCGGCGCCGGCCCCGCCCTGGTCGCGGTGTGCGGCGAGCTCGCCGCCGACCCGGTCGCGACCCCGGTACTCGTCGGGCTCGGGATCCGCGAGCTCTCGGTCGCGCCGCCGGCGGTCGCGCTGGTCAAGCAGGCCGTCCGGGGGGTGGACGCGGAGGCGGCGCGAGCCCTCGCCGGGCGGGCCCTCACCGCGCCGGATGCCGCCGCGGTGCGCGCGCTGCTCGGGGCCGAGCCGGCGGACGGGGCCCCGGACGCCGACACAGGCGCCGGGAGGGACGCCGACTGAGTGCGACCCGGCCCGGTGCGACTACCCTCGTCGGAGTCCCGCCCCAGGTCGCGCCGAGAAGGTTGGTCCGAGAACCGCCGTGAGCATCGAGGTCGTCAACGAGTCCGGCGTCGCCGTCGACGAGTCGCTGATCGTGTCCGTCGCCCGGTACGCGCTCGACGCCATGCGGGTCAGCCCCGCCGTCGAGCTGGCGATCACCGCGGTCACCCTCGACACCATGGCCGAGCTGCACGAGCGGTGGATGGACGAGCCCGGGCCCACGGACGTCATGTCCTTCCCGATGGACGAGCTGGTCGACGACACCCGCCGCCCGGACGCCCCGGAGATCGGCCCCGCGCTGCTCGGCGACATCGTGCTCTGCCCGGCGTTCGCCAAGGACCAGGCGGTCAAGGCCGGGCACGCGCTCTCCGACGAGCTGCACCTGCTGACCGTGCACGGCGTGCTCCACCTGCTCGGCTACGACCACGCCGAGCCGGACGAGGAGCGCGAGATGTTCGCGCTGCAGAACCGGCTGCTGCACGACTGGCGCACCGAGCGGGCGCAGGCCGCGGCCCGCGAGGCCCAGCGGCGCAGCGACTCCCGCCTGCTGGGCGCCGTCGGGCTCGACGCGCCGGCCGACCCCACCGAGCAACGCTGACGGCACCCGCCCGACCACCGCAGGAGAGTAGATGAACGCCGCCGGCCTGCTCGCCGTCGCGATCGTCCTGATCCCCGTCGCCGGGTTGTGCGCGGCCGCCGATGCCGCACTCACCTCGATCTCGCGCGCGCGGGTCACGGACCTGGTCCGGGCGAACCGGCCCGGGTCCCGGGCGCTGTCCACGGTCGTCGACGACCGGGCCCGCTACGTCAACCTGCTGATCCTGCTGCGGCTGATGAGCGAGACGGTCGCGACGGTCCTGCTCACCATCGCGCTGGCGAGCTGGTTCGACCCGGCCTGGGTCGGTGTCCTGCTGGCGGCGGTGATCATGGTCGTGGTCAGCTACGTCCTGATCGGGGTGGGCCCCCGTACTCTCGGCCGCCAGCACCCGTACGCGCTGGGGCTGGCCGTCGCCGCGCCGGTGCGGATCATCGCGACCCTGCTCAGCCCGCTGACCAAGCTGCTCATCCTGGTCGGCAACGCGATCACGCCGGGCCGCGGCTTCCGCGAGGGCCCGTTCTCCTCCGAGGTCGAGCTGCGCGAGCTCGTCGACATGGCCAGCACCAGCGGCGTCGTCGAGGAGGGCGAGCGGAAGATGATCCACTCGGTCTTCGAGCTGGGCGACACGATCGTCCGGGACGTCATGCAGCCCCGGCCCGACGTCGTGTGGGCCGAGCAGGACACGCCGGTCCAGAAGGTCGTCCGGCTCGCGCTGAAGAGCGGCTACTCCCGGATCCCGGTGCTCGGCGAGGGGATCGACGACGTCATCGGCGTCGCCTACCTCAAGGACCTGGTCGGTGCGGGCTGGGACCGGCCGGACGCGCGGCTCGTCGAGGTCGTGCGGCCACCGGTGTTCGTGCCCGACTCCAAGCGGATCGACGAGCTGCTCAAGGACATGCAGCGCACCCGCAACCACATGGCCGTCGTGGTCGACGAGTACGGCGGCACCGCCGGCGTCGTCACGATCGAGGACATCCTCGAGGAGATCGTCGGCGACATCTCCGACGAGTACGACACCGACGAGGTGCCCGAGGTGCAGCGGCTCGACGGCGGCACCCTGCGGTTGGCCGCCCGGCTGCCCGTGGAGGACCTGACCGAGCTGTTCGCCGGCGAGTTCAGCGGTACCGAGCGCGAGGAGCAGCTGCGCGAGGCACTGGGCGAGGCCGACGTCGACACCATCGGCGGGCTGCTCGCGCAGCGGCTGGGCAAGGTCCCGCTGCCCGGCGCCGAGGCCGAGGTCGAGGGGCTGCTCCACCTGCGCGGCGAGGGCGGCAAGGACGCCCGCGGCCGCATCCGTATCACGTCGGTGCTGGTCACGCCCGTGGCCGTACCGGAACCGGCCGACGCCAGCGAAGCCAGCGACCAGAGGGAGGACGCCGCCGAGCAGGTCGACGTCCGGGAGGAGACCGATGTCCGGCAGTGACCCGACCGAGCTCGACGCCGAGGACGCCAAGATCGTCACGCTGGCGCGCTCCTCGCGCGCCCGCACCGGCGCCGCCGAGGGTGCCGCGGTCCGCGACACGGACGGCCGCACCTACGCCGCAGCCTCCGTCGCGCTGCCGTCCCTGCGGCTCACGGCCCTGCAGGCGGCCGTGGCGGCCGCCGTGTCCAGCGGGGCGCCGGGGCTGGAGGCCGCCGCCGTCGTCACCGAGAGCGGCGAGGCGGACGAGGCCTCGGTCGCCGCGGTGCGCGACCTGACCGCGGCCGCGCCGGTGATCGTGGCCGACGCGTCCGGCGCCGTCGTGAGCGTGCTGACGCCCGCATGAGCACACCCCGGTACGACCTCGTCGTCGTCGGCGGCGGGATCGTCGGCCTGGCCACCGCGCACGCGGCGGTCCGCAGCGGGCGAAGCGTCGCCGTCGTCGAACGGGAGTCGCGGCTGGCGGACCACCAGACCGGCCACAACTCCAACGTGATCCACTCCGGGCTCTACTACGCCCCGGGCGGGCTGAAGGCCCGGCTGGCGGTGGCCGGGTGCGCCGAGACCGTCGCCTTCTGCCGCGAGCACGACCTGCCGCACCAGGTGTGCGGGAAGCTGGTCGTGGCCACCGAGCCCGAGGAGCTGCCGCGGATGGCGGAGCTGGAGCGGCGCGGAGCGGCCAACGGGGTCGAGACGCAGCGGCTCGACGCGGAGGGCATCCGCGAGCGGGAGCCGCACGTCCGCGGGCTCGAGGCGCTGTGGGTGCCGTCGACCGGGATCTGCGACTACCGGGCGATCGCGGAGAAGCTCGGCGAGCTGGTGGCCAAGGAGGGCGGCGAGATCCACCTCGGCCGCGCGGTCACCGGGATGGTCCGGCGGGGGACCTCGTCCCGGCCCGACGTCGTGGTCCGCACCGCGCAGGGCGACCTGCTGGGGGAGCGCGTCGTGGTGTGCGGCGGGCTGCGCTGCGACGAGCTCGCGCGCGCCGCCGGCGTGGATCCTGGCGTGCGGATCATCCCGTTCCGCGGGGAGTACTCGGGCTTCACCGACGACGCGGCGGAGCTGGTCAAGGGCCTGATCTACCCGGTCCCGGACCCGGCCTTCCCGTTCCTCGGGGTGCACGCCACCCGCGGCATCGACGGGCACGTCCACGCCGGGCCCAACGCCGTCCTCGCGCTGGCCCGCGAGGGCTACTCGTGGGGCACGGTCAAGCCCAAGGAGCTGCTGGGCTCGCTGGTGTACCCCGGGATGCTGCGGGTCGCGAAACGGCACTGGCGCTACGGGCTCGGCGAGGTGCACCGGTCGCTGTCCAGGGCGGCCATGGTCGCCCAGATCCAGCGGATGCTGCCGGAGGTCGAGGCGCGTCACCTCACGCCCGCGGGCGCCGGGGTGCGGGCGCAGGCCGTGAAGCCGGACGGCACCCTCGTCGACGACTTCCTCTTCGTCGAGCAGGGCGGTGCCGGCGGGGTCCGGGGCCCGGGCTCGATCCTGCACGTGCTCAACGCGCCCTCCCCGGCGGCCACCGCCGCCCTGCCCATCGGCCGCGAGATCCTCGAGCGGCTCACCGGCGACAACCCGGGTCCCCTGTGAGTGCGGACAGTCGCCAGAGCGACTGTCCGCACTCACAGGCCGAGCGAAGCGAGGCATCATGACCGCATTCGGGTCCTGGCCGGAGGACTTCCGCTCCGGCTTCGCGTGCTTCGTCGGACGGCCCAACGCCGGCAAGTCGACGCTGACGAACGCGCTGATCGGTCAGAAGATCGCGATCACGTCGTCGCGCCCGCAGACCACCCGGCACGCCATCCGCGGGATCGTGCACCGGCCTGACGCGCAGCTCGTCGTGGTCGACACTCCCGGGCTGCACAAGCCCCGGACCCTGCTCGGCTCCCGGCTCAACGACGTCGTGCGGGAGACCTGGGCCGAGGTCGACGTCATCGGCTTCTGTGTGCCCGCGGACCAGCCGGTCGGCCGCGGCGACGAGTTCATCGCCGACGAGCTGAGGTCGGTCGCGGGCCGCACACCGGTCGTGGGCGTCGTCACGAAGACGGACAAGGCGCAGCCGCAGCAGATCGCCGAACGGCTCACGCAGATGACCGAGCTGATGGAGTTCGCGGACGTGGTGCCGTGCTCGGCGACGAGCGGGTACCAGGTGCAGCTGCTCGCGGACCTGCTGGTCGCGAAGCTGCCCGAGGGTCCGCCGCTGTACCCGGACGGCGAGCTGACCGACGAGCCGGAGGAGACCCTGGTCGCCGAGCTGGTCCGCGAGGCCGCGCTGGAGGGGGTCCGCGACGAGCTGCCGCACTCGATCGCCGTCGTCGTCCAGGAGATGATCGAGCGCGAGGACCGGCCCGCCGACGACCCGATGCTCGACGTGCACGCCACGATCTTCGTGGAGCGGCAGAGCCAGAAGGGCATCGTGATCGGCCGCGGCGGCGAGCGGCTGCGGCACGTCGGCACGGCCGCCCGGAAGCAGATCGAGTCGCTGCTCGGCACCAAGATCTTCCTCGACCTGCACGTCACCGTCGCGAAGGACTGGCAGCGCGACCCGCGTCAGCTGCGCAAGCTCGGCTTCTGATCCGCTTCGAGCCAGGCCGGCCGACCCGGTTCCGCGACCTGCGGCGACGCCCGCGGGGTCCGACCGGGCTCGGCGAGGTCCGACGGGCACGGCCGCGGCGATCCGTCGTCCGCCGAGGTCGTCTCGCCGGGGTGAGGTAGCGGGCGTACGGGGTACGTCAGCCTGATGCGGACGCGACCAGGGAGGCGCCGATGTGCCGGTGGCTGGGCTACTTCGGCAGTCCCCTCGAGCCGAAGGAACTGATCTACGACACCCGGCACTCGCTCATCGAGCAGAGCAGGCGCGCCGCCCCGGACAGCGCCATCGCGAACGGCGACGGTTTCGGGCTGGGCTGGTACGGGAAGGGACCGGACGCCGCGCTCTACCGCAGCGAGTCGCCGGCCTGGGGCGACCAGAACCTGCGCGAGATCGCGGGCGTCGTGCAGTCAGGGCTGTTCCTCGCGCACGTCCGCGCGGCCACCGGCACACCCGTGCAGCAGACGAACTGTCATCCCTTCCGGTACCGCAACTGGATCTTCGTCCACAACGGCTTCGTCGACCGGTGGGCCGAGCTGCGCCGGGGCCTGCTCTTCGCCGTCCGGCCCGATCTCTTCGACAACGTCCGGGGCAGCACCGACTCGGAGGTCCTCTTCCACCTCGCGCTCACGTTCGGGCTGGAGGAGGAGCCGCTGCCCGCGCTGGAGCGGATGGCCGGCTACGTGGAGGCCGCCGGCCGCGCCGTCGGCTCCGATCACCCGCTGCAGATGACGGTCGGGGTCGCCGACGGCGAGCGGCTCTACGCCGTCCGGTACGCCAGCGGCCCGGTCGTCAACACCTTGTACGTGAGCAGCGAGGTCGACGCGCTGCGCCGGCTCTACCCCGCGGACGAGCGCTGGCAGCACTTCTCCGAGGAGTCCCGGGCGGTCGTGTCCGAGCCGCTGACCGACCTGCCCGGGCTCTGGCACGAGGTGCCGCCCTCGACGGCGCTCGTGCTGCAGAAGGGGCCGGGCGTCGAACAGCCCTTCCGACCGCGGCCGCCGGCGTAGGGGTCAGAACCGGTCGGAGGTCTCCAGGACCCGGTAGGTGGTGACCGTGGGGGATCCCGTGGCCCCCGCCTCGCGCATGACCTCCGGGATCTCCTGCTGCTCGGCGAAGAAGGCGTCGAACGCCTCACGGGAGGTCCACTCGTCGATCACGACGCACGAGCCGTCCTCGGCGACGGCGAAGGCGTGGTGGATCCCGCCCCGGGCCTGCCCGTCCTCGATGATCCGCTTCATGGCCGCCTCATGGGACCGGTTCACCTCGAGGAGCCGCTCCTCGCCGACCCCCGGCAACGTGATCATGACGATGACGCTCATGGTGTCCTCCTCGGTCGCGGTCCGTGGCCGAACCGCTCCACCTCGCAACTGCACGGTCCCGGGGGCGTCGCCCGCGGGCGGCACACGTTCCTCGGGCCGTCGGGGCCGGTCAAGGGGCCGTCGGCCCGTCGTAGGTGCGCGCGGGCCGCGGGTCGTAGGCTTCACCGGTGAGCACCCTGTACCGCGACACCGGTGTGGTGCTGCGCGTGCAGAAGCTGGGCGAGGCGGACCGGATCGTCACGCTGCTGACCCGGCGGCACGGCAAGATCCGGGCGGTCGCGAAGGGCGTGCGCCGCACGCGGTCGCGCTGGGGCGCGCGGCTCGAGCCGTTCAACCACGTCGACGTGCAGTGCTACACCGGGCGCAGCCTCGACGTCATCACCCAGTGCCAGACGCTCGACGCGTTCGGCACCGGCGTCGTCTCCGACTACTCCCGCTACACCGCGGGCTGCGCGATGCTCGAGACCGCCGACCGGCTCGTGTCCGAGGAGGGGGGCGGGGAGACGCTGCGGGTCTACCTGCTGCTCGTCGGTGCGGTCCGGGCGCTCGTCGGGCGGGAGCGGGACGCGTCGCTCATCCTCGACGCCTTCCTGCTCCGCGCGATGAGCCACGCGGGCTGGGCGCCGGCGATCACCGAGTGCGCCAAGTGCGCCTCGCCGGGACCGCACCGGGCGTTCAGCGTCGCGGGCGGCGGGGCGGTGTGCGAGGTCTGCCGCCCACCGGGCTCGGTCCTGCCCGGCCCCGCGGTGTTCGCCCTGCTCGACGCCCTGCTGCACGGCGACTGGGAGGTCGCCGACGCCGCCGAGGCCCCCACCCGGCGCGACACCTCCGGCCTCGTCGCCGCGCACCTGCAGTGGCACCTCGAGCGCCAGCTCCGCTCGCTGCCCTTCGTGGAGCGTCGCGGGGACCCCACGACGGCCGCCGCGCCCGGGGCGACCCCGATCGTGTGAGTTCGTGCCGACGCGTCCGGGCCGCCTCTGCGGCCGCATCGCCCTGATAACGGGTCTGGAGCGGGGACGTGCGCGCATTATGGTTCCATAACGCGCCTGAATGGGGCGTGTGGGCGCATCATGGTTCCATAATGCGTCTGTCGCGGGCTCGTGGGCGCGTTATGGTTCCATGATGCGCTCGGGTGGGGGCGCGACGACACGCGAGGTGCGGGGGGTGCCGATCGGGCCCGCCTGCCGGACGGCCTCGGCCGCCTCGACCGCGGCCCGCTCCGCCTCCCGGTGCGCGGCCTCGGTGACGGCGTGCCGCTGCTCGGGGTCGGCGTCGAAGCGGCCGGCGATCGCCTCCTGCACCGCGATCTTCGCCCGGACGACCGGCACCCGGAAGCGCTTCTCCCGGTGCACGGCGCGCTCCATCTTCTTCGGCCGTGCCAGGTACCGCCAACGCGCCCAGGGCGAGCCGGGCCGGGCCAGCCGGATCGCCGTGAAGAACAGCAGCGGGGTGAGGAACAGCCCGAGCAGCCCGGTCCACAGCTTCCCCTTGGCCAGCGTGATCACCACGAGCAGCAGCTGCAGGGCGAAGAAGACCAGCGTGAGCACGACCTCGACGGCATCGCTCGAGGTCACGCCGACGAGGTCGTCGTCGAGCCCGAGCGGGTGCAGCCCGCACAGGAACAGCCCGGTGACCGTGAAGGCGACGAACACGGCGTCGATCGAGCTGCGGCCCTGCGTGCTCCAGTAGACGTCCGACAGGTGCAGGATCAGCGCGAACTCGTCGAGCACCAGCGCCGAGCCGA
This sequence comes from Pseudonocardia oceanicola, assembly GCF_047200735.1. NCBI lineage: Bacteria > Bacillati > Actinomycetota > Actinomycetes > Pseudonocardiales > Pseudonocardiaceae > Pseudonocardia > Pseudonocardia oceanicola. Next base: position 173,214 of record NZ_JBJZON010000015.1, read on the forward strand.
TGCCGAACAGGCTCGCCAGGATCACGTTCGGCACCAGCGCGTCGGCGCCGGCCACCGTGATCAGGCCGAAGCCCGCGACCAGCATCATCACCATGCCGAACACGACGTGGTGGATGTGCAGCCCGCCCGGCGTGACGTTGCCGGGCCACCACGACACCTGGGCGCGGATCATCCGCACGCTGAACCGGATGAACAGGAAGGCGACGAGGAAGGCGCAGAGGAAGCAGAACAGCGGGAGCCGACCGGTCGCCACGATCGTCTCCGTGAACCACGCTCCCATGGGCAGTGCGTACAGCAGGTCGGGCCCCGAGTCCAGGGAGTGCGGACGTAGGCTCGGTGGCCGTGCCGACTCCTGGGCCCTTCCAGCCCCCGCCGCCGCACCCGTCGGGCGCCCGGCCGCCGGCGATCCCGCCGGAGCTGGTCCCGAACCACGTCGCCCTCGTCATGGACGGCAACGGCCGCTGGGCCAACGCCCGCGGCCTGCCCCGCATCGAGGGGCACCGCCGCGGTGAGGCCTCGCTGATGGACGTCGCGCGGGGCTGTATCGACATCGGTGTGAAGTGGCTGTCCGCCTACGCCTTCTCCACCGAGAACTGGAAGCGCAGTCCCGACGAGGTGCGTTTCCTCATGGGCTTCAACCGGGACGTCATCCGGCGTCGGGTCGACGAGATGCACGCGATGGGCGTGCGCGTCCGCTGGGCCGGCCGCCGGCCGCGGCTGTGGCGGTCGGTGATCAAGGAGCTCGAGGTGGCCGAGGAGAAGACCAGGCACAACGACGTCCTCACCCTCACCATGTGCGTGAACTACGGCGGCCGGGCCGAGATCGCCGACGCGGTGAAGCAGATCGCCGAGCAGGTGCGGGCCGGGAGGATCCGCCCCGACAAGATCGACGAGCGGACGATCGCGAGGTACCTCGACGAGCCGGACATGCCCGACGTCGACCTCTTCGTACGGTCGAGCGGCGAGCAGCGGACGTCGAACTTCCTGTTGTGGCAGAGTGCCTACGCCGAGATGGTCTTCCTCGACACGCTCTTCCCCGACTTCGACCGCCGGCACATCTGGGAGGCGATCGAGATCTACGCGAAGCGGGACCGCCGGTTCGGCGGCGCGATCGACCGGGCCGACGCGGAGGGGACGGGGTCCTCGTGAGCCTGGAGATCGCCCGCAATGCGCTGGAGCGCTACCACGACGTCGAGGTCGGCGAGGACGGCGCGCTCACCTTCGCCCACGGCGGCGTGCTCTGCGTGGTGCAGGGCACGGAGCTGGAGGAGGGCCTGCCCGTCCTCAACCTGACCTGCGTCGTCGCCTGGGACCTGCCCGTGTCCGGGGACGCGGCGACGGACGTGCCCACCCGCGTCGCCCTGGGCGTGGGGGAGGGCCTGTTCGGTACGCCGCGGGTGGTGCGCGGGGAGAAGGGCTGGGACGTCACGCTCCGCTACGCGTTCCCCGCCGCCGGGTTGGCCGAGGGCCCGATGGGCACCCTGCTGATGCTGGTCGTGAGCAACGCGTCGAGCATGCGGAACGAACTGCTGGGCGCCTGAGTCCCGCGGCGGCGGACCGGGCCCGCGCGGGCGTCATCGGTGCTCCTCGGCCTGTCCCGGTTCTCGTTCGGCGCGCTCGCACCCCCGGTCCCGACGGGCGACGCCATCGCGCTCGCGATGGCGCCGACGATCCTGGCCGTCGCGGTGGCCGGGGGAGTGGCGGCCCTGGGCCTGCCCCGTCGTGAGCGGCGCCGGTCGCCCTGACGAAACGTCGTCCCGGTCAGCCGACCGGGGACTCCGAGAGATGGACCAGGGGGAGTTCGGCGAGCTGGGCCGCGCTCATCTGTCGAGCGTTCTCCAGCACCCGCGCCTGGACCTCCTGCATCCGGCCGTCGACCAGGCCGGACAGGCCGTAGGAGATCCGGCCGAGCAGCCGGACCGTGGTGTCGTCGACCGGGGGCCGCGGCGCGGAGACGACGGCGACGCCGGTCGGGTGCCCGTCGTTGGCCTGCGCGATGCCGATCGTGAAGGCCTCGCGCGGGTTGACGTGCCGCGAGGCGTAGTGGTCCCGCAGGGTCGGGAAGGTCTTGTGGAACTTCACCACCTCGTCGTCGAGCTCGAGGGACTCGACGTCCGCATCGGTGAGGATCTTGGTACGGCCCGAGAAACAGCGCACGTACCCGACGAGCGCTCCGGTCCACAGCGCCTCGACCAGCACCGGATCGGGCCGGGGCACGGCGAGCGCCGCGACCAGGTGCTCACAGCAGCGCAGCACGTACTGCAGGTCCTCGAACACCGCGGAGAGCTGGGCCAGCTCGCCGGACTCCGGTGTGTCGAGCTTGCGCACCGTGCTCGGTGCGTCCGGGCCCGATGCCCCTGGGGTCCCGCCGTCGGTCATGGCACGCCTCCCGCTTCGTCGCGTCGGCGCACGCTAACCCGGTGCCGACGCCGGGTCGATCTCGATATGAGACGCCGGCCACTCCGCCGGCGTCGTCGATGTGGTCGACAGCACGCCTCCGGCACAGCAGAGTGGCGGACAAAGCACGTGCATCACGGCGGCACCGACGCCGTCGCGGAGAGGAGAGCGTTGATGGACATCACGGGAGCCTCGGCCGTCGTCACCGGCGGTGCGTCCGGGCTCGGGGAGGCGACCGCGCGGTTGCTGGCCCAGCGCGGGGCCAAGGTCGTCGTGCTCGACCTGCAGGAGGAGCGGGGTGAGAAGGTCGCCGCCGAGATCGGGGGTGTGTTCGCCAAGGCCGACGTCGCCGACGAGGCGCAGGTCAAGGCGGCCGTCGAGGCGGCGTCCGAGCTCGGCCCGCTGCGGGTCCTGGTCAACAGCGCCGGCCTCGGCCGGGCCGCCCGGATCATCGGCCGCGACCTGGAGCCGGTCCCGCTGGAGACCTTCGAGTTCGTGGTCCGGGTGAACCTGACGGGCACCTACAACTGCGCGCGGCTCGCGGCGTCGGCGATGGCGAAGACCGACCCGCTCGAGGACGGCACCTCGCGCGGCGCGATCCTCAACACGGCCTCCGCGGCGGCGTTCGACGGCCAGATCGGCCAGACCCCGTACTCGGCGTCGAAGGGCGGGGTGGTCGGCCTGACCCTGCCGATGGCCCGCGACCTGGCCCGGCACGGCATTCGCGTCAACACCATCGCCCCGGGCCTGATCGACACCCCGATCTACGGCGAGGGCGAGAAGGCCGAGGCCTTCAAGGCCGCGCTCGGCCAGGGCGTCGTCTACCCGAACCGGCTGGGGAAGGCCGAGGAGTACGCCTCGATGGCCCTGGAGGTGCTCACCAACGACTACATGAACGGGGAGACCATCCGCCTCGACGGCGCGATCCGGATGCCGCCGAAGTCCTGACGCGCGGCCTGTCGCACGAACGGCACTCTTGTGCGGTAGGTCCGCACAGAAGTGCCGTTCGTGTGGCCGGGATCCGGCGCGCGGGCCGCACAAGAGTGCCGTTCGTGCGGTAGGTCCGCACAAGAGTGCCGTTCGTGCAGCTCCGGGGTGCGCTCAGGCGCAGGAGCGGCAGATGCCGAAGATCTCGACGGTGTGCGAGATCTCGGTGAAACCGTGCTCCTGGGCGACCCGCTGCGTCCACTCCTCGACGGCGGGGGCGTCGATCTCCTCCGCCGCGCCGCAGCGCCGGCAGACCAGGTGGTGGTGGTGCTCCTCGGAGGAACAGCGGCGGTAGACGGCCTCGCCGCCGGCGTTGCGCAGGACGTCGACCTCGCCGCCGTCGGCCATCGTCTGCAGGGCCCGGTAGACCGTGGTCAGCCCGATGCCCTCGCCGGAGCGGCGGAGCTCCTCGTGGATCTCCTGGGCCGAGCGGAAGTCGTCGAGCCGGTCGAGCAGGGCGGAGACGGCGGCGCGCTGCTTCGTCGCGCGCAGCACGCGGGTCCCACCTGTGGTCATGTGTCCTCCTGAACGTGCGCCACCGCGTCGACGACGATGTGCGCGAGGTGGTCGTCCACCAGGGAGTACAGCACCTCGCGGCCCTTTCGCTCGCCCTCGACCACGCCTGCGGACTTGAGCACCCGCAGGTGCTGGCTGATCAGGGGCTGGGTGACTCCGAGGGCGTCGACCAGGTCGTGCACGCAGCGCGGGGAGTCGAGCAGCTGCAGCACGATCGCGATCCGGACGGGCGCGGCGAGGGCGCGGAGCAGGTCGCCCGCGGCGGCCAGGGTGCGCGGCGGGTGGACGGGCGCGGGCTCGGTCGGGCACAGCGCGCCCTCGTGGTCGTGCGTGATCGACATGACCGTCCAGTCCCCGGGGGCGGCGGCCACGCCCTCGGTCGCGTCGTCGCCTCGCGGGCCGCACCGCCCATGATAGGCGTTTTCAACAAGTAGGCTCCGGCCCGTGCTGCTCGTGTGCCGCTTCGCGCCGGCCGATCCCGCCGCCTTCGCCGACCGGCTCGCCCGCGCCCTGGAGCTGCTCACCGCGCAACCCGGCTGCCTGGGCGGGGAGGCCGGCCGGGCCGTCGACGACCCGGCGTACTGGGTGCTCACCGTGCGCTTCACCGGGGTCGACGCCTACCGCCGGGCGCTGTCGCCCTTCCCCGTCCGCGAGCACGTCGTCCCCCTGCTGTCCGAGGCGGCGGCCGACGCTCCCGCCACCTACGAGACGCTCCTCGGGGCCGACGGAGGCGTGGTCGAGCGGCGGACGTCATTGCTGGCGGGGGAGTAGCGGGGCTGCTCCCGGGCGGTCGATACCCTGGGTGTTCCGCCCCCGCATCCGGCGGGGTCGACCCGGACCGTTCCCCAGGAGATCCTCCGTGGCCAGCAAGCCCAGTTCCGCCAAGATCGAGACCATCGTCGCGCTCGCCAAGCGCCGCGGATTCGTCTTCGCGTCGGGGGAGATCTACGGCGGTACCCGGTCGGCCTGGGACTACGGGCCGCTCGGCGTGGAGCTCAAGGAGAACATCAAGCGGCAGTGGTGGAAGGCGATGGTCACCGGCCGCGAGGACGTGGTGGGCATCGACTCGTCGGTGATCCTGCCGCGTCAGGTGTGGGTCGCCTCCGGCCACGTCGGCGTGTTCACCGACCCGCTCGTCGAGTGCCAGCACTGCCACAAGCGCTTCCGCGCCGACCAGCTGGCCGAGGAGTACACCGAGCGCACCGGCAAGGAGGCGTCGGAGGAGGACCTGTCCGACGTCCCCTGTCCCCACTGCGGCACCCGGGGCCAGTACACCGAGCCGCGCGACTTCAACATGATGCTCAAGACCTACCTCGGCCCGGTGGAGTCCGAGGAGGGCCTGCACTACCTGCGCCCGGAGACCGCGCAGGGCATCTTCGTGAACTTCCTCAACGTGCAGACGACCTCGCGCAAGAAGCCGCCGTTCGGCATCGGCCAGATGGGCAAGAGCTTCCGCAACGAGATCACGCCGGGCAACTTCATCTTCCGGACCCGCGAGTTCGAGCAGATGGAGATGGAGTACTTCGTCGAGCCGGGCACGGACGAGGAACTCCACCAGTACTGGATCGACGAGCGCACCCGCTGGTACGTCGACCTCGGGATCGCGCGGGAGAACCTGCGGCACTACGAGCATCCCAAGGAGAAGCTCTCCCACTACTCGAAGCGCACCGTCGACGTCGAGTACCGCTTCGACTTCGTCGGGCAGGAGTGGGGCGAGCTCGAGGGCATCGCCAACCGCACGGACTTCGACCTCACGACGCACTCGAACCACTCGGGTGTCGACCTCTCCTTCTACGACCAGAACACGAAGGAGCGGTACCGGCCGTACGTCATCGAGCCGGCCGCGGGTGTCGGGCGCTCGATGATGGCCTTCCTCATCGAGGCCTACCACGAGGAGGAGGCCCCCAACGCCAAGGGCGGCACCGACACCCGTGTCGTGCTGAAGCTCGACCGGCGTCTCGCCCCGGTCAAGGCCGCCGTGCTCCCGTTGTCCCGCAACGCCGACCTCTCGCCCAAGGCGCGGGACCTGGCCACCACGCTGCGCAAGCACTGGAACGTCGAGTTCGACGACGCCGGCGCCATCGGCCGCCGCTACCGCCGCCAGGACGAGATCGGCACCCCGTTCTGCATCACGGTCGACTTCGACACCTTGCAGGACGATGCCGTCACGATCCGGGAGCGGGACACCATGGCCCAGGAGCGCATCCCACTGGACCAGGTCGAGGGCTACCTCGCCCAGCGCCTCCTCGGCTGCTGACCGGAGAGTGCGCCGGGGGCCGTGCGCGGGCGCGCCACTGCGTCCGAGGTGGTGATCGTCGTCCCGGACCGTCCACGGCCATCTGCGGCCGCGACCCGTCCGACCCGATGATCACTCCTCGCGAGCCGGCCCAGCGGACGTGGACGGGCCGTCATGCCGCTGCCGACACGGCCCGCTCGATCTGGGCGACCACGAGCGCCGGCGTCGTCGTGAGGTCGTGCCAGGTGAAGCGCAGCAGCGTCCAACCGGCCCCGACCAGCGCGTTGCCCTTCCGGCGGTCGTTGGCGAACCGGACCTGGTCCACGTGCCACGCCCATCCGTCGAACTCGACGGCGACACGCGCGTCGACGAACGCGAGATCGATCGTCCACGGGCCGAACGCGTGGCCCAGCACCCAGCCCCGGACCCCGGCCTCGCGCAGCAACGCGACCATCAGACGTTCCGCGTCCGATCCCGCCGTGTCGGCGGCGGCGGCCAACAGCCGGCCGGCCCGCCGTGAGCCGCGGCTGCCGATCATGCGCGAGTACGCGCGGTGCACCTCCGCGAAGCGGACGTGCCGTTGCAGGGCGCGGTCGAGGAACGCGGAGCCGGCATCGAGCGCGACCGCCGTCTCGAGGACGGTGAGCGGCGGCCCGGTGATGCCGATGCCGCGGACCCGGGCGCGATCCGCGGGATCGAGCGTGCGCCGCCGGACGGTGACGCCGGGCCGGGGCCCGCGATGCTCGGTGCGGGGGATCGTGACCTGAACGGTCGGCGGCGCGACGTCGAGCATGCCGTGCCAGTAGGCCGCCGCCGGGCCCGAGACCACCGCGTTCCCACCCAGCCAGAGCCACGCCGCCCGGACGCGCGCCTCGTCACCGTGCCGGTGGCTGGCCACGCGGTACACACCGGGCAGCACACGGATCCACCGGCCGTCCGTGACCCGCCGCGAGACCGTTCGGGGAGCGAGCCCACACCTCAACGCCTGCGCGTGGGACAGCACCCCGGCCTGGTTCCGCAGCAATCCGTCGAGATCCACGACCGCAGGGTGGCGGACGAGCTGCGCCCGGTGGACCGGATCAGCGCAGTCGTTCGCAGTGGTGCACGAGACCGGCCCTGCGCCGGCCGACGATCCGCCGAGGCACTCGGAGCTCATGATCAGCGGAAGGGACGGTCCGCGGCCGCATGTGGCCGGGAGCAGTCCCGGATGGCGATCATGCTCTCGGGCGGGCTCGGGGTCGGCGCCGAGGATCACCGGGCGGGACCGGTGACGGCCGCCCATGGCCCGGAGCGGTCCCGGGCAGGGATCATGGTCGGGTCGGGTCGGGTCGGGTCAGGTCAGGTCAGGGGCGGTAGGCCAGCAGCCGGACGCCCAGGTCCGTCTCCGTCTCCCGGATCGCGGCGAGCTGCTCGTCGGTGAGGGGGGCGTAGGGGGACTCGGCCTCGTACGCCACGAGCGGCCCGCCGATGCGCTCCTCCAGCGAGCGGATGCGGGCGAGGGCGGGTGTCGTCGAGCGAGGCAGGGCGCAGGTCGGCTGCGGTCACGTCGGCCTCCGGGAGGAAGATCGTCCACCGGGAACGAGGCAAGCGTAGGGCCGCCGCCCGCACCCCGCCCGTCGATCACCCCGCCCGTCGATCACCCGACCCGTCGGTCACCCGGCCCGTCGGTCACCCGGATGCT